>CAZWQJ010000005.1:0-18349 GCA_964635825.1 uncultured Victivallales bacterium | reverse complement strand
GCTCGCGCAGCACCGTATCGCCTGCGGCCAGCCCGGCCAGAATCTCCACCCGGTCCCCAAACGCCTGCCCGCTCTTCACCGCGCGACGCACGACGCGGCCATCCATCACGCGGTGCACCAACTCCAGTTGGCCGACGCGGTACACCGCCGAACCGGGAACCAGTAGCGCCGCGCGCGGATCGTCCCGCACCCACAGCCGGCCGAAGGTGCCGGGGAGAATGCCGCCCGTTGCCAACGGCAATTGAACCTTCACCAGTTGGGAGCGGCTGCGGGGATCCACTTCACTCACGATGAGAGCCACGACCCCGGTCACCACACCCGCGGGCCGGTCCAGCTCCACCGCCACCGCCTGACCCAGCGCCAGCTTCTCGGCCAGCCGCAGCGGAACGGGGACGTCCAGCCGCATGTTGGCGGGGTCATAGACCGAAAGCAGCACCTGGCCCGGGTTGGCCAGATCGCCCGCTTCCACCCGGCGATCGGTGACGATGCCGTCGATCGGCGCCATCAAGGTGGCGTAGGTACGCATGACCCGCGCACTTTCCGCCTGAGCCTGCGCCGCACGATACGCCGACTCCGCAAGCGTCATCGCCTGCTCGGTGGTGGCCTGCTTGGCAAACAACTGCTCGGTGCGGCGGAACTCCGCTTCCGCCTGCCGCAGTTGAGCCTCCGCCCCTGTGACCTGCTCCTTGATCGCGCGGTCATCCAACTCCCCCAGCACGTCGCCCTTGCGCACGGCCTGCCCCGCGGTGACGTGCACCTTCCGCACGTAGGCACTCAGCCGGGAGCTGAGGTGAACCATCTCGCCCGATGTGACCGTCCCCGTGACATCCAGCGGTGGCGTCACGTCCTCGCGAACGACCACACTGACGGCCGCCGCCGGGTCCACCGGCACCCCCGCCGCCCCCCCGCCTTCCGGCAACTCCGGCTTGCCATGAAACACGCCGGCTCCCCACGCGATGAACACCACCATCACACCCACGCCCGCCACCGGCTTCCATGCCTTGCGCATCCAGTCCTGATTCTTCCCACTCATGGTTCCCCCAGTTCACCACGCGCCCGTGCCACATTGGAGAGCGCGATGCGATAATCATACTTCGCGGCCACGTCGCGCATGCGGCTGGCGCTGAGCCCCACTTCGGCCGTCAGCAATTCCACGATATCCACGGCGCCCTGCTCGTAGCGTTCACGCGCCATCCGCAGCGCTTCGCCGGCGCCCGCAATCGCCTTGCGGGCCACCTGCATGCGTCCCCACGCCTCGCTGGCCTGCAGCCGCGCCGTCGTCAGGTCGAGATCCAACTGCCGACGCGTCTGCTCCTCCATCGCCCGGGCCGCCTCCCACTCGGCCTTGGCCTGGGCCACCGCGCCACCGCGCTGAAACCCCGTGAAGACGTCCCACTCGGCCACCACCCCCGCCATATAGCTATTCTCAAAATCGGTGCTAACCTCGCTGTCCCAGTCGGCCGAGCCGAACGCGCTCACCGTCGGCACGTAGTCGCGCCCGGCGCGCCGGTAGCCGAGCTTCCGCGCCTGCACCCCCGCCTGCACCGCCGCAAGTTCCGCGCGCGCATCGACGCCCCCCGCCGCGCTCGCCTCCGCCGGAGGGTCTGCATCCGGGAGTTCCATGCTGGCCAGCCCGTCCGCCCCGACCATGTCGCTGCCGATGCTGGTATTGAGTGCGGCGATCGCCAGTTGCACACCGTTGCTGGCGCGGATCAAGGACTCCTCCGCCTCGCTCACCCGCACCTCCAGGTTCAGCAGGTCGGAGCGCACCGCGGCACCGGCATCCACGCGCTCGGTCACCACCCGCAGGCTTTCGCGCAGGCTTCGCAGAGACTCGTCCTGCACGAGCGCAAAGGCCTGCGCCTGCAGAACCCCGTAGAACCCTTGCGTGACCTGGTGCACCAACCCGTTGCGCAGCGCGCGCCACTCCGCCCCACTCGCTTCGGCCATGGCCTCCGCGGCACCAACCCCGAACCGCCGCCGCCCACCATCGTACAGCCGATAGCGCGCCTCCAGGCTCAGGCGCAGATTCTCTGCATCATCCGGGTTGTTGAAATCGCTGTCGAAGGACAGGTCGCGCTGATTGAGCGTCATCATGAAGGCCTGCGGCGCATTGTCCGTTCGCGCATAGGTGCCGCTCGTCTTCAGCATCGGGTAGTACGCCGCCCGCGCCTGCTGCTGCGCCCCCTCCGCCGCCAGGACGCGAAAGCGCGCCGCCTCCGCCCCCGGATTCTCCTCCAGGGCCGTGCGCACACACGCCTCCAGCGACGGACTGTTGGTCTGCCCAATCCCAGCCGAAGCCGCCAACGTCAGCAGCATGGCCACTACCAGACTCACGCGAGGACGAACGTCCATGGTTTGCACCTCCACGATGATTAGAGACATGAAACCGAAATCGGTTCCCGCAATAAACAAGATAGCAGGATGCCTACGAAAACAGTGGGATATTTCCGCCCCGATCGCAAACCCCGAAGATTCAGACGACGAGGTCGGCCAGCAGGCTGCGCCGCAGTTTCGCGGGTAATGGCCCCCGGCCCAGCCGCCGGCAGATGTCGTGGCCAAGGTCCAGCGTCGCAAACATGGCCCGGCAGCGCTCGCACACCACACCCTCCCCCAGCGGGAATGGCGCATTGCGGTCCAACGCCTGCTGCTTCGCCTGGAGAAGATCCAGGCACACACGCTTGGAATAGGCCACCGGCGGCGCTGCCCGTGCGGGCAAGCCCTCGGCGATCGCATGGCGGACGCGCAGGCGGGCACGATGGACGCGGGTCTTGACCGTCTGCGGCCGCACGCCGAGCGCCGCCGCAATGTCTTCGACGGAAAGATCCAGAACGTCGCGCAAGATCAGCGGCACCCGGAACTCCACGGGCAAACGCGCGATCGCATCCTCCGCGCGCCGGTGCAGATCCCGCCGTGCGGCCACGCGCGACGGATCCGGCCCGTGAGACGGCAGCATAGCCACGCGCGGTTCACCAAAAGGCAGCAACTCATCCAGCGATTCCAGCCGCCTCGGCTGCCCCGCACGCGGACGCTTCAGCCGCCCGCATGTGCGCGCCGCAATCGTGAAAAGCCATGTCTTGACCGACGAGCGCCCTTCGAACTTCTCCCACGCCCGAAACGCCCGCAGGAAGACCTCCTGCACCAGATCCTCCGCGTCGTGCGGATGGCCGCAAAGCCGCACCGCCAGGTGATACATCGGCGCGCCATACGCCTTCACCAACGCCGGCAGAGCGACCGCCGCCGGCGTTCCCGGCGGGATCGCCAGCTCCGGGGTCGCCGGCCCTGCGTGAGGATTGGACATCGCGGCAGTATGGCCACGCCACTCGTGGCGTCAATCGGGAATGAAACGAAAGCGCTCGGGGGCGGGGCGCATCAGCATTTCCGTGCGGCTCACCGGGACGGTTCGCCCTACCTGTGCAAAAAACAAGCTCTGGGTAGGGCGAACCCTCCGGGTGAGCCGTTCTTCGCATCGATGCACTCAAGGCGGGCTGTCACCCGCAACCCAAGCTTTGTCGCGAGCTTTGTCGGTAACTTTGTCGACAAAGCTCGCGACAAAGATGTGACGCATCTCTGTCAGATGTCGCGGCGAAACGGTCTAATCGGAGATGCACCCCGCTCGGCGCAGCCTCGCGCTCCACCAAACATGTCCTGGAGCGCGAGGCTGCGCCGAGCGTCAGGACACCGGCCGGAACCGCGCATCCCAGGGAGCGATCATCCGCAGCTTCTTCTTCCGCAGGGCGCGGTAGCAGTCCGGCAGATCGAAGGCGCGCAGCACGCCGTGCGGCAGAAACGACAGCGGCCAACTCACCTGCGGCGCACCCGCCAACTCGGCATACGAGCGCAGCGCGTTCTTGAGCGTGACGCGGTGCACGAGCGGGTGCAGCAACGCCGCGTAGGCCGCCAGCATCGCCCCGAGCCCGCGCCCGATCAGATGGACGCGCTCGGTGCCCTGCGCCTGCAAAAGGTCGAGCGTGGCCAGCACATCATGCACGCGCCGCCCCAGCACGTTCTCGTTCAGCATGAGCGCGTAAGACGTGTGCATGTAGTCATTGCCGTAACCGTAGAGAAAATCCTCGCACTTGCCGACCAGCGGCACGCTCTTGCCCATGCCACGCACATCCAGCGAGTACAGCAGGGGCGGCTTCGCCGGCACCGCATCCCCCAGCACGTCGGCACGGCTGGAAATGTGCGGCAGGAACAGCGTCAGCTCGCGCTCACGCGGAAACGCAAAATGCGGCTGGCTGGCCGTCATCGGATTCTGCGGATCCCACACCTGCAAAATGGCCTGGATGCCCGGCTCGCTTTCAACGGCGAACGACCAGAATGTGCTGTAGTGATGCGTGCAATCGTTGTCGCCCGTGGAACGCAACACGCGGTAGTGCGGAACGCCGGAGCGCGGCGGCAACTGCAGCACGTCTTGCACGACGCGCTGCAGCGGGTCGCCTTGCAGCGGCCGCCGCCCGCGAGCCGCTGCCTGTGCGCAGCCCGCCACATGCGCGCCGAGTGGGAGGCCGCCTTTCACGCCGCGCACCTGGCCGCGCGGCGTCACAAACAGGTTCACATCCGGCTCGAGCTTCAGCGCCGGTTCGCGGCCACTGACCCGCACCCCCGCATGCTCGCCGAAAAACCGGTACATGGTTTCGCGGGCATCCTGAAAATAGCCGTGGCCATGCGACCCCATGAAGACACGCACGCGGTCCCCGGCCCCCAGCAGTCCGTACACCCGACGCAAATCCGTGTACGCCTCGAACGCGCCGCGCGGATCGAAGTAGTCCTGGCGCTGGGTCAGCAACAATACCGGGCGCGGCGCGCGGGCAATCAGGAAATCCGCCATCTCCAACCCGGCCGCCAGCGCGCCAGGCGGAATCTGCTCGCTGTCGGCGGGCAGCTCGTTCTCGAGGTTGTGCAGGTAGGTCGTCACGAAACACCCAGGCGCCGCCATCGTGAAGCGCGGATCCAGCGCATTCATGTACGTGGTAAGCGTACCACCACCCGATACACCGGTCACCCCCACCCGGGAGCGGTCGACGTCGGGGCGCGCGAGCAGCACATCCAACGCGCGGATGCCGTCCCAGGCGCGCCACGTGCCGAACCATTCGCCCGCCAGGCCAAGCTGCTTGCCGTACAGATTGTGTTCATCGCAGGAATTGGCGACGGGCGAACCGTGGCGGTGCGGCAACTGCATGCGCTCGCCCTGCCCGAGCGGATCAAGGATCAGCGCCACAAAACCCTGGCGCGCGAGCGCCTGCGAAAAACCCTGGTATTCGGTGTAGGCCTTGCCGTTCTCGCTATGGCCGCACAGGCCCAGCACGGCGGGATACCCGCCACGCGGGGGCGGCGCCGTGGGCACGTACACATTGGCCGTCACCAGCAGACCCGGCCGGCTCTCGAAAAGAATCTTCTCCACACGGTAGGGGCCGCGCTCCAGAACCCCCGTCACGCGTAGGTGGAGCGGCGTGCGGGCGGGCAGCGGACCAAAGAGGTTCAACACCCGGCGGCGCACCGTCTTCACGTAGCGTTCGGCGTCGGCGCGCGTGCGCAGTGCCTCCAGCCGCTGCCGTCGCGCCGCCGCCACGGCCCGTGTGCGGACCAGCAGTGCGTCGTGCACCATGCGCGGATACAGATGTTCGGGCAACATGCCGCAGACCTACCACCCGCGCCTCGCCGGGTCAAGAGCGCCCGAAACCGGCTTGCCACGTGCCGCGCCCTGTTCCACACTCGTGCGCGTTCAATAGGAGCGCCCGCCATGAGCGAAGATCCCGTACCCATCCTGCTGCGTCGCACCACATTTCGCCGCATCGACGTGGACAACCTGCTGGCGAACCACGGCAACTCCTGGTGCCGGTTCGACCCCGAACTCGGCTACTGGCCCCACAGCGTGATCATGCAGGACGGTCTGGACGAGTCGCACTCGGCCTACACCTACGAGCCGGGCGGCTGGCGGCGCCACGTGCACGCGGCCGACCGCCCCTGCCGTCTCAATACCTACGGCGACAGCTTCACGCAATGCCAGCAGGTCAGCGACGGCGAGACCTGGCAGGAAGTCCTCGCGGCCCATCTGCGCGAACCGGTCCGCAATTCCGGCATGGGCGGCTACGGCGTCTTCCAGGCCTACCGCCGCGCCCGGCGCATCGAGGCCGTAGCCAATTCGCCCTACGTGATTCTGAACATCTACGATGACGACCACGTGCGCAACCTCGATGCGGCGCGCTGGATTCGCACGGCCGTGGATGCCACCCCCGCGCCGCCCGACCGCCCGCTCATGATCCACGGCCTGCCTTGGGCGCACCTGCGCTATGACCTCGACGCCGGCTCGTTCGTCGAGAAGTCCGGCTGCTGCCCGGATGCCGACGCGTTGCGCCGGCTGTGTGACGAGCAGCACTTCCGCGCCGCCTTCGAGCACGACGAGATCGTCCGCCTCTTCCTGATCGAGCGCGGCGCCGACCTCCCGGTCGATCACTACGAGCGCCTCGCCGAGGCGCTTCGAATCCGCGTGGACCTGCGCACGCCGGCCACGCGCCGCCAGGAGGCGCGCCGCTTCCGCCGCGAGTACGGCATGCGCGCGACCAACCACACGCTCGATCTCCTGCAAGCCTGGTTTCGCACCGCTGGCAAACAACTGCTGGTGGTCCTGAGCTACGGCGAGGGCAACATCGTCGCGCACCTCGAAGGCAAGCCGCGCTTCGACCAGACCTTCATCGATTCCCTGACTCAACGCGGCATTCCCATCCTGGACCTCTGCGACGTGCACGCCCGTGACTTCGCCCAGTACCGGCTCTCACCCGCCGACTACATCAGCCGCTTCTACATCCCACCCACGGCCGCCGCCGTCTTCGGTCACTACACGCCCCTGGCCAACGCCTGGTTCGCGTTCGCCCTCAAACCGCTGCTCATCAACTGGTTGTCCCCCAGGCCCCCCGCCTACCGCGCGCCCGATGGCCCCGCACTCGAACTGCGCTAGTGTGGTGAGCGATTAGTTCGTTGATTCGTAAACACGGTCGGCGAGCCGCCGACCCTCCAGGGGAACTCCAATGTTTCGAATGCGTCCGATGGAGGGCCGCCGGCTCGGCGGCCTCTGTATTGATGTGAACGAATCGCTCACCACGCTAGCGTGCTTTGCCATTGACCGCCGGCCACGCCGCCGCTATACGTCTACGGGCAACGGCGTAAGTAACGGAGGACGCTGACCATGCGCGGCAATTCCCGTCTCGATGACTTCATGGCCCGCTTTGCCCACGAGGGGCTGACCTACGACGACGTCTCGATTATCACGCAATACGCGGACTTCCTGCCCGACGAAGCCGATGTGCGCACGCGCCTGACCTCGCGCATCGCCGTGAACATGCCGCTGGTCAGCGCCGCCATGGACACGGTCACCGAAGCGCCCATGGCGATCGGCATGGCCATGCT
This sequence comes from uncultured Victivallales bacterium, assembly GCA_964635825.1. GTDB lineage: Bacteria > Verrucomicrobiota > Kiritimatiellia > UBA8416 > JAIOPI01 > CAZWQJ01. Next base: position 10,939 of record CAZWQJ010000005.1, on the reverse strand, counting down.
GGGCGGCATCGGCGTGATCCACAAGAACCTCAGCCCCAAAGACCAGGCCCGCCAGGTGGCCGCCGTGAAGCACCACCTCAACGGCCTCATCAACGACCCCATCGTCTTTCGCGACACCGATACCCTCGCCACCGTCCGCTCCGAAAAGGAGCGCCGCGGGTTCAAGTTCAGTGGCTTCCCCATTCTGGATGCGCAGGATCGCGTGGTGGGACTGCTGACGTCGCGCGACATGCGCTTTGCGCGCAACCCGGATGCCCCCGTGGTGGATGTCATGACGCGTCCGGTCATCACGGCGCCCCCCAACACCTCGCTGCAGGATGCCTACGACTTGATGATGCGCGAGCGCATCGGCAAGCTCCCGCTGGTCGCCGACGGTAAACTGGTGGGCCTCTACAGCTTCACCGACGTGAAGGCTCTCGTGGAACGCCTCAACCCGGTCATCAACCGCGACGAGCAGTACCGCCTGCGCGTGGCCGCCGCGGTCAGCCAGGGCGACCACGAACGCGTCGCCATCCTCGACGAGGAGGATGTGGATGTGGTCGTCGTGGATAGCGCCCACGGTCATAGCAAGGGCATCCTCGACATGGTCGCCTGGATTACCCGGCACTATCCGCACATCGACATCATCGCCGGCAATGTGGCCACGGCGGAAGGCGCGGTGGCCCTGCGCGACCGGGGCGCCCACGCGGTCAAGGTCGGCATCGGCCCCGGGTCCATCTGCACCACGCGCATCGTCTGCGGCGTCGGCGTTCCGCAGGTCACCGCCGTCTATTCCGCCGCCAAGGCACTGGACGGCAGCATCCCCGTGATCGCCGACGGCGGCATCCGCAACTCCGGGGATGTGCCCAAGGCGCTCGTGGCGGGGGCCGAAAGCGTCATGCTCGGCTCCGTCCTGGCAGGCACGGAAGAAAGCCCCGGCGAAAAAATCATTCACCAGGGGCGCCAGTACGTGGTCTATCGCGGCATGGGCAGCATCGCCGCCCTCAAGGAAGCCAAGGGCAGCCGCGAGCGCTACTCACAGGCCGATACCCGCGAGGACGACTTGGTCCCCCAGGGCGTCGAAGGCATTGTGCCGTACGCCGGACAGTTGAATAAGGTGGTGACCCAGTACCTGGGCGGTCTGCGCGCGTCACTCGGCTACAGCGGCTGCCGCAGCATCGCGGATCTTCAGACCCGCGGTCAGATCGTGCGCGTCTCGCTCGCGGGTCTGACCGAGGGCCACGCCCACGACGTCAAGATCATGCGCGAAGCCCCGAATTACCGGACGTAAGAGGGTTACTGGTTACTGGTTACCGATAACCGATAACCGATAACCAATCCCCCTCCTCAGAGCGCCCCGAAGAAAATACTGGTGAACGTGACCACCGGCGAGGTTTCGCGCACGTCGTCGATGGTGGCCCGCAACTCCGTGATCGTCTCCTGCACGTCGGTTCCGAGCTTCTCGTCCGACACGAGTTTTCCGATCACGCCGGTGCCGTTCTCAATGCGCTCAGCAATCGTCCGCAGCGACTTGGTCGTCGCCGCCAGATCCTGGTAGAGCTGATCGTCCTTGGACAGCAGCTTGCCGATCGTGCCCTGGCCTTCCTCGACGCGGCTGGTGATCTCACGCAACGAGCCGGCCACTGCCGACACATCCTGGTAGAGCTTGTCATCCTTCGACAGCAGCTTGCCCAATGTGCCCTCACCCGCCTCCAGCCGACCCGTGAGTTCGCGCAACGAGCCGGCCGTCGCCGACAGATCCTGATAGAGCTTGTCATCCGAGGACAGCAGCTTGCCCAGAGTCCCCTCGCCGTTCGCCAGGCGGTCCGTCATCGTGCGAATGTTGCTCAGCGTCACCGACAGATTGTCGATGATCCCGCCTTCCGTCAGGCCCTTCTTCAGCGAACTCAGTACATCCGCCGCGTCGCCGATCAGGTCCTTCGGACTCTCGCCGCGCAGGATGCCCTCCACCTTCACAGCAGGGGCATCGTCCGGCCCTTCATCAATCTCGAGGTAAAGCCCGCCCAGGACCGACGTCGGCACGATCTCAATGTGGTACCCTTCGCGCAAGCGCGGCGCCTCGTCCAACGCCAGCCCGACGTGCACACCGTCCTCAGCCAGGGCCAGCGAATCCACTTTGCCGACGGTCATGCCCCGCACCACCACCCCGTCGCCTTCGCGCAACCCGGCCACGTGCGGAAATAGAACTTCGATCTTTTGCTTGGGCGCAAACCACGTGTCGCGCGACAGGATGATCGTGAAGTATCCCAGCCCCAGCAGCACGGCCAGCACAAAGGTCCCGACAATGACCTCCATCCGAATCTGCTTCGCAATCCAATCCTGCTTCATCCCCCGCCCCTTTCCCACGCGCCGCGCTTGGTAATGTACTGCGATTCAAGGAAGGCGCGCACGTCTTCCTGTTGCGATTCCACAAAGGCTTTGGGTTCCGCCAGCTCCACCAGCCGGCCGCCGATCAACATCGCAATCCGGCTGCCGATGGACAGGGCGCTGTGCAGGTCGTGCGTCACCACCACGCTCGTCACCTGCAGCGTCACCCGCAGGTGATCGATGAGCTCGTCGATCGTGCGCGAGGAAACCGGATCCAGCCCGGATGTGGGCTCATCGTACAACACAATCTCCGGGTCGCGTATGATGGCGCGCGCCAGACCCGCACGCTTGCGCATCCCACCGGAAATTTCCGACGGAAATTTGGCGCCGTCTTTCTCCAGGCCCACCATGGCCAGCGTCTTCTGAACCTTGTCGCGGATCGCGTCGGCGGCCATGGTCGTCTTTTCAACCAGCGGCAGCGCCACGTTATCCGCCACATTCAACCACGCCAGCAGCGCCCCGGCCTGGAACAGGTAGCCAAAGCGCTCGCGCGCACGTTCCAGCCCCGCTTCATCCGCTTTCACCACACTCTCGCCGGCCACCCGAATATCCCCCGCGTCCGGCGTCAGCAGCCGAACCATGTGCTTGAGGGTGACGCTCTTGCCCACGCCCGAAGGACCGACGATGAAAAACGTCTCGCCCTTGCGGATCTCGAAGCTGAGGTCGTTCAGCACCGGGCGCCCGCCCAACGACTTGATCACATGGTCAAAGACAATCATTGCACGTAAAAGAGACGGGTGACGAAATAGCCGACGACGAGGATCAGAAGGAAGGCCTGGATGACCGAAGACCGGGTCGCGCGCCCCACGCCGACCGCGCCCTGTTCCGCAGCGAAGCCCTGGTAGCACGCCACAATCGTGATGATGATCCCGAACAGCAGCGCCTTCAGGAGCCCCACGTACAGATCCTTGACCTCCGCAAAACGAGTGGCGTTGGCCATGTACGCTTCCCACGAGACCCCGAGTTGGGTGGAGCCCACGATACCGCCGCCCAGGACACCCATCATGCACGTATAGAACGCCAGCAGCGGCGTCATCACCGCCATCGCCACCAGCCGCGGCATCACCAGAAATCGCACCGGATCGATCGACATGATTTCCAGCGCATCGACCTCTTCGGACACAACCATCGTCCCAATCTGGGCCGCAATGGCCGAGCCGACGCAGGCGGCCAAAATCTGCCCCGTCATAAACGGCCCCATTTCTCGCAGCATGGAGACCATCACGGCCGTGCCGATATTGACTTCCTGGTTGAACTTGCGCAGCTCAATGCCCGTTTGCAGCGCCAGGATCATGCCGGTGAACAGCGCCACCACCGAAACCACCCCGAGGCTCTTGATGCCCGCGATGTGCATCTGGTTGACGATCTCGCGGCGGGCGCGCTCCGTAAACATGAACCGCATGGACACGACCGTCTGGCACAGCAACAGGGTCCCCTGCCCAAACGCCCGAACAAACAGCCACCCCGCGCGGCCTATGCGGCCGACAAACCACCGCGGCGGGGGATAAAACTCGGGTTCACGCGTGATCATGGTTGCTCACCTTCGCGATCGTCTTCCGAAGTGGGCGGGGATTCGATCGCGTCGACCATCGACGGCGCCCCGAGCCGGAAACGGAGAAAATATAGCACACGCAGGCGGTTATTCAATCCTTCGCGCTCATGCGCCAGCAGCCCCCCCAGCACGGACCAGCGCCGGTACGCTTCGGAAGGCGCCCGATCCACCGTGAATAGCGGGAAGAGCGACACGTGGCCGCCACCGTCGGCACGGCCGCCGCGCCGCCAAAGCCCCCACAGCAATTCCTCATCCCACGACCCGCCGTCGTGCGTGCGCGAAAACAGCGTCCACAGCGGCGCGTAGTTGCGTTCAATCGCCGGCGTGTGCTTCAACGGCCACAAGGCCAGCATCCGCAGGGCCGACGTCTCCCCTTCCCGGCGATAGCTCAGCAGCGGCCACACCTTCAAATAGTCCGATTCCTGCCCACCGGCTGCAGGCGCAACCGCCGGCTCCACCCCGGCCACCCCATTCGTCTCGGCCATCGGCAGCAACCGATCGCGGTAATAGAAGGGCAGGACGAATAGCCGGCGGTGCTCGCCGTCGGCGCGCTGCCAGCGCCGGTGGTGAATCAGCGGCCACAGCAGGAACCCCGAATCCTCGCGCTCCTGATGCTTGCGCCCCCACAACGGCCACAGATACAGCCGGTCCACCGTGCCGCGACTATATTGAATGAAAGGCCATGGTACGTTCGCCTGCGTCAACGTCTCGCCGCGCGAGTAGCGGAAGAATGGCGGCAGCACCATCCAACCGGACTGGCGATCCGTCTTCACCCGCCCGTACAGCGGGAACAGGACGTAGCTGCTGCCGCGCTCAGCCGGATCGTCGTAACGCGCCGATGTCCAGATCGGCCAGAGCACAAAGCGCTTGCTCCCCTCACCCTCGCGCCGGCTCACCCCATAGAACGGAAACACACGCAGGCGGTCGACTTCATCGCTATGCGCCCACGAGATGATCGGCCACAGCACATGCTGCGCGCGGTGATCGCCGGTCGTCGTTCGCGCATACAGCGGAAACAGCGCAAAGTCGATGCGGTCACAGCCCAGCGACTCCAGCATCGTGCCGCCCAGCGGGAACAGCGCAAAGTGACCGTGGCCATCCTCCGTGCGACCGCCCCACAGCAACGGGAAGACACGCCAGCGCGAGCGGCTGTCCGCATCCGCCCGGTCCCAGTCCGCCCCGTATCCCAGCAGGAAGCGCCAGCTGCGATCCTCACCCGTGTCGCGCACATTCCCCACCGGCCAGAGCAGATCGGACGATGAGCGCTCCCCGCCGGCCAGACGGATGCGGCTGTAGAAGGGGCGCACGGCGACGAAATCCATGCCGTTGGTCGTGGACTGGCGCTCCACCAGCGGCCCCGCCAGGTGAAAGCGTTCCGCGCCATCGACCGCCCGGTCGCGCGACACCACGGGCCCCAGGTCATAGTGCCGGCTCGTCGGGGCTGACTCAGGCCCCACGCTGGCGCAGCCCGCCGCCAGCAGCAGCAGCAGGAGTCCCCAGTGGCTCACGGGCGTTCGGCGGAGACGCCCGCCTTTACATCCGGATGTGGTCGCGGAAGTAGGTTCGAATGTCATGGTCGCATTGGAAGATCTGCGCAATGAGGGCGCAACGCACCCACATCCCATTGCGCATCTGGCGCCAGTACATGGCGCGCGGATCATGGTCAATCTCCGGCGGAAGTTCGCTGCGCCGCGGTAACGGGTGCATCACCACCGCGCTCGGTTTCATGCGGCGCAGGTCCTCGGGGCGCAGACCAAACTTGGCCACGTCCACTCGGTCGCTCTGCCCCTTCTCGACATCCCACTCGTCCTGCACCCGGGTCATGTACAGCGCATCCGCATCGGCAAGCACAGACTGAAAATCCTCGGTCTGCTCGAAGGCCACGCCGTGCGCCTTCAGCAAGCCCAGGATGTCCGCCCCGATCTGGAAGGCCGGCGGCGCCACAAAGACCATCGACACCGCACGGTAGTTGGTCAACAACGTCGCCAGCGAGCGCACCGTGCGGCCGCGCGCCAGATCACCCACGAAGGCGATGCGCTTGCCATCGATGCCGCCGCGCGTTTCAAAACTGCGCTGCAGCGTGTAGATGTCGAGCACGGCCTGGGTCGGGTGCTGGTCCGGGCCTGAGCCCGCATTGATCACCGGGATCGGGCGCTCGGAATTCGAGAGCACCCAGGCCACACGCTCCGCCAGCCCGCGCTCCTTCGAACGCATGATGATCAGATCGTAGTAGGAACTGAAGGTGCGCACGGAATCTTCGCGCGATTCGCCTTTGACTTCGCTCGACGTGGCCGTGTCGCGCACTTCGCCCGTCATCATGCCCAGGATCTGGCAGGCCGCGAGATGCGAGAGAAAGGTGCGCGTGCTCGGCTGCGAAAAGTACAGCATGGCCCGCTTGTGCGAGAGGCGGCTCGCCAGAAAATCCGCGCCGGCGCGGGTCTTCGCAACCCGGCGGATCTCCGTCGCCAGCGCGCACAGCGTATCCAATTCTTCACGCCGGAATTGCTGGGGAATCAGGACATGCTCGGGCCGGCCTTCGGACATCAGGTACGGCGCGCGCGCCTCCAGATCGAGTTCCTGAAACGCTTCCCAACCGATCGTCCGCAACTTCATGCCGCTCCTCCCGGCGCATCCCCACCGGCCAGCGAGGCCACGAAGAGCGCCTTGATGGTATGCATGCGATTCTCCGCCAGATCGAAAACGCGCGAGAAGGGCGCTTCAAAAACCTCATCCGTCACTTCGAGGGCGCCGCTCTCCTGGGTCACCTCGGTTTCACGGTCATGGAAGGCCGGCAGACAGTGCAGGAAAAGCACCTTCCCGCTTTCGAGGTTGCCGGTGCGCCGCACCAGATCCATGTTCACCTGGTACGGCCGCAGCAGGCGCATACGCTCGGCCGCCTGATCCTCTTCACCCATCGAAATCCACACATCCGTGTACAGCACGTTCGCACCGCGCACCGCCTCGGTCGGCTCGCGCACCACGCTCACGCTCGAGCCGTTGCGCTGCGCCACCGCCTGCGCCTGGCTCACCAGCGCCGCCGCCGGCGCCAACTCAGGCGGGGTGCAGTTGACGAAGTGGACGCCCGCCAGGGCGCAGGCCTGCATCAGCGAGGTGGCCACGTTATTGCGTCCATCGCCCACGTAGACCAGCTTCAACCCGCGCAGGGTGCCAAACACCTCGCGCACCGTGAAAATATCGGCCAATGCCTGCGTCGGATGGTCGGAATCCGTCAGCCCATTCCAGACCGGCACACCCGAATGCTCGGCCAGCGAGGCAACCGTCGCCTGATGGTAGCCGCGGAACAGGATCCCGTCGAACATCCGGCCCAGCACCCGCGCCGTGTCCTTCGTCGATTCCTTTTTGCCAAAATGGATTTCGCGCGCCGACAGGTACTCGGCGTGCGCGCCTTCGTCCGCCGCGGCCACGCTGGCCGCACAGCGCGTGCGCGTCGACAATTTTTCGAAGATCAACGCGAGGTGCCGCCCGGCCAGGAGGGTGCCGGCTTCGCGCCGCTTCTTCTTCGCTTTCAGCCGCGCCGCCAGGTCGAGCAGCCCCAGGAATTCCGCCTGGGACAGATCATACAACCCAAGCAGGCTTCGGCCCTTCAAAGATGTCGTGGGTTCCGTCATCGTCCACTCCTTGCGCGCGCGTCGCATTGCACGGCGCTGACTTGCATGCTACCCCTGCCACCTCGGGCCGGTCCAGTCTATATCATCGCCGGCCGGCTGCACGCGCCGGCGTGCTCCCGGGAGCGGCAACGGGCCGCACGCTTGCGCCGTGTGGGCCTGCTACAGGTCCACGTCACCCTCACGCAGCCCCACCGGCAGCGGTTCCGGCCGCACGCACGTCGTGGTCAGTTCCACATGGCGCCCCTGCGCAGACGATTGGTGCAGCGACTCCATGATCTCCAACACATGCAGCGCCAGCTCGCCGGAGGCGCGGTGAGCGCGCCCGCGCCGGACCGCCCCCACGAGGTCCGCCACACCCAGTCCGCGCATGTTGGCGGTGTAGCCATGGCTCAGCGGCACCGAGTCCCACGTCTTGCCACCCGCCCGGCGCAACACCACATCCCCGCCGAAGCCATTGGGATCCGGAACCGACAGGCTGCCTTCCGACCCATGCACCTCGATGCAGGGCAGCCGCGTGCCACCCCGCACGTCGAAGGACATGATCAACGTGCCGATCGCCCCGTTGGCAAACTCGAGCACTCCGCCCACGTGGGTCGGCACCTCCACCTTGATTTTGGTCCCGCGCTTGGGCTCGCTGGTGATCGTGCGCTCGGGGTACGAGATCCGGGCACAGGCGGAAACTCGCCGCACCGGCCCCAGCAAACTCACCAGCGCCGTCAAATAGTACGGGCCCATGTCGAAGAGCGGGCCGCCGCCGCGCTGATAGTAGAACTCCGGATCCGGATGCCAGCTCTCGTGCCCCGGGCACATCATGAAGGCCACGCAACTGATGGGCATCCCCACCGAGCCGTCATCCATCAGCTTCCGGCAGGTCTGCAACGCGCCGCCGAGAAACGTGTCCGGGGCATTCCCCACGCGCAACCCGCGCGCACCGGCGCGGCGCAGCAGATCCGCCCCCTCCGCCGGCGTCAGCGCCATCGGCTTCTCCGCATACACATGCTTGCCCGCATCGATCGCCGCGCGCGAGACATCATAGTGCGCGAGCGGAATCGTAAGGTTCACCACAACCTCAATGGCCGGGTCCGCCAGCATCGCGTCCACCGTAACCGCCTCCACCCCCGCAAACTCCGCCGCCCGCGCCGCCGCCCGCGCCGCCGACAGATCCGCGCACGCCTTCACGCGCACCCCCGGAAATTTCTGCGTCAGGTTCTGCAGGTAGATCTTGCTGATGTTGCCGCAACCAATAATACCGATATTCATAGGATTCATGATGGGGACTCCAGATGGTGAGGGGTTTCAGGTTTCAGGTTTCAGTCCGGCCTCCGGCCCGCGGCGGGCCGGAGGGAACGAAGCAAAGAGACCGGCGAACATCAAACATCCAACATCGAACGCCCAACGTCGAAGTCAGGCGCAGATCCGGACTTCGGTGTTCGATGTTGGATGTTCGGTGTTCGATGTTCATGGACAGTACGTTACGACTGAAACCCCATGCGGGTGTCTCAGATCAATGACTCGGTACGGCAGAATGATGGAGGGCCGGGCTCCGTCCCGGCCGGTCCAGTCCTCACGCATATTTGGCTTTCATGGCACGACCATCGCGGGCGCTGCGCACCGCCAGGTCGAGAATGTGAATGGGACGCCGCGCCCACTCGGGCGTGATCACCAGCGCCGTGCCCTTCGTCAGGTGGTCGGCCACGTTCTGGTACAGCCGCCAACCTTCGCCCTTCGGATTCGGCACCTTGCGCGTCAGCGTTTCGCCCTTCGCATGCGTGATGACCTCGCAAGCCTGCCAGTCCATGATCAGCGTGCCCTCGGCCCCGACCACCTTCAGCATGTAGGGCGGCGGCCGCGAATCGATCTGCGTCATCGCCAGCGTCAGCCACCGGCCGTGCTTGAAGCGCACGCTCAGTTGCGCATCGTCCTCGTTCGTGTCCGCCTTCCATGCCGTGTGCGGCGCCCAGATGCCGGAACGCGAATGGCCGGACACTTCGACGACGTCATCGGCGATGATCTGCAGCCCGTACTCGAGCAGATGCACGCCCCAATCATACAGCAGGCCGCCGGAAATGCGCCGGCTCGTGCGCCACCAGTCGCCCGGCTGCCCCCAGCTCCCCCAGTTGATATCCACCCGCACCACATCGCCAATCGCGCCGCCGCGAACCAGCGCCATCGCGCCCAGGATGTGCCCATCCCAGTGGCGGTTGTGGTACGTGGACAGCACCACCTTCGCGCGCCGCGCCGCCGCGATCATCGCATCGCACTCAGCCGTCGTGATCGCCAGCGGCTTCTCGCAGACAATGTGGCGCCCCGCCCGCAGGCACTGCAGCGCCAGCGGCGCGTGCGTGTTGTGCGGCGTGATGATCGCCAGCAGATCGACGGCGGAGCGCTTCAGCATCGCCGCCACCGACCCGTAGGTCTCGATGCCCGGAAAATCCTTCTCGGCCACCTTGAGCCGCGCCGCGTCCAACTCCACCACCGCCGTCGGCGTCATCCCGGCCTTGTGCATCTCTTCCAGATGCACCTTGCCCATGTTGAACGCGCCGCCGTACCCAACCACGCCCACCTTGATCTCACTCGCCTGCTTGTATCGCTTCAACTCACGCCTCCTAACGACTAACGACTACTGCCCTTACGACCGGTACTCCACCGTCACCGGCTCGCGCGCCGCCCAGAGAATGCCGCGCTTCTGGAGCTCAAACGCCTCGGGAACTTCGAAATCCTTGTTCACGTGGCCCAGGGCGGAATAGAAAACCCGCCCCTTGGCCCAGCGCCGCTTCCAGACCACCGGCATCACCACGCCCTTGATCCATGTCACGCCGTCATGCCGGCCGCTGAACGTCGTCGTCGCCAGCACCTCGTTGCCCGGATCCGTGTGCATGTAGTACTGCTCCGAGTGCATCCGGAAATCCTTCAGCCCCTTGGTGATCGGGTCCTTCGCGTTCGTGATGTTCACGGTGTACTTCACGATCCCGCCGGGATGCGCCACCCACTGGCCACCGGTCATGAACTGGTACGTCGTGTCATTCCGAAAGGAGTCGCACAGGCCGCCATGCCAACCCGCCAGCCCCACCCCGGACGCCACCGCATCGCGCAACCCTTTGCTCTGCTCGCCTGTGATCGTGCCCATCGTCCACACCGGCACGATGACCGAATACTTGAGCATCTTCTTCGCATCCAGATAGGAGTCCAGCGTATCGGACACCGTCACCTTGAAACCCTTGGACTCCAGCCAGGGCGCCATCCGGTCCACGCACGGTTTCGGTTCGTGTCCATCCCAGCCACCCCACACCAACAATGCCGACTTCATGAACCGGTCCTTCCTCTTACGGGTTTCGCTCGCGAAAAGTCCGCATACCGTAGGGCACCCCCCCGCAGCTGACAACAAGAAATC
>CAZWQJ010000004.1:50406-63828 GCA_964635825.1 uncultured Victivallales bacterium | reverse complement strand
GATGAGGGCGGGGGGGTTCAAGTCCCTCCGGGTGCACCACTCTACGATCCGCCTCGACTTCGACGGTTCGCCCTTCCTGTGAGATCAGACAAGCTATGGCGGCGGAAGCGTGGATTATGCGCTACGCGGCCCGATTTCCGTAGCAGCAGCCGTAGCTCCCTATGGGCCCTCCATTGAATCTATTGATCATCGAGGACAGCGAGGCGGATTACCTCCTGGTCCTGCACCATCTGAACACGCATGGCCTGGAGGCGCGCAGTCAGCGCGTCGCCAGTCTGGAGGCGCTGCGTGAGGCCCTGGACGGCGGGCCCTGGGATGCGGTGCTCTCCGATTACAGCGTGCCGGGCCTGGAGTTCATGGATTCACTCGCGCTGCTCCAGTCGCGCCAACCGGACTTGCCGGTGATCCTGGTCTCCGGGAGTGTGGGTGAGGAGCGTGCGGTCGAGTTGCTGAAGCGGGGCGTCTGGGATTTCGTGTTGAAGGACAACCTGACGCGGCTGGTGCCGGTCGTGGAGCGGGCCCTGCGGGATGCGGCGACGCGGCAGGCGCACCGGGTGGCGGTGGACTCCATGCGCGAGAGCGACCGGCACTACCGCTCACTGTTCGATCACATGCTGAATGGATTTTCGTACTGCCGGATGATTTACGACGACGGGGGGCGGCCGGTGGACTTTGCGTACGTCGCCGTCAACCGCGCGTTTGAGGCGTTGACGGGCTTGAAGAATGTGGTGGGACGGAACGTCAGTGACGTCATTCCCGGCTTTCGGGAACAGGATGCGGAGCTGCTCGGTGTGTACGGGCGGGTGGCCTCGGGCGCGGGGCCGGAAACGATCGAGACGTACGTATCGGCGATGCAGATGTGGTTCGCGATCTCGGCCTACAGTCCGGAGCCGGGCCATTTCGTGGCGGTCTTCGATGTGATTACGGACCGCAAGCGGGTGGAGGCCGCCTTGCGCGAAAGTGAATCGCGCTATCGGCAACTCTTTGAAGATGCGCAGGATGGCCTGGCTCTGGCGGAATCGCGCACGGGCATCCTTGTGGACTGCAACCGGTCGCTGTGCCGGATGGTCGGGAAGGAGAAGTCCGACCTGATTGGGAAGCCGCAGTCGGTTCTGCATCCACCTCAGGAGTTGATCGATGGACAATCCGCGACATTCCGCCAGCACCGAACGCAAGCGGGAGGCAAGGTTCTGGAGTCATACCTGATCACGTCGAACGGGCAGCAGGTGCCGGTGGAAATCCGGGGCTCGCAGATCCATATGGGCGGTGAGCACTACGTGCTCGGTGTATTTCGCGATACGACGGAGCGCAAGCGTGCGCAGGCGGAGTTGGAGCGACTGTCGACCGCGATCGAGCAGGCGGCGGAAGTGATGGTGATCACGGATGCGCAGGGCACGATCCAGTATGTGAATCCGGCGTTTACGCGCGTGACGGGTTACTCGCGTGAGGAGGCGCTGGGCCAGAATCCGCGCCTGCTCAAGAGCGGCCGCCACGACGAGGAATTCTATTTTCGTTTGTGGGCGACGCTGGCGGCGGGGCAGACGTGGAGCGGGCGAATCATCAACCGGCGCCGGGATGGCACGGAGTACACGGAGGACACGACGATTTCGCCGGTGTACGATGCCAACGGATGCCTAATGAATTACGTGGCCGTCAAACGCGACATTTCGCGTGAGCTGGAGTTGGAGGCGCAGCTGCTTCAGGCGCAGAAGCTGGAGTCCATTGGCACGCTGGCCGGGGGCATCGCGCACGATCTGAACAACATCCTGTTCCCGCTGCTGGTGGGCTCCCAGGAGTTGCAGCATGCGCAACTGACGCCGGGCGAGATGTCCATGGCGCGGATGATGGAGCAGTCGGCGCAACGGGGCGCGGACATCATCAAGCAGATCCTGACCTTCGCGCGCGGGGTCGACGGGACGAGGGGGCCGCTGCAGACGAAGCATGTGATCCGGGAAGTGCTGACGATGATCCGGGCGACCTTTCCGCGATCGATCCGGATTGAAGACGTTCTGGCAACGGACCTGTGGCCGGCGATTGGCGAGTGGACGCCTCTGCACCAGGTGTTGCTCAATTTGTGCGTGAACGCGCGTGACGCCATGCCGATGGGGGGCACGCTCACCATCGAGGCGGAGAATCGGACGGCCGATGAGACGTTCGCGCGGCTGGTCGGACTGCCGGCGGCGGGGCCGTATGTTGTTTGGAGTATCCGCGACACGGGCGTGGGCATTGCGGCGGACGTACTGCCCAAGATCTTCGACCCCTTTTTTACGACGAAGTCGGCGGAGAAGGGGACGGGGTTGGGGCTCTCGACGGTGCATGGCATCGTCAAGGCGCATGGCGGCGCGGTGCGGGTGCGCAGTGCGCCCGGTGACGGCGCGACGTTTGACGTGTGGCTGCCGGCGCGACCCTACGAGGAGCCGGCGGCGGATGGGGGCGAGGTGACGCTGCCGGGAGGGCGGGGCGAGGAGATCCTGGTGGTGGACGACGAAGCGGAGATCCGGGAGATGCTGCGGCTGTTCCTTGAGGGGCACGGCTACCGGGTGATCGTGGGTCGGAATGGCGTGGAGGCCATCGCGATTTGCGCGGAGCGGCGGGCGACGGTCAAGGCGGTGGTGGTGGACATGATGATGCCCGAGATGGGCGGTGAAGCGGCCATTCTGGTGATTCGGCAGATGATGCCGCGGATGCCGGTGCTGGCCATCAGCGGGATGGCCGAGGACGTGCCGGTGGTGGAGAACGACCAGACGATCCTGCTGCGCAAGCCGTTTGGCAAGGTGGAGTTGTTGCCGGCGCTGCGCGTGCTGCTGGATCGGGCGGTGACGGGTGCGGTCGGATAGCGATCTGTTCGTCAATTCGTGACGTCGATCTGGCGAGCCGCGGACCCACGCTCTTTCCTTTTGCTGATTTCGGATGCGGTCGGGACAGAGCCCGACCCAAAACACCGAAGAGTCCGGTTCTCGATTTGGAGGGCCGACCTCTGTGTCGGCCGTGTGTCCGAATTGGACAAAAGGCCGCCCCGCCGCGGCGCGAAGGCGGTTGGCAGGGGGGGCGGGCGTTTGCTAGCGTGATGCGTGGCTTGCAGCCTGGAGTTTTCCGCATGACCCCGATCCCCTTTCAACTGGTGGCGCCTTTTGAGCCGACGGGCGACCAACCGGGCGCGATTGCGGCGCTGCTGGCGGGGTTGCGTGGCGGCAAGCGGTTGCAGGTGCTGGAGGGGGTGACGGGCTCCGGCAAGACGTTCACGATGGCCAATGTGATCCGCGATCTGGACCGGCCGGCGCTGGTGGTCTCGCACAACAAGACGTTGGCGGCCCAGCTCTACGCCGAGTTGAAGGGGTTCTTCCCGCACAACGCGGTGGAGTACTTTGTCAGCTACTACGATTACTACCAGCCCGAGGCGTACATTCCGCAGACCGACACGTACATCGAGAAGGACGCGTCGATCAATGAGGAGATCGAGCGGTTGCGGTTGTCGGCGACGAACTCGTTGCTGGGGCGGCGCGATGTGATCGTGGTGGCCTCGGTATCCTGCATCTATGGACTGGGTTCGCCCGAAGACTACATAGGGATGCTGGTGAGTGTGACGAAGGGCGAGACGGTTGACCGCGACAACCTGCTGCGGCGGCTGGTGGACATCCAGTACACGCGCAACGATTTTGAGCCGGAGCCGGGCGTGTTCCGGGTGCGCGGGGACTCGGTGGATATTTTCCCGTCGTATTCGACCCAGGGTATTCGGCTCGATTTCTTTGGGGACGAGGTGGAGCGGATTGCGGTGTTGGAGCCCGGCAGCGGCAAGGTGTTGGGCGAGATGGAACGGGTGGTGATTTCGCCGGCGAAGCACTTTGTGATGCCGTACGAGAAGATCGAACCGGCAGTGGGGCGCGTGCTGGCGGAGATGCAGGAACGGGTGGCGTGGTTTCAGCGGCACGGCAAGCTGTTGGAGGCGCAGCGGCTGGAGCAGCGTACGCGCTACGACATGGAGATGCTCAAGGAGATTGGCTACTGCTCGGGCATCGAGAACTACTCGCGCCATCTGAGCGGGCGCGGGGAAGGGGAGCCACCGGCCACGCTGATCGATTACTTCCCGGACGATTTTGTGACGGTGATCGACGAGTCGCACGTGACGATTCCGCAATTGCGAGGGATGTTCCACGGGGACCAGTCGCGCAAGCAGACGCTGGTGGATCATGGCTTCCGGCTGCCGTCGGCCAAGGACAACCGGCCGCTGAACTTCGACGAGTTTCTGGGCAAGGTGGGGCAAGTGCTGTGTACAACGGCGACGCCGGGGCCTTACGAGTTGGGAGTGGCGCAGGGGACGGTGCCGCAGGTGCTGCGGCCGACAGGGCTGCTGGATCCACCGGTGGAGGTGCGTCCGCTGCAACACCAGGTGGATGACCTGATCGAGGAGGTGCGCGCCCATGCGGAGCGCGGCGAGCGCACGCTGGTGACGACGCTGACGAAGCGCACGGCCGAGGACCTGGCGGCGTACCTGCGCGAAGCGGGGCAGCGGGTGGAGTATCTGCATTCCGATATCGATGCGATCCAGCGGGTTGAGATTTTGCGGCGGCTGCGGCTGAGCGAATTCGACTGCCTGGTGGGCATCAACTTGCTTCGCGAAGGGCTGGACCTGCCCGAGGTGGCGCTGGTGGCGATCCTGGACGCGGACAAGGAGGGCTTTCTGCGCTCCGAGACAGCCCTGATCCAGATTGCGGGGCGCACGGCCCGGCATGTGAGCGGCAAGGTCATCCTGTACGCGGACACGATCACGGATTCGATGCGGCGGATGATGGATGTGACGCAGCTGCGGCGGGCGCGGCAGATGGCGTACAACACGGCGAATGGGATCACGCCGCGCGGCATTGCCAAGAGCGTGAACGAGAGCCTGATGACCTGGAAGGCGTCGAAGGAGATTGAGACACGGGTGGTGCGCGAGGGAGGCGAAGACTACGACGTGCACGCGGCGATCCAGGACATCGAGCGCGAGATGCTGGAGGCGGCCGAGGCGCTGGAGTTCGAGCGCGCGGCGATATTGCGCGACGAGTTGGCGGAGCTGAAGAGGCAGACGGGGGTCGCTCCGGCGAAGGCGGGGACGGCGCAACCCGCGAAGGGGGCGGGAAAGCGAAAGAGGGGACGCTATGGGGGGCAATAGATTGGGATTAGGAGATGGGTCATCCTGAAGCGGGCCGTCGCCCGCAACCCAATAAACATCGAACATCCAACATCGAACGCCGAACTTCCAAGTCCAGATTGCTGAACTTCGACGTTGGATGTTCGATGTTCGCTCGAAAGAAGATACACGCTACCGCGTATCATGTCGCGACGGAAGGGTCCAATCGACGGACTCCTGAAACGCGCGATTTCGAGGACGAGGGGGGACCGACGAGGGGGGAAGGATTGTTTTTACAGGCCGACCAACCAGACGAGGTTGACGGGGGATGCGCTTGGGCGTTGGGAGGCTGACCAGGCATCGACTTGCTGCTGCATGAGGTGGCGGAGTTTGAGGCTGGTGAGGTGGCGGATCTCGCGGCTTTGGACGAAGAGGAAGATTTTGAGCTGGGGGGGCGGATCGTCTACCCCGGTGGGCAGTGCGGCCCATTCGGTCTTGCGCTCGTCCAGCGCGCGGGTGAGGGCGGGCTCGATCAGTGCGTAGATATCCCGGGCGGCGTCGTCGGTACGATCCGGGCGGAACGTGGCGCTCGCGAGTTCCTGTTGGGTGCCATCCAGTAGCACGACTTGGGCGCGGCGCCAGCGTGTGTCCCGGACGATCAGGACGGCGTCCGGTTCCGTCTTCCAGATATACTCGATCGCGCCCATCCCCTTCAGTTGTGCGGGTTCGGGGGCCTCGTGCTGCGATTGCTTGTCCTTGGTTTCTGTGTCGGTAGATTTAGACTGGAACTCGTCGGGGCGCTGTTCAACGGGGGCGTCATCGGTCTGGTCGACGGTGACCTCGGCTCCGGCGCGAGCGGCCACTTCGCGCTGCTCGGAGTCCTGTTCCTGGCGGCGGGCATCATACAACTGGCGAACGGTCTTATTCAGCAAGTCGAGGGTGCGTGGGAACAAGTCGGGGTAGGCGGCGGGGCCGGGGCCGCCGGCTTGGGTCCATCGAGCCAGCAGATCATCGGACCAGTCCTTCACGATGTTGCGGAATGGGCGGTCAGCGGCGACGTCCTTTTCGAGTCCGGCCAGGCGTTCCGTTTCCAATTGCCGCACGAGTGCCAGTTGCTTCTCGACCGCGCCGCAAGCCAACTCGATCCGGTCCCGGGCGGTGGTGGCGACGCGGGCTTCGGTCTCCTCGATGAGCGGCTGACTCTGCCAGGCCACCCAGGCGGGGTCGAATGCCCGCAGGGCTTCCACGAGGGAGGCAAATTGGGTGGGGAAAGGTTGGAGCAGGTCGCAGCCGCGCTCGGCCTGGGGCGCCGACAGGGGTTCCTCGCGCCCGAGTCCGGGAAAGAATTCCGCCACTTGTGTCAGCGCCACGCGGTTGCGCGCCTCGGGCCAGTGGGCGTCGACGGCCGTTCGCACGCGCTCGCGCCACTGTTTTCCCGCGGGGCCATCCGCCGCCAGCAGCGCGCTCATTCTGGCGACGACACCGTCCGCCGGAGCGGCCCCGGCATAGGCGTACGCCACGGATGGGCCCAGCGCGGCGGCCAGTTCCTGAACGGCCACCGGTTGGCTGGTCTTGGACTGGCGGAAGATCGCGGAGCGAGCGAGCATCATGGTTTCGAGCTGAGGGACCGTGATCTCCATGGGCGCGTTGGTGCGCACATAGTCCGCGAGCAGCAGCTCCTCAAGGGATCGCGCGCTGGCGACCCCGTTGGACTGAACAACGGCGTAGACCGCGTAGTGTGGGGCTCCGGATTCGGGTGTCAGCTCAGTCACGGCCTTCGCCACGCGTTCTTTCAGATGGTCGGCGAGCCGTTCCGATGTGATCGCGGCCGGGGGCAACTGATCGCGTTTTGCAGCGGCGTCCAGGGCGCCGACCTGTTCCTCGTACTGAACGCGGATGGCATCCGCCATGCGGAGCGCGGCGTCCTGCCGGTGCCGCTCATTTTCTTCAAACAGCGCGTGCGGCTTCCCATCCTGATCGATTTGGCCGAGCTGATCGCGCAGGCGGCCCCAATGTTCTCGCGGCATGCGTGCGGCGGGATCGGAGGCGGTGCCACAGAGTTCCGCGAGCCAGGCATCGAGCGCCACTTGCGCCGGGTAATGCAGCTGCCGGTCCAGCTCGCGGCGCTGATGGTCGACCGCTTGCCGGCGTGCCTCGGTGAAGAGCTGGTCCACGCCGTTGGTTTTCCAGACCGCGATGGCCTGTTGAGCAAGCTGATCGGCGGTGGCGCCGGTTTTGGCGAGCACTTGCACATCCGTCACGGGCAAGGGTGCCTGCTGACTGGCGGCGGCCACGGCCTGGCTGATGACTCCGAGGACGCGGTCGCGCTGGACACGGGCCAGCGTATCGAGGCACAGCTTGCGGCTATCGCCCACGCGGCGATGGCGGTCCGGCTGCTCCAGCATGGCGCGGGTCAGCCCGGCCGTGAGCGCGGATTCGTCCCCGGTCGCGGGACTGGCTAGGCGCCCGGTTTCCTCGATCACCTGGACGGCGGCGGCATGGATGACGAGCGCGGTCCTGGCGCGATCGCGCGCGAGGCCGTCGGTGTTGGTTTGCGCGAGAACGGGGGCGGACAGCGCCGCCAGAATGAGGAAGGCATGGGGTTTCATGGTGTTGCCCCTCGTCCGAACTCGTTGGCTACGGAGGGCAGCAGGGGATAGCCGCGCTGTTCGAGGGCCGCCGTCAGCTTGCGCATCTGGGCGGACGGACTGCGATCCGAGACTGGATCCTGAACGGGAAGCCGGTCGAGAATGTGCTGCAGCACCAGCCATTGGGCCTCCTCCGTTCCGGCCTTCCACTTGCGGCAACGTTCCTCGATATAGCGCAAGGCGAACGCGCGACGGGCGGGGTCGATCATCATTTCCGGTGGCAGTTCCTTCTCGGGCGCTTCGGTGGACACTTCGGGATCGTACAGACTCCAGAACGAGGCCTGCACCTCGGCGCCGGCTTCGCGCGGCTGATAGCGCAGGGCCTCGGCGTAGAGGCGGCGGCTGAAGGCGGGGAGATCGGCCAGTTCGCTGCTGTTCTGGCAATAGTTGCGGAAGTCGGGATCATCCGGCCACGGCCCATTCCAGTTCACGCGCTGCACATCGGAGAAGATCCGGATCCCGGAATGGTTCTCCCATTGATCGAGGACGGCTTCCATGCGGAGAATCAGCTGTTGCTTCCACAAGTCGAGAACGGCGGGGGCCTGGCTTTCCATGCTGGCCAGGTTCTGGCCCAGCGTCATGAGGCGCGTGGCGATGGCCAGGATCAGCACGAGGGGCAATGAGACCTGAACCAGCGCATCGTTCGCGCTCAGCGGCATGCGCTTCCGCGTGCGGCGGCCGGCGAGCGCGGCCAGCTGCCGAACGAGGGCGTCCTGGCGCTTATCGGGCATCCGCATCCTCCGCGTACGATGCGAAGGCGCGCCGCAGGGCGGTGCGGTCGCGGCTGGCCTCATCAGTCTGGCGGGCGGCGAGGTCGCGCATGGCCTTCCATTCCGCGAGGACGGCCTGGTGCTGGGTGCTCAGCTCGCCCGCCATCTGGCGCATCTGGTCGGCGGCGGCCTGCCCGCATTTGGAAATCTGCAGGAGCGCCTCGCGATGATCCGGTTCATGGCGGGCGAGGGTGTCAACGGCGACGGCCACTTGCGCGGTTGATTGCTGGATGGCCTTCGATCCCTCGAGGAGTCCTTCCTCGAGGCGGGCCTGGCTGCGCACCAGCACCTCCATGGATTCCTGCAACCGTGCGGCGGTGCCGGCGGACGCCTCGATGACGGTTTGCATCTTTTCCAGGCGCTCGACGATCTGGCCGACGGGATCATGGCCCCAACTCTGGCGCGCCTCGGCTCCGGCGCGGGCCATCGCCTGCAGTTCGGTTGTGACCTGGCCGATGGAGGCGATCAGGTCGTCGTCTGCGGCTTCTTCGCGTGTATGCGCGCACCAGCGGTAAAGGGCGGGCAGGGGCTTGGCGGCGAGGAAGGCGCCGATCATTCCGACGATGGAGCTGAGCAAGGCGGTGGCGGTACCGGAAAGGAGGCGGTCGAGGGCATTGCGAATGCCTTCGGACGTCGGCGCGGATGCGGCCAGTCCGGAGATGCCGCTGGAACTCAGGCCGACCATCATGCCATAGAGCGTCCCGTAGAGGCCGAGCATGATGCAGAAGAACGGGAAGTGCTCCGGGTAGGGATCGACGACATGCGAGACGGACGACGGATCGTGGCGCAGGTCCTGAAGTCGACGCCAGCCGTGCCACAGTGGGAACGCGAACAGGAGCACGGGCACGGCGGTGGATACCACGCTGAGGTCGGCGCCCAAGGGAGACAGCCACGCAAACCAGTTGGCCGTGAGCATCCGCTCGGCGGCGCGCCACCCCGGGAGGAAGACCCGGATCGCCAACTCCAGATTCACCAGCAAGGCGACCAGGGCGACGACCAGCCCGGCCGCGCATCCGATCAGCAACCCCCGCAACCGGCAGAGTCCAGATTGGCACAACATGGTGTACTCGCTTTCCAGATTGAGAACTTGCGACAGAATTCGCTTTCTGCGGCGGCATTGCACGCCTTTTCAGACGGCGGTGTCCGCCTCGATCTACGGCTGATACGCGGGAGATGTCGATTGCCAGCGGCTCGGCTCAGCCTCGCCCTCCATTGGGATTGAACTGGAGGGCGAGGCTGTGCCGAGCCGGTACAGCGGCGTCCGCATCTTGCCTTGTCAGTGTGGGAGGGGGGGCGTATAGTCGCTTTGCAAATTCAGTTATTGGCAGTCTTCGGGACTCGGTGATTCCGCGAGAGCGGGAAATTCCGAACCGGCGGTAAAGCCCGCGACTCCCATCCGGTGGATGGGATTGACTCCGGTGAGATTCCGGGGCCGACAGTACAGTCTGGATGGGAGAAGACGCTTTCGATCAGGCGAGGTGTGTCTTGCCCGGGAAGCGGATTGTCTCCCCGGGCCTTTTTTGTGCCGAGTGGCGCTGGCCCTCCCGAAGTGCCTGAAGGGTTCGGGTATGAAAGGCAGTGGCAACGTGGGACACCGGCATGAGGTGGGGCCGACGGGCGGCAAGACGTTGGACGCGGCGCTGTTCGACCCGGTTGAGCGCGTGATTGCGGACGTGCGTGCCGGGCGCATGGTGGTGGTGGCCGACGACGACCAGCGCGAGAACGAAGGCGATCTCGTGATGGCGGCGGAGAAGGTGACGGCCGAATCGATCAACTTCATGGCGCACCATGGGCGCGGGTTGATTTGCGTCTCGCTGACGCCGGAGCGGTTGCGGCGGATGGGGATTGCGCGGATGCCCACGAAGGGTGGCGGCGACCAATTCCAGACGGCGTTCATGGAGTCGGTGGATGCGGCGGCGGGCGTGAAGACGGGCATCAGCGCGGCGGATCGTGCCGAGACCGTTCGGGTGCTGATGAATGATGCGGCGGGTCCGCGCGATGTGGTGAGTCCGGGACATCTATTCCCGTTGGAGGCGATGCCGGGCGGGGTGCTGCGTCGGCCGGGGCATACGGAAGCGGCGGTGGATCTTGCGGTGATGGCCGGTCTCAAGCCGGGCGGGGTGATCTGCGAGGTGCTGCGCGAGGATGGGCGTTCGGCGGTGCTGCCGGAGTTGCTTCAATTTGCGGCGGCGCACGACCTGCGCATCACGACGGTGGCGGCGCTGATTGCGTACCGCCGGCGCCACGAGACGCTGGTGGATTTTGTGCGGGCGGTCAAGCTGCCGACGAACTGGGGCGATTTCACGCTGCGGCTGTATCACTCGCGCGTCAGCGGGGAGCACCACCTGGCGCTGGTGCGCGGCAAGGTGGATGGGGCGACGCCGACGCTGGTGCGGCTGCACAGCGAATGCCTGACGGGCGATGTATTTGGCTCGCAGCGCTGCGATTGTGGCCAGCAGATGGAAGCGGCGATGGAGCGCATCGGGCGCGAGGGCAACGGGGTGGTTGTGTACCTGCGTCAGGAGGGCCGCGGCATCGGGCTCGCGAACAAGATCCATGCGTATGCGCTGCAGGAGGCGGGCATGGACACGGTGGAGGCGAACGTGCACCTGGGCTTTGAAGCCGATCTGCGGACGTACGACGAAGGGGCGCAGATTTTGCGCGACCTGGGGGCGACGCGCGTGCGGCTGATGACGAACAACCCGGGGAAGGTGCGGGGGTTGGAGGAGCAGGGCATTGAGGTGACGGAGCGCGTGCCGGTGGTGTGCCGGGCGGTTGATCACAATGCTCGCTACTTGCGGACGAAGAAGGACAAGCTGGGGCACATTCTGTAAACGGCGGCGCCGGGTGTCGGCGCGTGCAGCGAAGGAGGATGAGGATGAGCGTGAAGGAAATATCGGCGACCCTGACGGCGACGGGGCTGTCGTTCGGGATCGTGGTGAGCCGGTTCAACGATTTTCTGACGCAGCAGTTGCTGGCCGGGGCGGTGGATTGCCTGGTGCGGCACGGCGCGGCCGAGAAGAACATCACGGTGGTCTGGGTTCCGGGCGCGAATGAGATTCCGATGGTGGCGGAGCGCCTGGCGGAGAAGGGTGGCCTGCATGCGATCATCGGCGTGGGCGCGGTGATCCAGGGGGCGACGCCGCATGCGCAGTTCATCAACGCGCAGGTCTCGCGTTCGCTGAGTGCGGCGGCCACGCGCTACAAGGTGCCGGTGATCAACGGGGTGGTTTCGGCGGACACGCTGGAGCAGGCCATTGAGCGCTCGGGCACGAAGGCGGGGAACAAAGGCTGGCAGGCGGCGCAGGCGGCGATCGAGATGGCCAACGTGTACAAGGCGCTGGACGCCTAGGAGACGCGATGGGAGTCAAGGTCGAGAAAACCAAGGGCTCGCGGCGCGACTGCCGGGAGTGGGCGGTGCAGTTGCTGTTCCAGATGGATATGAACGCGCCGGAGCGGCTCGATCCGGTCTTCGCGGCCTTCTGGAAGGAGCACGGGGGCGACGAGCTGGCGCGGGGCTTCACCGAGCGGATTGTGCGCGGAGTCTGGCAGCACCGCACGGAGATCGACGCCTGCATCCGCGGCATCGCCGAGAACTGGGATCTGAAGCGCATGCGGATTGTCGACCGGAATGTGCTGCGCATGGCGCTGTTCGAGATGCAGTACGAGAACGAGGTGCCGCCGGTGGTGCTGATCAACGAGGCGGTGGACCTGGCCAAGTACTTCGGCACGCGCGAGTCCGGCAGCTTCGTCAATGGTATTTTGGACAAGGCGCGTAAGGAGTTAAAGAAGCCGGCGGGTGGTGCGGGCAAGAAGAAGCCGAAGGTTGCGGGTCCGGCGAAGGCGTAGGGGCTGCGCGGGGGTGGGCCCTGCTGAAGGAGCGCTCGGCAGCATGGACGCGGACGACATCGGATGGATGCGGGAAGCGTTGGCGCTGGCGCGGCGCGGGGTGGGGCGCACGCGTCCGAATCCTCCGGTGGGGGCGGTGGTGGTGCGCGATGGGCGGGTGGTGGGGCGCGGGTTTCATCGTCGCGCGGGGATGGCGCACGCGGAGGTGGAGGCACTGCGCGATGCGGGAGGCGCTGCGGCGGGCGCGACGCTGTATGTGACGCTGGAGCCGTGCAGCTCGTGGGGGCGGACGGGCCCCTGCACCGAGGCGATTGTTGCGGCGGGAATCCGGCGGGTGGTGGTGGCAGCGCGCGATCCGAATCCGAAGCATGCGGGGCGTGGATTTCGGATATTGCGCCGCGCCGGTGTGGCGGTTGCGACGGGTGTGCTGGCGGCCGAGGGGCGGGAACTGCTGGCGCCGTTCAGCCGTTGGGTGGAGACGGGGCTGCCGTGGGTGACGCTGAAGCTAGGCATGAGCGTCGACGGTCGGCTGGCGGATGCGACGGGTCGTTCGCAGTGGATCACGTCGCCGGCGTCGCGGGCCCGGGTGCAGGATATGCGGCGCACGGCCGATGCGATTATCGTGGGGGTCGGCACCGCGCTGGCGGACGATCCATCGCTGACATGCCGGCGGTATCCGGCGTCGAAGCCGTGGCGGGTGATTGTGGATAGTCGGGGGCGGCTGCCGCTGAAGGCGCGCGTGCTGACC
The DNA here is from genome assembly GCA_964635825.1 of uncultured Victivallales bacterium. Classification (GTDB taxonomy): domain Bacteria; phylum Verrucomicrobiota; class Kiritimatiellia; order UBA8416; family JAIOPI01; genus CAZWQJ01. Next base: position 50,706 of record CAZWQJ010000004.1, on the reverse strand, counting down.
GATGGCGCGGCCGGGCGGACGATAGTGGCGGTGACGGCGGGCTGTGCGGTGGCGAGGCGGCGGGCCTATGAACAGGCGGGCGCGCGTGTCTGGGTGCTGCCGAAACGCGGGGGGCGCGTTTCGTTGCAGGCGCTGCTGCGAGAACTTGGGGGCCTGGGTGTGCTGCACGCGGTTTGCGAAGGGGGCGGCGCGCTGGCCCACGCGTTGATGGCGCAAGGCCTGGTGGATCGCCTGATGCTTTTCGTGGCGCCGATGGCCCTGGGCGACGGGATCGCGGCCTTTCGCGGGCGTGGCTGGCCG
>CAZWQJ010000004.1:40206-50306 GCA_964635825.1 uncultured Victivallales bacterium | reverse complement strand
GGCGCCGATGGCCCTGGGCGACGGGATCGCGGCCTTTCGCGGGCGTGGCTGGCCGATTGCCGCGGCGCCGCGCTGGCGATTCGCCGCGCCGGAGGTTGTGGGGGCGGACGTGCTGCTGACGGGGATCGTGGCTCGGACGTAGGGCAGAACCATGTTTACAGGATTGATTGAGCAGGTTGGGCGCGTGGCCCGGCGCGAGGCGCGGGGCGGGGGGGCGCGGCTCACGATCGCGCACGCCGCGTGGGATCGACCGTTGGCGGCGGGCGATAGCGTGGCCGTGGATGGGGCCTGCCTGACGGTGGCGGAGGTCGGGGACCTTCGGTTTGCCGCCGATGTGCTGGAAGAGACCCTGCGGTTGACGACGCTGGGGCGGAAGGCGATCGGGGCGGCGGTGAATCTGGAGCGGGCGATGCCGGCGGACGGTCGTTTTGGCGGGCACCTGGTGACGGGGCATGTTGACGGCGTCGGTACGGTTCGGCAACTGGCGAATGCGGGGCACGACTGGGTGTTGGCCGTGCGCTGTGAGCGCGACGTGGCGGCGGGAATTGTGCTCAAGGGCTCCATCGCCGTGGATGGCATCAGCCTGACGGTTACGCGGGTGCTCGATGACGGGTTCGAGGTGCATGTGATTCCCTTTACACTGGCGCACACGGGCTTGCAGCAGGCGGGAGTGGGCACGCCGGTGAACCTGGAGACGGATGTGATCGGCAAGTACGTCCAGCGCTACCTGCAGGGGCGTGGCGGGGCGGCCGAGGCGGGCGGGGACGGTGCGGCGCTGGCGGTCTTCCTTTAGCCGGGACGATTCCGTTCAGAGGAACGGGAATCGCAGATGAACGCGGATGCGGCTGTGTGGTCCACGTGTTCAGAGCCTGGGTGGCGGCCGCCGATCTGCGTTCATCTGTGTGAATCAGCGGTTCCGTGAAGAATCGTTCCGGTTTTGTGTGGTGTTCCCTGACGCATCCGGCTGAATGCGGGACGCGACTGGGTCGCGAACGGCTGCGCCCCTTTTTTCTTTATCCGGATGGCGGGCTGGGCTAAGGTGCGCCGCCATGGAAACACCGGCCAAACGCATGCGGATTCTCTCGGGCATTCAGCCATCGGGCAAGCTGCACATCGGCAACTACTTCGGCATGATGAAGCCGGCGATTGAGTTGCAGACCCAGGGCGATGCCTACCTGTTCATTGCGAACTATCACGCCCTGACGACGGTCACGGATCCGAAGGCGCTGCGGCAGCAGACCCTGGATGTGGCGCTGGATTTTCTGGCCTGCGGGTTGGACCCGGCCAAGACCGTATTCTTCCGGCAGAGCGATGTGCCCGAGGTGACGGAGCTGACGTGGTTGTTGTCGACGGTGACGCCGATGGGGCTGCTGGAGCGCTGCCACTCGTACAAGGACAAGCTGGCTCGCGGGATTGCGGCCAACCACGCGCTGTTTGCGTATCCGGTGCTGATGGCGAGCGATATTCTGGCGTATCAGTCGACGGTGGTGCCGGTGGGCCGCGATCAGAAGCAGCACGTGGAGGTCACGCGCGACATTGCGGTCAAATTCAATAATCAGTTTGGTGAGATTTTCACGATTCCGGAGCCGTCGATTCGGGATGAGGTGGCAGTGGTCCCGGGGATTGACGGCCAGAAGATGTCGAAGTCGTACGACAACCACATTGAGTTGTTCGGGGTGGAGAAGGAGACGCGGGCGCGGGTGATGCGGGTGGTGACGGACAGCACGCCGCTGGAGTCGCCGAAGAACCCGGACACATGCAACGTGTTTGCGCTGTACCGCCTGCTGGCGGAGCCGGCCCAGGTTGCGGAGATGGCCGCCCGTTACCGAGCGGGTGGGTATGGCTATGGCGACGCCAAGAAGGCGTTGTTCGCGGCACTGTGGGAGCGGTTCGCGCCGTTCCGCGAGAAGCGCCGGGACTATGAGCGCGACCTGATGGGGGTCGAGGATATTCTGTCGCGAGGCGCCCAGCGCGCGCGCGAGGTTGCGGGACTGACGCTGGCCAAGGCGCGGCGGGCGATGGGATTGGACTGAGGCGGCATGATTCAGAACGACTACAAAGTGGAGTTGGACGTCTTCGAGGGGCCGCTTGATCTGTTGCTCTATCTGATCAAGCAGGAAGAGCTCGACATCTACAACATTCCGATCGAGCGCATCACGACCCAGTACATGGAATACCTGGGGCTGATGCGGATGCTGGACCTGAATATTGCCGGCGAGTTCATCGTGATGGCCGCGACGCTGATGATGATCAAGAGCCGCATGCTGCTGCCGGTGGAGGAGCGCCCGGAGCTCGAAGAGGAAGAAGACGATCCGCGCTGGGAGCTGGTGCGTCAGCTGGTCGAGTACAAGCAGTTCAAGGATGCGGCCTCGATGCTGCAACTGCGCGAGATTCGGCAGGAGAATATTTTCCAGTTGGGTGCGGAGCACGTGATGCTGGAGCCGGAGGAGCAGGGGCTATCGATCCAGGACGTGAGCCTGTTCGACCTGATCAGCGCGTTCAAGGAAGTGCTCAAGAAGGCGAAGCCGGAGCAGATCGGCGAGATCCAGGCCGAGCGCTTCACGGTGGCGGACAAGATTGAGCATGTGCTGGAGCGTTTGCGGTGCGAGAAAACCATTGCGTTCAGCAAGCTATTTGTTGAAATGACGCCCCGCCACGAGATCATCTGCACGTTTCTGGCTTTGCTGGAACTGCTGCGTTTGCGACAGGTGGAAGCCATCCAGACCGGCCCGTTCGCGGAGATTGAGATTCGCCAGGTGTCGGACCAGCCGGTGGAGCCGGCGGCCGCGGGAGGAACGGCGTGAACATGGACGAGGCGACACGGGTTGCGGATCTGAAGCAGGTGCTGGGGGCGATGATCTTTGGCGCCAACCGCCCGCTGTCGGTGCGCGAGATGCGCAACTGCCTGTGCGAAGTCGCGCAGGCGTCGGGCGGACATGCGGCGGTCTTTGCGGACGTGAAGGACAGCGATATTCGTGGGGCGCTGGAGGAGCTGACAAAGGAGTTTGTGACGCGGCGCTGCGGCTTCATGCTGGCGGAGGTCTCGGGCGGCTACCGCCTTCAGAGCGACGAGTCGTGCGGCGTCTGGCTGAAGCAACTGCTCAACATGCGCAAAGCGAATCGGCTCTCGCAGCCGAGCCTGGAGACGCTGGCGATCATCGCGTGCCGGCAGCCGATCACGAGGGCCGAGATTGAGGGCATCCGGGGCGTGAGCGTGGATCATGTGATCAAGTCGCTGATGGAACTGCAGCTGGTGCGCATTGTCGGACGAAGCGAGTTGCCAGGGCGGCCATTTCTGTTCGGCACGACGCAGGTGTTTCTGGACCACTTCGGGCTCAAAGACCTGAAGAGCCTGGGCGAGTTGACGGGCGTGCAGTTGCAGGCCCGCAAGCCGACGGTGGCAGAATCCATCGCGGAGCCCCCGCCGGTGGGGGGAGTCTTGGAAGAAGTGGCCGAGGAGGCGGTGGCGGAGCAAGGGGAGCTGGCCGAGCCGAGCGAGCCGAGCGAGAAGAGCGAGATGGAAGAGTCGGACAAGTCGGACAAGTCGGACAAGTCGGACGAGTCGGGCGAGTCGGGCGAGTCGGGCGAGTCGGGCGAGTAGGAGGAGTCGGAGGACGAAGAAGACGAGGACTTGGACGACGACGAGGACGAGGACGAGGACGAGGACGAGGACGAGGACGACGCGGAAGACGGGGACGGGGACGAGGAGACGGAAACGGAAGAGACGGGAGCGCCGGATGAGCCTGGACGTTCTGCGTAAGCGGATCGACGAGATCGACCGCGAATTGGTGGAGCTGCTTTGTCGGCGGGCGGAGACGGCGACGGAGATTGGGGCGGAGAAGCGTCGGCAGCAGGCGTGCATCCAGGATCGCGTGCGCGAGGACGAGGTTTTGGAGCGTGCGCGGCGATTGAATCGGGGCCCGTTGACCGGCGAGGACGTGACGGGGGTATTCCGCGAGATTATCGAGGCCTGTTCGCGCGTGCAGGAGCGCTCAGGCACGGAAGCGCGCCGCGGGTAGCGCGGACGGCTTGGGGGGGTACGGAGATGGCGGACTTTCGTGAGTTGGCGCGCCCCGGCGTGGAGGCGCTGGCACCCTACGAGCCCGGGCGTCCGATCGAAGAGGTGGCGCGGGAGTTTGGCATTTCGGATCCCGACGCGATCGTCAAGCTGGCCTCCAATGAAAATGCGCTGGGTCCATCGCCGCGTGCGGTGGAGGCGATGCGGGCGGCGGCGGCGCGCATGCACATCTACCCCGATGGCGGCTGCCATGCGCTGCGGCAGGCGCTGGCGGGCGTTTTGCATGTTACGCCTGACCATGTGATCGCCGGGAACGGCAGCAACGAGCTGCTGGAACTGATCGGGCATGCGTTCATGGCGCCGGGGACCAGCGTGGTCATCTCGGACTGCGCGTTTGTGGTGTACCGGATGGTGGCGGAGTGTTTCGGTGCGGAGACGGTGTCGGTGCCGATGCGTGAGTTCACGCACGATTTGCCGGCGATGGCGGCGGCGATCCGGCCGGACACCCGGCTTGTGATTGTGGCGAATCCGAACAATCCGACGAGCACGCGCGTGACGCCGGCCGAGGTGGATGCCTTCATGGCGCAGGTACCGGCGGATGTGATCGTATGTTTTGATGAGGCGTACGTGGAGCTACTGCCGCCGGCGCAGCAGCCGGATACGATCCGCTACGTGCGCGAGGGTCGCAAGGTGGTGGTGTTGCGAACCTTCTCCAAGACGTATGGTCTGGCGGGGTTGCGCATCGGCTACGCAGTGGCGCCGCCGGCGTGCGTGGCGTTGTTGAATCGCGTGCGCCAACCGTTCAACGTGAGCGCGATGGCGCAGGTGGCGGCGCTGGCGGCGCTGGCGGATGACGCGCACGTGGAGCGGACGCGGCGGCTGGTGGCGGACGGTTTGGCCCAGCTGGTGGCGGCATTCGAACGGCTGGGGCTGGAGTCCGTTCCGGCGAGCGCCAATTTTGTGTTGGTGCGCGTGGGTAATGGGCGCGGGGTGTTCCAGGCGTTGATGCGGCGGGGCGTGATCGTACGGCCGATGGATGCGTACGGGCTGCCGGCGTATGTGCGAATCACGGTGGGCACGGACGTGGAGAACGCGCGATGCGTGGCGGAACTGGAGGCAGTTCTTGCGGCAGGGGGCGGCACGTGACGAAGCCCCCCGCCATCGACACCGTGGCCATTCTGGGGCTGGGGCTCATGGGGGCCTCGCTGGGGCTGGCGGCGCGGCGTCGGCATGCGGCGCGGCGGGTGGTGGGATGGGCGCGGCGTGAAGAGACGCGGCTGCAGGCGCTCGCCGGCGGTATGGTGGACGCGGTTGCCGAGACGCCGGCCGAGGCAGTTGGCGAGGCTCAGTTGGTGGTTTGCTGCCTGCCGGTGTTGCGGATCGCGGACTGCGCACGAAGCTGCCGGGACGCGCTGCCGGCCGGAAGCGTGTTTACGGATGTGGGGAGCACGAAGTCCGAACTGGTGGTGGCCGTGACTGAAGCGCTGCGGGGCAGCCGTGCGCATTTTGTGGGCAGTCACCCGGTCGCGGGATCGGACCAGACCGGGTTGGCGGCCGCGCGGGAGACGTTGTACGACGGGGCCGTGGTGGTGGTCACGCCGCCGGATGGGCGGACGGCGCCGGGACTGGACGTGGTGGTGGAGTGGTGGCGCGCGATCGGGGCGCAGGTGCGCGTGATGAGCCCGGAGGCACACGACCAGATGATTGCGCGTACGAGCCACCTGCCGCATCTGACGGCCTGCGCCTTGACCCAGACGGTGCTGGCCGGGACGGGGGCGGACGCGGAGGCGCTCTGCGGCAGCGGGTTTCGGGACAGCACACGCATTGCGGCCGGTTCGGAAGAAATCTGGCACGACATTATCAAGACGAATCGTGAGGCGGTCCAGGCCGCCTTGCGTGGCTTCGAGGCCGAGCTTGGGCGGATGCGCGGGATGGTGGAACGCGGCGATTTTGAAGAGTTGAAGCAGTACCTGGCGGCGGCGCGGGCGTTGCGCCGCGACATGCGCGGGGGAGGAGTGACGGGGCGATGAGCGACGGACAACAACGAGCAGCGGCGGCGGACGCGGGGCCGTGCGTTCGCGTGGATGGAGATGACCGGATCGTGTCGCCCCATGCGACGGTGCGGGGGACGCTGCAGGTGCCGGGCGACAAGAGCATTTCGCACCGTGTGGCCATGCTGGCGGGTCTGGCGACCGGAACCATCTCGATCGAAGGCTTCCTTGCGAGCGAAGACTGCCTGCACACGTTGCAGGCGGTGGAGCGATTGGGGGCGCGGGTGCAGCGCGACGGGAGCTGCGTCACGGTCACGGGCTGCGGGGGCACGTTTCGCGCGCCGGGCGGCATTCTGGATATGGGGAACTCGGGGACGGGCATCCGGCTTTTGTCGGGATTGCTGGCGGGGCACCCATTCGAGACGGAGCTGACGGGCGACGCCTCGCTGCGGTCGCGCCCGATGCGGCGCATCCAGGATCCATTGGAACGCATGGGTGCCAAATTATCGTTGACGGGTGAGCGTGGCTGCGCGCCGATCCGGGTGCATGGGGCGCGCCTGAAGGGCATTGAGTACCGGCTGCCGATGGCGTCGGCTCAGGTGAAATCCTGCGTCTTGCTGGCGGGCCTGATGGCGGAGGGGCGCACGACGGTGATGGAACCCAAGGCCACGCGCGACCACACGGAGCGGCTGTTGCGGGCGATGGGCGTGAAGTGCGTGAGCGACGGGCTGACGATTTCGGTTGATGGGGTACCGACGGGGGGGCTGCACGTGCCGAGGGGCCCCTGGCTGGTGCCTGGGGATTTTTCGGCGGCGGCATTCTGGCTGGCGGCGGCAGCGATGCGCCCGGGGTCGCAGGTGTTGCTGACGAATGTGGGCCTGAATCCGCGTCGCACCGCCATGCTGAATGTGTTGCGGCGCATGGGGGCGAAGCTGGATGTATTTCCGACGGATGCGCAGAATGCCTGGGAACCGGCCGGGGCGGTCAGTGTGGAGGGTGTGGATCTGCGCGGGACCGAGATTGCGGGTGACGAGATTCCCAACCTGATAGACGAGTTGCCGGTGGTGGCGGCGATGGCGGCGCTGGCAACGGGAACCACGGTGATTCGCGACGCCGAGGAATTGCGGGTGAAGGAGACGGACCGTATTGCGGCGATGCTCAAGTGCCTGGCGGAATTCGGGGTGCAGGGCGAAGAGCGGCCGGACGGGATGGTCATTCATGGCGGCTCGCGGATTCGGGGCGGGGGCCGGGTGCAGAGCTTTGGCGATCACCGCATTGCAATGGCCGGCGCGGTGTTGAGTCTGGCGGCGGACGCGCCGGTGCGCATCTGCGATGTTCCTTGTGTGGCCACGTCGTACCCGGCCTTCTGGCATGATCTGGGGCGCCTGACGGGCGGCGGCCATCGGGGAGATTCGGCCTCATGAGCGCGCCGGGCGAACGCGCAGGCTGCACGGTGCTGGCCATCGATGGTCCGGCCGCGTCGGGAAAGTCCACGGTTTCGCGCCGGGTTGCCAAGCGGTATGGATTTCTCTATGTCGATTCGGGGGCGCTGTATCGCGGGGTGACGTGGGCGGCGCTGGCGCGTGGCATCCCGGGCTTGGACACGGCGGGTGTGCTTGCGACCCTGACGGCGGTGCGGGTGACCTTCCGTGTTCAGGATGGGGCGGTGATCTTCGCGATCGATGACGTGACGCCGGTGGCGGAATTGCGGACGGAGGCGGTTAACCGCAACGTGAGCCCGGTGGCGGCGACGCCCGAGGTGCGCGAGCGGGTGACGGGCTGGCTGCGGGGGATGACGCAGTTCGGCTCGTTGGTGATGGAAGGCCGCGACATCGGTACGGCGGTGTTTCCGGACACGCCCTACAAATTCTATCTCGACGCAGATCCGGATGTGCGGGCGCAGCGGCGCCACCAGGAAATGGCCGAGGTGGCGATCAGCGCCGCCGAGGTGGGCGAGTCGCTCAAGCGGCGCGACACGATCGACAGCGGGCGCAAAACGGCGCCGTTGCGGGTGGCGACCGACGCGGCGGTGATCGATTCGTCGCGCCTGGGCATAGACGAGGTGGTGGCCGCCATTGTTGCGGAATACGAGCGCCGGTGCGGGCGATGACCGGCGAGCACGCACGCATGCCGACACCAGGAAGCCAGAGTGGCGGGGCGCGACTGGGCATCGGCATCGACGCCGGCGGCACCTACACCGATGTGGTCCTGTTCGATTTCGCGCGTCATCAGGTGATTCAGAAGGCCAAGAGCCTGACGACGAAGTGGGATTACACGATTGGGATCGACCGGGCGCTCGACCAGTTGAATGCGGACCGACTGCCCGAGGTGGATCTCGTCTCGGTCTCGACGACGCTGGCGACGAATGCGGTGGTGGAGGGGCGCGGGCAGCGGGTGGGGCTGCTGCTGATGCCACCGTACGGCCGGCGCGAACCGGCCGAATTCACGCATGACGTGATAGCGTTTGTATCGGGGCAATTGGAGATCGACGGACAGGAGTTGGTGCCGGTGAATCCGGGCGAAGTGCGCCTGGCGGTGCGGAAGTTGCTGGATCGGGAGGGGGTGCAGGCGCTGGCAGTGGCCGGGTACGCGAGCCACGCGAATCCGATTCACGAGTTGCAGGTGAAGGCGGCGCTGAGGCAGGAGACGGATGTGGTGGTGACCTGCGCCCACGAGGTGTCGGACGGGCTGCATTACCGGGTGCGGGCGGAGACGGCGGTGCTCAACGCGCGCATCATTCCGTGTCTGGATGCCTTTCTGCGTGATGTCGGGGCGGCGATTCGGCGGCGCGGGCTGCACGCGCCGCTGATGGTGGTGAAGAGCGACGGGGCGCTGATGGGCATCGAGGCCGCGCGGCGCCGGCCGGTGGAGACGCTGCTGTCGGGGCCTGCCGCGAGCGTGGCGGGTGCCGGGTATTTGACAGGGGTGGCGGACGCGGTGGTGGTGGACATTGGCGGCACCACCACGGACACGGCGACGGTACGGCATGGTGCGGTGCAGACCTGCCGTGAGGGGGCGCTGGTGGGCGGTTGGCAGACGCATGTCGAGTCCCTGCAGATGCGGACGATGGGCTTGGGGGGAGACAGCCGGCTGCTGTGCACGAGTGGCGAACTGACGATTGGCCCGCAGCGGGTGGCGCCCCTGTCGTGGCTGGCGGTTGCGCACCCGCGCGCCGCCGAGGCGTTTGCCTGGATGGAGAAGCACCTGACGCGTTTCCACCTGTCGACGCGGGGGATGGAATTGCTGGCGCTGACGCCGTACCAGCACCGGGCGTTGGATAGTGAAGCGGAGCGGCGCGTGGTGGCGCGATTGAGCGAGCGCCCGTACACGGTCGACGAGTTGGTGAAGGCGGAGGAGGCCCGGGTGGAACACTTCCTGCCGCTGGAACGGTTGGAAGAGGATCACATCGTTCAGCGCTGCGGGCTGACGCCGACGGATTTGCTGCATGCGTCCGGGACGTTGGCGCTGTGGGAGGTGGCGACCGCCACGCGTGCCTGTGGCTGGTATGCGCGACTGATGCACATGGATCCCGAGGCGTTCGTGCGGCTGGGGATGGATCAGTTCGTGCGGCTGTTGGCCAAAGAGATCCTGATGCAGCGGTTGACGGGGACGATTGAAGAGCGGCGCCTGGCGTCGCCCGGGGCGCAGGCCTTGCTGGACCAGGCGCTGGCGGGAACGGGAGATGGGTACGCGGTGCGGATCGGGCTGACCACGCCCGTGATTGGAATCGGCGCGCCGGCGCACTTTTTTCTACCGCAAGCGGCGCGGATGTTGCACACCGAGGCGATCATTCCGGAGCATGCCGATGTTGCCAATGCCGTCGGGGCCATCACCGCGATGGTTCGCATCCGGCGGCGGGTGGTGATTGCGATTAATGATAAGGGCCTATACCGGCTTGAGGGCATTCCGGGCACGCCCGTGTTTGAGAGCCTGGAGAGCGCCCAGGCTCACGCGATCCAGGAACTGAATGTGATGGTGGCCGAGTTGGGCCGGCAGGCGGGAAGTCGCGAATGCCGTGTGGAGATCCAGGTGCACGAGCGCGCCGTGCCGGGCAAGGACGGGCGCTCGATGTTCATCGATCGCGCGGTGGA
>CAZWQJ010000004.1:0-40106 GCA_964635825.1 uncultured Victivallales bacterium | reverse complement strand
GCGCGTGGGCTTTCACAATTGCCCTTGCAATGAAGGGCCGCTTCCGCCATTAATAGGCCATCCCGTATCGGCGTGGAACTCATTATGCCCAAAGACGATAGCTTAGAAGTTACTGGAACCGTGGTGAAGGTTCTGCCGGCGACCATGTACACGGTCAAGCTGGAGAACGGTCACGAATTGCTCGCCCACATCTCCGGCAAGATGCGCAAGAATTTCATCCGCATCACCGCCGGCGACAAGGTGACGTTGCAAATCTCCCCCTACGACCTGACCAAGGGGCGCATCACCTACCGCCACAAGAACTGACGCGGCGACAGCCGGTCAGTCCTTCAGTCCGAACACCGACAGGCAGCGGCGGAAGTCCGCCGGCAGGCGGCTGTGTGCCTGGATTTCGCGTTGGCTGACCGGGCTGGTGAGGCGCAGGCGGGACGCGTGCAGCATCTGGCGCGGCACTTCCATGAGGGCACGATCGAGGCGGCGCTGTGGGCCATGCTGGCGGTCGCCCAGGATCGGGTGGTGGATGCCGGCGAGATGGCGGCGGATCTGGTGGGTGCGGCCGGTCATGGTGTGGACGAGCAGGTAGCTGGCGGCGTCGGATGAGGCCAGCACGCGCAGGTGGGTGACGGCATGCAGGCCGTCGAGCGCGGTGTCGATGGTCTGCTGGGGCAAGCGCACGCGGCCGGTGACGATGGCGCGGTATTCCTTGGTGACGCGGTGTTCGCGGAAGACCTCGACGACGGCCTCGTAGGCTTTGGGGTTGCGCGCGAACAAGAGGCAACCGGTGGTGTCGCGGTCGAGCCGGTGGGCGGCGGCGATCTGGGGATCGCCCAGGGAGGCGCGCACGCGTTCTTCGGCGCTGCCTTCGCCATTGGCTTCCATTCCGGCGGGCTTGTCGATCACCAGGTAATCGGCATCTTCGCACAGCACGGGCAGCGGGGTGGTGGGCGGCGGGGCGTCTGGCGTCGCCGAGGGGACGCTGACGCGATCGCCCATTTTGAGTTCGTGGGCGGCCATCCAGACGCGCTGGCCGTTGACGATAATGACGCGCGCGTCCAGCAGCGCCTTGGCGCGGCGACCGGAGATTTCCAGCTTGGCGGCCAGATATTCCCGCAGTCGCTTGCCGGATTCCCGCTTTTCCACTCGATATTCGCGATATTGCATGGTTGGGCTTTTTTCGTGCCGGGGATCCTGCTAGTGTGCCTCTTTCCGTGGGAGGGAGACCCGGTTGGCGACACTGTACACGGCCGCGCGCCGCGATACCAGCCGGGAGGTGCCGCACATTCTGGCGGCGGGAACAGCAAGGAGACACGGGATGGCCTCGATCGAGTTGGCGGACGCTCGCGAAGAAACACTGACGAAACGCATTCTTGACGGTTTGGCGGCGGAGCCGATGCCGTTGGAGGGGATGCTGGCGGATCTCGGCAAGATGCGGGACAAGGGTTATCGCACGGCGTTCAGCGACGCGGCGGCGATGATCGAAGAGGCCCTGAGTGGGCGCGCTGACGGGGCGGGTCTGCGCCAGCTGTTTGAGGTGGTGGCGGTGGATCCGGCGGACCCGGTGGCCCTGCGGGGGCGGATCCGGCGCGTACTGGGCGACGCCTTCAAGACAAGCCGGCTGCAGATGGCGATGCTGGACAGCGCGGGCCTGGAGGCGGACCTGTCGGCCTCGGAATGCCTGCGCCGCCTGGGCGTGCTGATGGGATTGCACGAGGGAACCTTCTGCCTGGATAAGACCTGGGGTTTCGGGATCGTCAAGCGGCTCGACGATTTCTACAAGCGGGTGACGGTGGATTTTGTGCGCAAGTCGGGGCACGCGCTGAGCATGGCGTATGCGGCCGAGACGCTGCAGATCGTGGATGAAGACCACCTGCTGGCGATGAAGGCAAAGCGCCGGCCGGAGATGGATGAGCTGGCGCGCTCGAAGCCGGAAGAGATCATCCGGATTGCGCTGCGCAGCTTTGGCGCGCTGACGGTGGTGCAACTGCAGGAACTGCTGAGCGGCGAGAAGCTGGATGGTGGAGACTGGAAGTCCTTCTGGGACCGGGCGCGCAAGGCGCTCAAGGACGACGCGCACGTGTCGATCCCGACCAAGCGCAGCGAGCCGCTGCGGATGCTGAGCGTGGCGCGTTCGTATGGCGACTCCTGGTTTGCGGACCTGCGGAAAGAGCGCGACGTAAAGACGATTCTGGAGCGTCTGCAGGAACTGGAGCGCGTGGGCGAGGTGGCGGGGCTGTCGGCGGAGGGGCGCGCGATCCTGGCGGAGCGTGCGGGATTTGCCGTGATGGGAGCCGAGGACCGGCACCCCGATCTGGCGGCGCGCCTGCTGATGGCGGCCGCACGGCTGGAGCTGGCGAAGGGCACGACCTTTGACTTGGCGGCCGGCGTGCAGACTCTGGCCGATGATGCGCGACTGCCCGGCTGCATGACGTTGCCGGCGCGCGAACTGACGACCTTCCTGCAATTGCTGACGGCGCATGTGCCGGACGCGGCCGACCGCCTGGTGAAGCACCTGCCACAGTTGCCGGTGCACGCGGTGCATGTGGTGTTGGGGGATTTGCGCGAGGCCGGCATCGAGGAGCGTGTCAGCGCCATCATCCGCGAGAACTTTGTCGTGCGTAACGTCAGTTCGGGCGTCCTGGACTATCTGTGCGAGCACCCGCAGTTGCTGGCGGAGTGGCGTCTGGGCACGGTGGGCGACCTGCTGTACCTGATTGTGCCGGCGCTCGAAGCGCAGGTGACGCTTGAGCGCTACAAGACGCAGAAGAAGCTGCGCGAGCGGTTTGAAGATCGGGCCTGGCTGGAGAAGATGCTGGCGGCCATGACGGTGCGCGAGCGCGAGCAGCTGATGATCCGAATCCGGAGTTCGCGCGGCTGGGATGAAGCCAGCAAGCGCTCGGTGCTGGGGCGGCTGATCAAGCTGTATCCGGAGTTGCAGGAGATTGTCACGCGTGCCGAGCGGAAAGCGGAAGGGCCGCGCGAGGTGCACTTCACGTCCTGGCGCTCCTACCGCGAGCGGCAGGAGCAGTTGCGGGTGTTGGTGGAGGTGACGATTCCGGAGAACAGCCGTGAGATCGGCGTGGCGCGCAGCTACGGCGACCTGCGGGAGAATTTCGAGTACCAGGCGGCGAAGGATCAGCAGCGGTTGCTGATGCGGCGCCAGGCGGAACTGGAGCGCGACCTGGGCGACGTGCGTGGCAGCGATTACGAGGGGGTGCCGTCGGAGGTGGTGGGCATGGGCACGGGAGTGCGCGTGCAGCGCCCGGGCGGCGATGTCGTGACGTTCTGGGTGCTGGGGGAGTGGGATCGGGACGAGGCGCACGGCATCATCTCCAGCCGCAGCGAGATGGCCAAGCGCCTGGAGGGTGCGCGCGCGGGCACGGAGGTTCGTCTACCGGGCGAGGACGAAGGTCCGACGAGCCGGGTGGTGGAGGTGCTGCCGCTGAGTGACGAGATCAAGGCCTGGGTGCGGGGCACGGCATGACCTCGCCGGCGCGTGTGCGTTGGCGGCGCGCCGGGGTGTTACTGGCCTGGCTCGTGATGCTGGGGTTACTGCTCCGGTTCGAGGTGTACCCGGAGTTTTTCACGCACAGGCTTCCGGGTTACCGTAGCTGGCTTTCGGAAGACGTGCTGCTGCAGGATTCGTGGGCGCGCGTGCTCATGCAGGGCAAGCCCGTCGGCTCCAGCTACACCTCGGTCGAGATCGATGAGGATGATCCGCTGAAGCACTACACCGTGGTTAACCGCGTGAATCTGCGGTTGAAGGCCATGGGGTTCGACCAGCCGGTGTACGTCGACACCACGGCGTATGTGGACATCACCCATACCTTGCAGGGATTCCAGTTCGAGTTATCGTCGAGCCACTACGGGATGAAGATCCGCGGCAAGCGCACGGAGGGCACGCGCTTCGTGGTCTTCATGAGCGGCAACAGCGGGTCGCAGAAGATGAACGTCGACATCCCGGACGACGTGATCCTGTATTCGCCGATGACGGAGTTGGCGTTGAAGAAGCTGCGCCCGGGCAACAGCCTGAGCTTTCGCACGTTCGACCCGGCGACGCTATCGCCGACGGCGGTGACGATTCGGGCCTTGCGTGAAGAACGGGTGATGCACGGGGGCGTGGAGAAGGAATCCACGGTGCTGAGCACGGAGTACCAGGGGATGAGCGTGACGTCCTGGGTGGATGCGGAGGGTGCGCTGCTGCGGCAGGAAACGCCGATGGGGTGGACGATCGAGTCGTGCACGGCATCCGAAGCGTTGGCGGCCGTACGCGCGGCCGGGTCGGCCGGGGATGCGATTTCCGATTTGGCCGTTCGCGTGCAAGGCGAGATTGCGGACCCGGAGTTCCGTCCGGATGTGCATTTGCGGCTGTCGGGCGCACCGCTGAGCGCGGCGGCGCTGGCGAGTAACCGCCAGATGCCGGAGGCGCGGGGCGATGGCACGTTCGATTTGCGGGTGAGGCGGGCGCGCCTGCCGCTGCCGGAAGAGATGGCGCCCTTGACCGAGGACGATCGCGCGCGGTACCTGGCTGCGACTCCGTTTATCCAGACGGAGGATCCTGCGATCGTGGCCGAGGCGCAGCGCATCACGGCGGGGATTTCGGAAGCGCCGGCGCAGGTGGCGGCGTTGCGGGAATGGGTTTACTCGCGGCTTACGAAGGAAGTGACGGTGAGCCTGCCTTCGGCGGCGGATGTGCTGCGCGAGCGGGTTGGCGACTGCAATGAGCACACGTACCTGTTCGTGGCCCTGGCGCGGGCGGCGGGGATTCCGGCGAAGGTCATGGTCGGGCTTGCGTATCATGAGGGCGGCTTCTATTACCATGCGTGGCCGGCCGTGCATCTGGGGGACTGGGTGGAGGTGGACCCCACCTGGAACCAGGAATTTGTGGATGCGACCCACATCCGTCTGGTGGAGGGGGAACTGCAGGAGCAAGTGGCGATCATCCATGTGGTCGGGCGGCTGAAGATCGAGGTGTTGCATGATTGAGATGGAAAACCTCTGCAAGAGCTTCCGGTCGGTGGAGGCGGTGCGCAATCTGACCCTGACTGTCCCGCGAGGGGAGATCTTCTGCTTTCTGGGGCCGAACGGGGCGGGCAAGACCACCACCATCAAGATGCTGACGAGCCTGATGCGGCCGACGAGCGGGACAATCCGGATCGGGGGCATTGACATTCGTGAGAATCCGCAGGCCGCCAAGAAGCTCATGGGGTACATCCCGGACATGCCCTTTCTCTATGACCGTATGACGTGCGAGGAATTCTTTGATTTCACGGCGGACCTTTATGATGTGGGGGCGGCGGACGCGCGGGCGGCTTTCGAGCGCTACTTCGAGATGTTCAGCCTGTTTGAGGTGCGCGATGTGCTGATCCGCGACTTGTCGCACGGGATGCGCCAGCGCCTGATCTACGCGGCCACGTTGTTGCACGATCCGGCGGTGCTGTTTGTGGATGAGCCGCTGATCGGACTGGATCCGTACACGATCCGGCTGATCAAGGACCTGCTCCAGGAGAAGGCACGTGGCGGCATGACCGTGTTTCTCACTACGCATATCCTGGCGCTGGCGGAAGACATCGGGCACCGCATCGGGATCATCCAGGCGGGCCAACTGGGCGCGCTGGGCACGTTGGCCGAGTTGCAGGCGCGGTACGGTGGCGGTTCGCTCGAGGACGTGTTTCTGGGGCTCACAAGGCCGGGAGGTTGAGGATGGCAGCCCCGGCGGCATTTACGCGGAAGAGTCGGGTGTACATGGTGAACGGCTGGCGGCTGTTTCAGCAGCAGTCGCGCTTCAAAGTCGGGTTCATCACCCTGTTCGCCCTGTGCTGCGTGGTGGGTCTGTGGCAGCTGTTCCTGGAAGGATTTCAGTTTCTCGACAAGTTCGGGGGGCTGGCCGGGTTGATCATGGGCCGGCTATTCTCGCTGTTCTATCTCGGGATGGGCGTCATGCTCGTGATGTCGGGCGTGGTGACCTCGTATGCAACGCTGTACCGCTCCGAGGAAGTTCCCTACTTGCTGGTGCGCCCGTTGCCGCTGTCGCAGGTGGTCGTCTACAAATTCCTGGAGAGCGCGTATTTCTCCTCATGGGCGTTCCTGTTCGTGATGGTTCCCTTTGCGGGGGCCTATGCGATGCATGAGCGGCTGACGCTGCTCTTCGGGGTGTGGACGGCAATCTTCTCGGTGCCCTTCCTGGTGTTGTGTGCGGGCATCGGTGCGCTGTTCATCATGGCGTGCGTGCGCTGGTGGCCTCGGCGCCTGCAGTTGAAGCCGATGTTGCTGGCGGTGGCCTTGCTGGTGGCCTGGGCCGTCTGGCGATCTTCATCGCAGTTCACGGAAGACGACAGCGGGACCTTCATGTTGTCGGCTTTGATCCCGGGGGTGCAGGTGGCTTCCAACGCGTTGCTGCCCAGCACGTGGGTGGCCGAGGGCATTCTTTCCGCCTCGCGTGGCGAGTGGACGCGCGCGGCCCTGTATCTCGGCATGATCCTGAGCAGCGCCGCCTCCCTGCTGGTGCTGGTTGAGTGGCTGGGGACGGCGACATTTCACGATGCCTGGGAGCGGGTGCAGGAAGGGGGCGGGCGCACGGGGCGGCCGTCGGCTGGCTTCCGCGTGGCGGATCGCGCATTGGGGTTCCTGCCGGGTGACTTGCGCGCGCTCATCATGAAAGACGTGCGCACGTTCTTCCGCGACCCGATGCAATGGTCGCAGGTGCTGATCTTCTTCGGGCTTCTGGGCATGTACTTCGCCAACCTGCGGCGTTTTCACTACCACACCTACAGCGCGGAGTGGCGCAGCCTGGTGTGCTTCCTGAATGTGTTCAGCGTGTCGGCGGTGCTGTGCTCGCTCGGTTCGCGGTTCATCTATCCGCAGCTGAGCCTTGAGGGGCAGGGGTTCTGGCTGTTGGGGCTTTCACCGACCAGCATGCGCCGCATCATGCTGGCAAAATTCCTGCAAGCGGTGGGCGCCACGGGAGGCGTCAGCGTGCTTCTGGTGGGGTTGTCCTCATCCATGCTGCGCGTGGAGCCGGCGATGATCGGGGCCTCGTTGGGTGTGATTGCCTGCGTGGTACTGGCGATCAGCGGGCTCTCGACGGGGCTGGGGGCGGTGTTCATGGATCTGCGGCAACGCAACCCGGCGGCCATTGTGGGTGGATTCGGCGGCACGGTGAACCTCGTTTTGAGCCTTGGATTCATGCTCGCGGTGGTGCTGCCATTTGGGGTATTATTCCATTTGCACATTACGGGGGCGCTACGGGATGCGGAATTCCATCTGGGCGCCTGGCTGAGTGTGGCATGGTGCCTGGCCCTCACCGCTCTTGCGGTTGGCGGGGCGATGTCGCTCGGATTGCGATCCCTGCGACGCCGGGACTACTAATGAACCGCGTGCGATGGGTGTACGCCTGAGTATGAGCTTCACAAAAAAGCGATTGAGGTGGTGGGCGGTCACGATGCTGGGGGTCTTGTGCGCCGGCTTGGCGGAGGTGCGCGCCAACGTGACGAACGGGCCGGAGGCGTGCATGGCGCCGGCGGCGATCAACTCGCTGGCACTGACGCCGGCGGAGTGCCCGCCCGGCTACGACTTGCTGGCGTGCCCGGATGTGCTGTCGCGTCTGGGGATGCAAAGCAACCCGGGCGTCATGACGAACCCCTGTGAGACGGGTGCCGTGGCCCGCTGGGGCGGGCGCGTCAGCGTGGCGGCCATCTATGGCCAGGGAGACGAGCCGCGGCTGATGATGAATGGGATCCTGTTCGAGAGCGACGCGAGCCTCAAGGAGTTCCTGGATTTTCAGCAGGGGAAGACACGCCGTGTGCAGGCATTCACGAGGACGGATGCGGACGGGCACTGGCTGTTGCTCTGGGCGCTGGATCGCGACGTGGCCTACTCGGCCGAAGAGCTCGCCCGCATTGCGGCGGCGCTGGATCGGTATGCGGCCCGGCGCAAACTGGGGAAGGTGGAGTCCTCGTCCTTCCTTATTGAACCGTGAAGCGTGTGGCTGGTGTCTTTTGGATGGCGTGCCTCTTTTTGGGGGCGCTGGCCGCGGTGGGGGCCGAAACGAACCTGCCGTCGCCCGAGATCATGGGGCCTCCGCTCCCTCCGCCCCCGCTCGTCGCCTCTCCATCGCCGCCGCCTCGGGTCATGACGAATGCCGTGGATCGCGCCTGGACGCGCGTCTCCGTGCACTTGCTGGACATGGCGGACTCGCTGGATCAGTACCTAGACCGGCTGTTGACCCGGAAAAGCGAGGAGCACAGCCTGATGTTCGACCGCTTTTACGGCGACCGGCGCATGCTGAACGAACACAGCAGTTCCTCCATTCGCGTATCGCCCTATGTGGTGTTTTCGGAGGACTCGCCGCGCACATCGGTGCGCGTGCGGGCGCGGCTGGATCTGCCGCGGTTTGAGGATCGGGCGAAGATTGTGTTCGACAACATGACCGACGATCGTGATCCGCTGACGGAAGTGCGGACGTTTTCCTCGCGCGATCCGACGACGCCGGACGAGAACGATCGTTCGTTGTCGTTACGGTACCGGGTGCTGGACAGCGCGCGCTACGATATGGATGCGGACGGCGGATTGCGGCTGGATCCGGAACCGGTGGTGCAGTTTCGAACGCGCGGACGCATGCGCTGGTACCGCGAGCGTTCGACCGTGACGCTGTCGGAGACCGGATTCTGGGAGCAGGACGACGGTTTTGGCGAGCGGACGCAGTTGGAGTATTCGCGGCCGCTTGGCGAGAACCACGCCTTCAAACTGAAGCACACGGCGGTGTGGTCCGAGGAATCGCAAGGCGTGGATCTGGGCGCCACGGTGGGCCTGGCGACCCGCCTGAGCGCGCGCCGGACGTTGACGCTGACGGGGGGCGCCGGTTGGCACACGCACCCCGATGCGTTGGTTGACGAGTACGTGGTGCGCCTGACCTACCGGCAGCTTGTGTACCGCGACTGGATGTTTGTGGAAGTGGAGCCCGGACTCGATTTCCAGAATGAAGAGCACTGGGAGACGGAGCCGCTGGTGACGCTGCGGCTGGATGTCCTGTTCGGCAAACCGTGAGAGGCGAGTTCGCGCTTGCGGGGGCCGGAGTGATGCGGGAGGATAACGCCCGGGAACAATCAACACTCATGCAACGGCGCGTCCAACTTGAAGTCGACCTCGCCATTCTGCGCGAGAATTTTCAGTGCTTGGCGGCGCTGGTGGCTCCCTGCGCGGTGATGGTGGTGTTGAAGGCCAACGCCTACGGGCTGGGCGTGCGGCCGATCGCGGAGGCGCTGCTCAAGGCCGGGGCGGCACGTTTTGCGGTGGCGGAGCCGAACGAAGCGCTGGGCCTAATGGATCTGGGGCTACCAGTCCATATCCTGGGCGGGGTGCTGCCCGACGAGATTCCGGATGCCGTTCGCCATGGGCTGGTGCTGCCGCTGAGCGACCTGGATTCCGCGCGGCGTATCGATGGCGAGTCGGCCCTGCAGGGGCGACGGACGCGCGTGCACGTGCTGGTGGATACGGGGATGGGGCGGCTGGGGGTGCTCCTGCACGATGCCGCGGGCCTGATCCGCGCGGCCGCCGCGATGCCGCACCTCGATCTGGAGGGCATCTACACCCATTTCCCGGTGGCGTATCGCAGCGGCAGCGACTTCACTCACACGCAGATCGCGGCGATCCGGGGGTTGATTTCAGAAATGGAGTGCGAGGGGGTTCGTTTTCCCCTGCGGCATGCGGCGAACAGCGATGCCATCCATAATTTCCGGGAGACCTACCAGCCGCCGTTCAACATGGTGCGCACCGGTATCAACTTGTATGGGTGTTTTGACATGGAGGGGCACCGGTTACTGCCACTGAAATCGGTGCTCACGCTGAAGACCCGTCTGACGGCGGTGCGGGAGTTGCCGGCTGGCATGAACGTGGGCTACGGTTGCACGTTCACCACGCCGCGCGCCATGCGGGTGGGCACCATCTCCGCGGGCTACGCGGATGGGCTTCCGCTGGCGCTTTCCAACCGCGGGCACGTGTTGATTCATGGGCACCCGTGCCCCGTGCTGGGGCGGGTCTCCATGGACTACACGGCGGTCGACCTCACCCAGGCACAGGACGCACAGTGCGGTGACGAGGTGGTGTGCCTCGGGGGCGAAGGGCCATGCCGGATCAGCGTCGACAGTTGGGCGCAGCTGAAGAGTACGCACCCCTACGACATCATTTGTTCGATCGGCGGGCGGGTGCAGCGCGTTTACACGCAGAAATAGCCGCTCACACGGCGCTAACTATGTACACCCCCTAGTGTAAATGGTAAACTGGCGGTGGTGAGAACCTGCACGCACAACCGCTGGCGTTGGGTGATGGCCGCGTGGCTTCTGGTCTTTGGGAGCTTGGCGGTTCCGGGGTGGGGGCGCGTCGTCATCAATGAAGTGATGGCGGTGAACAACTCCGGACTGACGGATCAGGACGGGGACTCCTCCGACTGGATTGAGCTGTGCAACGAGGGGGGCAGCGCGGTCAACCTGTCGGGCTGGTACCTGACGGATCGTGCGACCAATTTGCGCAAGTGGGCCTTTCCGGCGGTGACGCTGCTGCCGGGGCAATACCTGGTGGTCTTCGCTTCCGACAAGAATCGGCGGGTTGCGGGTCAGGAACTGCACACCAATTTTGGGCTGAGCGGGGATGGGGAGTACCTGGCCTTGGTGCAGGCGGATGGCGTGACCGTCGAGTTTGCCTACAGCCCGGCCTTTCCGGCCCAGTTCTCCGACGTTTCGTACGGGATCGCGACGGATCGCGATGCGACCATGGTGGGCGCGACTTCTGCTGGACGCCTGCTGATCCCCGGGCCGCTGGTGGGGGATAGTTGGCTCGACCACGTTGGGTTCGACGATTCAGTGTGGCGCTCCGTCCGCGGCAGCATCGGCTATGAGCTGAGCCCGGGCACCTATGCTCCCTATCTGTCGGCAACTGTTTCCGTCAGCACGGTCTCGATGTATTTGCGCTACACCTTCGCGCTGAATGGGACGGAGGAGTATGACCGGTTGGTGTTCTCCGCGCAGTACGACGACGGCTTTGCCGCCTACCTGAACGGTGTGTTGGTGGCGCAGAGCAACGCCCCGTCGATGCTGACTTACACGTCGACGGCGACGGCGGTCCGATCCAACGCGGAGGCGGTGAATTACCAGGCCTTCGACGTGTCTGCGTACCGGGGCGCCCTGGTGGATGGAAACAACGTGCTGTCCGTCCACGCGATGAATGCGTCGAGCGGGGACCCCGACATGCT
The DNA here is from genome assembly GCA_964635825.1 of uncultured Victivallales bacterium. GTDB lineage: Bacteria > Verrucomicrobiota > Kiritimatiellia > UBA8416 > JAIOPI01 > CAZWQJ01. Next base: position 28,864 of record CAZWQJ010000004.1, on the reverse strand, counting down.
GATCGGCCCGAAGCTGATTGGGGTGGTGACCAACGGGGCTGTGCCGCTGCGCTTTTTTACGACGCCTACGCCCGGTTCTGTGAACGCCGCGGGCTACGAGGATCAGGCCGGCAAGCCGGCATTCTCGCTGGAGGGCGGGTTTTACACGAATGCGCAGACGGTGGTGCTGTCGGCGTCGGGAGCGGGGGCGGTGATTCGTTACACGCTGGATGGCAGCGAGCCGACGAGTTCGTCGCCGATCTACGCGGCGCCCCTCAGCATCCAGAGCCGGGCCGGCGAGACGAATGTATTTTCGATGATTCCGACGGCGCCGACGTCAACCGGGCAGCAATGGAGTTGGTTGCCGATCTGGGAACCGCCGCAGGGCGAGGTGTTCAAGGCGACGGTGGTGCGCGCGCGGGTGTTTGCGCCCGGCATGATTCCGAGTCCGATCGCGACGCAGACCTACTTTGTGGATCCGGGCATGTTCAGGCGCTATGGGACGTTGCCGGTGATCTCGCTGGTGACGGACCGCAAGAATTTCTTCGATGCGGCGACGGGCATTTACGTGCCTGGCAACAAGTTCACCGGCAGCACCTACAGTGGCAACTATTACCAGCGCTGGGAGAAGCCGGTGCACATGGAGTGGTATGAGACCAACGGGGTGGCCGGTTTCCGGCAGGACATGGGCGTGCGCATCCAGGGCAACACGTCGGTGGCCAGCCCGCACAAGGGGTTGAGTTTGTTCACCCGTTCGGAGTACGGCAAGAGTTCGCTCAAGTACCCACTGTTTTCGGGGGTTGGGTCGGACGTGGCGACGCGCGACGAATTCAAGCGCTTTATGTTGCGCGGGTGGGGCAGTTATCGCGGGCGCGGGCTGCTGTACGACCCCTTCACGCACATCCTGCTCGACCGCTGGGACCTCGACATCCAGGACTATCGCCCCTGCGTGGTTTTCGTCAACGGCGAGTACTGGGGGCTGCAGGAATTGCGCGAAGCCAACAAGAACTCCTTCTATCTGGAGGATGAGTACGACGTGGATCGCGACGATCCCGGCTACGACATCCTTTACGGGTCCGGCCCCTACACGGACTTCGATCCGGATGGCGTTCTGGATTACTCGTACGTGGACGAGGGGGACTACACGAACTGGCACGCCACGATGGACTTCCTGAACAACAACAGCATGGCGGTGCCTGCGAACTATGCGCAGGCGCAGACGCGGATCGATGTGGACAACTACATCTTGTACATGGTGCATTCCAGTTTTGGGGTGAAGGCGGACTGGCCCAACCAGAACGAGGCCAAGTACCGGCCGCGGCTGGTGGACGGCCGCTGGCGCTGGCTGCAGTTCGATCTGGATCACTGCTTCCAGGATTCCTACACGACCGACATGCTCAGCGGTAATGTCTTCCCCCACAACGTGTATGTGCGCCTGAAAGACAGCCCCGAGTTTCGCGCGCGATTCATCAATACGTACGCCGACTTGATGAACAGCGATTTTCGGGCGGATGTGATGCTGACGCGCTTCGATGCGATGGTGGCGCAACTGCGTCCGGTGACCAACGAGTTCATGAGGCGCTGGCCGATCATCAGCGGCGAGAACCTGGATTCGTGGTGGGCGCAGATGCGCAACAACGTGGCCAACCGCACGGCGTTTGAGCGCGAGAATGTGCGTACGAAATTCGGCTTGGGGCCGATGGTGAATCTGAAGGTGGACGCGGTGACGCCCGGGCGGGGAAAGGTGCGGGTCAACCGCCTGGAGCTCGACGCGAATCTACGTGGCGTGACGAATGGTGTGTATCCGTGGACGGGGCTCTACTATCCGGGGGTATCCATGCAGGCGGCGGCCATTCCCGAGGATGGCTACCAATTCGCGGGCTGGCAGGGGCTCTCGACGAACCGGAGCAACCCGCTCACGTTCACGCTGGCCGGCTCGTCGAACCTGACGGCGGTGTTTGCGCCATTCGATCAGGCCACGTTCCCGCTGCGGATCAGCGAAGTGATGTACCATCCGGCGGCGGGTGCGGGCGTGCTCGTGAGTAACGAAGTGGAGTTCGTGGAGCTATACAATGCGGGTGTGTCCACGCTGAACCTGCGCGACGTGACGTTCACCGATGGGATCGCGTTCACGTTCGCGGCCGATCGTTTCCTTCCGGCGGGCGGCCACGTGGTGCTGGTCAACAACCTGGCGGCGTTCGCGGCGCGCTACAACACGAATGCCGTGCCGGTGGCCGGGGTGTATGGCGGCAGCCTCGCCAACAGCGGCGAGCGGCTGCGGCTCAAGGCCACGCCGTACGGGCCGACGCTTGTGAGTTTCAGCTATGGCGACGGCCGCGAGTGGCCGCTGACGGCGGACGGCGCTGGCCACTCCCTGGTGCCCGCGCTGATGGACGAGCCGCTGAGCCCGCGCCTCAGCCATGGGGCGTTCTGGCGCGCGAGCGCCTACCGCCATGGTTCCCCCGGCGTTGCCGATCCCGCGCCGCCGGTGGATGTGGTGCTGAACGAAGTCATGGCCCACACCGACTATGACGACCCGGTGAACTTCCCGGGGTACGACTCCAACGATTGGATTGAGCTCTTCAACCGGGCGGCCGGGGCGGTATCGCTGGCCGGTTGGTACCTGAGCGACGATGGCGATGAGTTGAAGAAGTGGGCCATCCCGGCGGTTCACACCGTCGGGGCCGGCGCCTGGATCAGCTTCGACGAGATCAGCGGCTTCCACAGCCCGTTGACGAATGGGTTCGGCCTGAACAAGGCGGGCGAAGAGCTTTTCCTGTCCTACTTGCCCGGGACCGCCATGGATCGGGTGGCGGATGGCGTGCGACTGAAGGGCCAGGCGAATGACATCAGCCTCGGCCGCTACGTGGATGGAGCGCCGGCGTGGTACGCGATGACGCCGACGCGCGGGTCGGCCAACGGGGCGCCGCTCGGTGGGCTGGTCATCAGCGAATGGATGCCGCACCCGGTCACCAATGCGGCGGCACCCGATGGTGACCCGCATGATGAGTTCATCGAGATCCACAACCCGACGGCGGCACCGCTTGCGTTGTACAGCGGGGAGGGACCCTGGCGGCTGGACGGGGGCGTGCAGTTCGCGTTTCCCGCCGGGCTCGTGGTTCCCGCGGGTGGCTATCTTGCCGTCGTCTCCTTCAGCCCCGCGCTGGACATTGCCGAGCGTGACGCGTTTCTGTTCCGCTACGGGCTCACCAACGGGCAGGTGCAGCTGGTGGGGCCATTCGAGGGCAAGCTGGCGAACGAGGGCGACCGCGTGACTTTGGAGTGGTCCGACGCGCCGGACGTCATGGGTGGCGACACGGTGTGGGGCATTCAGGACGAAGTGCTGTTCGCGCCCTATGCGCCCTGGCCGAGTGGATTTTCGGGAAGCGGTGCGTCCCTGCAGCGCCAGGATCCCAGCCGGGCGGGGGTGCTTCCGGAGGCTTGGCGGGTGGCGGCGATCCCGACGCCGGGGGCAGGCCCGCGGGTCGTGGGCGTGGCCCAGCCGATTCCCGGCAGCCGATTGCTGCTGCCGGTGACGGGCGTGGTGAGTGTGGTGGTGGATACGAATCTACTGACGGGTGCGGTGCAGTCGGTGGCTTTCTATCAGGGGGCCACCTGGCTGGGAAGCGACCCAACGGCGCCGTACGCGGTTCCGTTGCCGCTGCTGGATGCAACGGGCCCGCATGTGTTCTCGGCGGTGTTGACGGACGGAGCTGGCGCGCATGCCAGCGCACCCGCCACGGTGTCGGCGCAACGCGTGGACAACGCGAGCGGGGCCACCGATGTGGGCGAGTTCTCCGCGCAACTGCACGGGCGCCTGCTGGGCAGCGGTGCGGCCACCCTGTCCTTCTACTGGGGGCGGATGGATGGGGGCTCGAACGCGCTGGGGTGGGAGCACGTGGAGTCGGTGGGTGAGGGGGATGAAGGCGCGTTTGCGCGAGTGGTGGGCGGCCTGGAACTGGGGCAGGAGTATTGGTACCGCGCGCATGCCTCCAACGACTGGGGCGTGGGGTGGGCGACGGAGTCGACCCCCTTCGGCCTGACCTATGACCAGTGGCCCCACACGCTGCGCATTACCTTGCGTGGATTGACCACGGCGGACGTGCTGACCAACTTCCCGGCGCTGGTGATTCTCAGCACGAATATTCCCGGCTTCCGCTACGACAATTTCGGTCGAGCCGATGGTGGCGATCTGCGCTTCTCGACGGGCATCAGGGCCGCGGCGTTGCCGTATGAGGTGGAGAGCTGGGATACGAATGGGGTGTCGCATGTGTGGGTACAGGTGCCGCGGATCGCGCCGGGGGCGACCGAGTTGTGGGCCTTCCGGGGGAACCCGGCCGCACTGCCGCCCGCGTCCGCCACGAATGGTGCCGTCTGGAATTCCGGTTGCCAACGCGTGTACCACTTCCAGAGCGGCCTGGCCGACTCATCGGCCTACCGCGCCATGGCGAGCGTCACGGGGACCGCGGCGGTGGCAGGAATCGTGGCCGGGGGTCGGTCGCTCGACGGCGTCGACGACTGGATTCATCCTGGCCTGTCCGCGGCTTGGTATGGATCCAACTCAGCGGCGACGACAGTCTCTCTCTGGGTGCGTCCGACGGCCGAAGAGAACGCCACGGCCTGGGGTGGATTCGGCGGTGGACGCGATACACCCTTCTACATCACGCAGTCCTCCGGGGCCTGGAAATTCCTGGTTGGGAACACGTCCGGTGTGGATCGCAGCCATGCGGTTCTCCCCGGCGAATGGCAGATGCTGACGCTGGTTCTGAACAACGGACTGGGGCGCGCCTACCGCGACGGGCTGCCGTCGGCCGCGACGTTCCCGTATCCCTTGTTCACGCCCAGCCGGGATCCGCTGATCGGCAAAATGAATGGGCAGTCCGGGGCGGAGTATCATCTTTCCGGAACCGTGGATGATGTGCGGATCGCCTCCGCAGCCTGGACCCCGGCCTGGGTGCGGGCCTGCTACCTGACCGTTGCGTCCAATGCCATGGTGACGACGTTCGGCGACGGACCGCTGGTGCTGGACGACGACACGGACGGCTTGCCGGATGCATGGGAGCGCGACTTCTTTGGAGGCACTCAGGAGCCCGACGGGGATGCCCTCGACGATTGGGATGGCGATGGCGCGCTGAACGGCGCCGAATTTGTTGCCGGCACGGATCCCACGGATCCCGATGATCGTTTCCGCATCGGGTTGGTTACGATCGGCCCATCGCTGCAGAGGATTGAATTGTTCGGGTTGCCGGGCGATGCCGCCTACGGAGTCGCCGATCGGTTCTATGCGATTGAGGAGTGCACGCCGCTGCTGGGCGCATCGTGGGCAGGCATTCCGGCCTTTACCAACGTGCGCGGCATGGCCTCCGCCATCTGGTACACCAACACCGCGCCCGCCACCACCCCGCGCTATTTCCGCGGCCGCGTCTGGATCGTTTCACCCTAACCCGCATGTCGCACGAGTCCTCGTGCAATAGGCGGGCTAAGGGCCGGACGCGATCGCGGTTCGGCAGCGTTCGATTGCTCCGGCGTCGCGACTCGCATCCACGGTCTATGTATATAAGTTTCAACTTGAGTCCCGGGGAAATATTGCATAGCGTCGCCACACACTTTTCAAGAACAAGCCATGCGCGTTCCGACGCGGATGCGTGCGGCGATGCAACGGGGTTCTGGGACGTATGGCCTACAAGATCGAGGAACAGGACGCGTATACGGAAGTGCAGGTCTGGGGCTATGTGGGCTTGCAGGACATCATCGCCATCCTGTCGGAGTTGTGCCGGCGGGATCCGGAGAAGGCGCGGCCGGACCTGTGGATGATCGCGTCGGAGTGCCAGGTTCCGCTATCCGCCTACAGCAGTATCGCGGAGGCCACGCGCGGCATGGTGCCGGCTCGGACCGGCGTGAAGCGAAGCGCCATGGTGGCCACGGATGCGTTTCACCGCGCCCAGCTCGACATGTATTGCGTGGAAGCGAGGAACCTCCCATTCCAGATTCGGGTTTTTGCCACACGCGAAGAAGCCATCCCGTGGCTTCTGACGGCGGAGCCCCCGCAGTCCGGGGTCGTGGGCTCGATCAGCTAATAGGGTGCGCGGTTCTATCTTTGTAACCAGTTGTGCTTGCGTTAGTTGCGTGATCTCAGTTGGTTCTTGCTGTGCATCCGTCGGTGGGCTATCCTTTCTGTTCGCGTTCACAATGCAGTTGCCGCACCTGGGGGTGTGGAGTAACGGCTGCACGACGGTTCAACAAGTAAGTGGTTGGTATGGAACAAGTACAATCCAAGAAGCGCGTGGAGTTTAATCTGACGGAGTTGACGGACGCTAGCCGTGCCGAGCTCGCCAGTCTCTACGACGAGACCATGAAGGACTTCGTTGAGGGATCCATTGTCCCCGGCAAGGTTCTGGAAGTCCGGGGCAGCGAAGTCCTGGTCGACATCGGTTACAAGTCCGAAGGCGTCATCCCCGCACACGAATTTGGCGGTCTGGAAAACGTGAAGCCCGGCGATTCGCTCAACGTTCTGCTTTCGCAGATCGAGGACGATGAGGGCATGGTGATTCTCAGCAAGCAGAAGGCGGACGAACAGCTCCGCTGGGAAAGCATGCTGCAGCGTTACCAGGAAGGCAGCGTCGCCGAGGGTGTCATCAAGGGGCGTGTGCGTGGCGGCCTGATCGTGGATGTGGACGGCGTGGAGTCATTCCTGCCGGGTTCGCAGATCGACGTGGTGCCGGTGCGCAACACGGATATCCTGATCGGCAACAAGTACGAGTTCAAGATCATCAAGATCAGCTCGGAACGGAAGAACATCATTCTGTCGCGCCGCGAGCTGCTTGAGGAGCGCCTGCGCGAGAAGAAGAAGCAGCTGATGGCGACGATCGAAGTGGGCCAGAAGCGCAAGGGTCGCGTCAAGAACATCACCGACTTCGGCGTGTTCGTGGACCTGGACGGACTGGACGGGCTGTTGCACATCACGGACATGAGCTGGGGCCGGATCAAGCATCCGTCCGAGATGGTGTCGGTGGGTCAGGAGCTGGAAGTCCAGATTCTGGAAGTGGATCAGGATCGCGAGCGCGTGTCGCTGGGTCTGAAGCAGGCGCAGCCGAATCCGTGGGACGACATCGAGAACAAGTTCCCGGTGGGCAGCCGACTGCACGGCAAGGTCGTCAATCTGGTTCCGTACGGCGCGTTTGTCGAGATCGAGCGCGGCGTGGAAGGGTTGGTGCACGTCTCCGAGTTGTCGTGGACCCGCCGCATTGCGCGCGCGTCGGATGTTCTGGCGGTTGGGCAGGAGGTCGATGTGGTCGTCCTCAGCATCAACAAGTCCGAGCAGAAGATTGCGTTGGGCGTGCGACAGACCGAGGACAATCCTTGGGACACGGTGCAGGAGCGCTACCCGGTGGGGTCGCGCGTCAAGGGCACGGTTCGCAACTTCACGTCCTATGGCGCCTTCGTGGAGCTCGAGGACGGCATCGACGGCATGATTCACATTTCGGACATGTCGTGGACGCGCAAGATCAACCATCCCTCGGAGCTGCTGAACAAGGCGGACGAGGTGGAAGCGGTGGTGTTGGAAGTGGACCCGACGCAGAACCGGATCAGCCTTGGTCTCAAGCAGGCGCAGGACGATCCCTGGAACTCGATCATGGCGCGCTTCGAAGTGGGCCAGATCGTCAAGGGCAAGATCACGAAGGTGGCTTCGTTCGGTGCGTTCGTGGAGATCGAAGAAGGCGTGGATGGGCTGGTGCACATCTCGCAGATCAGCGACGAGCGTGTGGAACGCGTCAAGGACGTGCTCAACATCGGCGACGAGATTGAGGCGCGCATCATGCGCATCGATCGGGCCGAGCGTCGTATCGGGCTCAGCATCAAGGCGGCGAAGATGCCGGATGACGAGTTCATGCGGCAGCGCGACGACATGATCGAAGGGCTGCGCCGCGGTGAAGACATGGTGGATCTGGCGGGGGCCTTTGACGAGGCGCTCGGCGGGTTGGCCATGGGATCGCCTGAGGAATGGCGTCCGGGCCAGAGTGGCGGCGGCAAGCGCCGCAAGAACGAGCACGCGGAAGACGAGGACGACGAGTAGGTCGCGCCGAACCACGAGCTTGGAAAGGGGAAGGCGCACCGATCGTCGGTGCGCCTTTCTTGTGTAGAGATGGCAAACGTCATAGCGACCTTGCGTGAGCGCGGGCTGTTGGAGGACATGACGCAGGCGGACCTGGAGACGATCCTGGCGAAGCCGGCGGTTGTGTATGCGGGGTTTGACCCCACGAGTTCCAGCCTGCAGGCGGGCAACCTGGTGGCCATCATGTCGCTGGCGCATTTTCAGCGCTGCGGGCACCGCGTGATCGCGCTGGTGGGTGGCGCGACGGCCCTGATCGGCGATCCGTCCGGCAAAGAGCAGGAGCGGCCGCTGTTGAGCGAGGAGGATGTCCGGCGCAACGCCGAGGGCATTCGGGAGAACCTCTCGCGCTTCCTGGATTTTGAGCATCCGACGGCGCCGGCGACGATCGTGAACAATCACGATTGGCTGGGGGCGTTCCCGTTCCTGGTGTTTCTGCGCGATGTGGGCAAGCACTTCCGCATGGGCACGATGCTTGGGCGGGAGAGTGTGCGCGCCCGGCTGAACAGCGCCAGCGGCATGAGCTACACGGAGTTCAGCTACCAGCTGCTGCAGGCCTACGATTTTTTGCACCTGCATGACCGCGAGGGCTGCACGGTGCAGGTGGGCGGCTCGGATCAGTGGGGCAACATCACGGCCGGGATTGAGTTCATCCGGCGGCTGCGGAGCAAGGACGCCTACGGGGTGACGTCGCCGCTCGTGTGCGACAGCAATGGCCAGAAATTCGGCAAGAGCGCGGGCAATGCGGTGTACCTCGATGCGGCGCGCACATCGCCGTACGCCTTTTTCCAGTTCTTTGTACGCAGCGCGGATGCGGATGTGATCCGTTTCTTGAAAGTATTTACCTTCGTGCCGATGGAGGAGATTGCCGAGCTGGAAGCGGCGACGCGCGAGAAGCCGGAGCAGCGCCTGGCGCAGCGTCGGCTGGCCGAGGAGGTGACGCGGGCGGTGCACGGTGAGGATGGCCTGCGTGGCGCCCAGCGCGCCAGTGCAGTCATGTTCGGCGAGTCGATGGATGGGCTCGAGGCGGACGTGCTGCTGGATGTGTTCCGGGATGTGCCGTCGACGGCGCTGCCGGCCGCGGAGGTGGAGGGTGCGGCGGTGGTGGCGCTGGTGGAGAAGACCGGGCTGGCGGCGAGCCGGGGAGCCGTGCGGCGTCTGATCGAGAGCGGCGGGCTCTATTTGAATAACCGCCGCGTTGCGGATGCGGCGCAGACGGTTGGCCAGGCGGACATCGTTGGCGGCCGCCTGTTGGTGCTGCGCTCCGGCAAGAAGACATTTCACTTGGTGAAAGTGGGCTAGGCACGGCCCCCCCCGGTGGCGCACGTGATGCCCGGCGTCAGAGGCCGTGGCGTTGGCCGTGAATGAACCCGGCCAGGACTTTCCATGGAATCGCAAGACATCGTCGTGGTCGGTGCCCGTGAGCACAACCTGAAGAACGTGACCGTGCGCCTGCCGCGCAACCGGCTGACGGTGATCACGGGCCTGAGCGGATCCGGCAAATCCTCGCTGGCGTTTGACACGATTTTTGCGGAGGGCCAGCGGCGCTACGTGGAGAGTGTGTCGCCGTACGCGCGGCAGTTTCTGGAGCAGATGCACAAGCCGGAGGTGGACAGCATCGAGGGCTTGTCGCCGGCGATCGCGATCGAGCAGCGCACGGCGGCGTCGAACCCGCGCTCGATTGTGGCGACGACGACGGAGATCCATGACTATTTGCGCCTGCTGTTTGCGCACATGGGCCGGCGGCATTGCCCCAAGTGCGGGCGGCCGGTGGCGAAGCAGAGTGCAGAGCAGATGGTGACGCAACTGATGGCGCTGCCGGTGCAATCGCGGCTGATGCTGTTGGCGCCGCTGGTTCGTGGGCGCAAAGGCAACCACAGCGAGGTCCTGGCCGCGGCGCGCAAGCAGGGCTTCATCCGCGCGCGCATCGATGGCGAGGTGCGTGAATTGGAGGATGTGCCGGCGCTGAACGCGCGCCAGGCCCATTCGATCGAGGTTGTCGTGGACCGCCTGGTGGTGGCCCCCACAATCCGCTCGCGCCTGACGGATTCGGTGGAGACCGCGCTGGAGCGCGGCGAGGGGGTCATGCTGGCGCTGATCCAGGAGCCGGGGGCGGAGCCGCGCGAGACGGTGTACTCCGAGAAGCAGGCTTGCGTGCCCTGTGGGATCAGCTTTGCGGAGCTTGCCCCGCGCAGCTTCTCATTCAACAGTCCCTACGGGGCATGCCCGACGTGTTCGGGGCTGGGCGTGCAGATGCTGATGGATGAGAAGCTGATTGTGCCGGATCCGACGCTCTCGCTGGAGCGGGGGGCGGTCCACGCCTGGAAGGGAATGGGGCGGCGGCTCAGCGTCTATTTCAAGCGGCAGCTTCGGGCAGCGGCAGTGCACAGCGGCGTCAGCATGGATACGCCCTACGCGGAGTTGCCGGAGGCGGCCCGGCGCTTTCTGATGCATGGCTCCGGGGACGAGGAAATCGAGATTGGCGCGTGGAGCAAGGGTACATTCCGGCGCCAGAAGCGGGTCTTCGAGGGTGTGATTCCGAATTTGATGCGCCGCCTGCTGGAGACGGAAAGCAACTATGTGCGGACGCGCCTGCGGCGTTACATGACACCGCGACCGTGTCCGGATTGCCGCGGCGCCCGGCTACGTCCCGAAGTGCTGGCGTGCACGATCGAGGGGCGGTCGATCGTGCAGGTGACGGACGATTCCGTGCGGCAGGCGCTGGCCTTCTTCGATGGGTTGACGTTGAGTCCGCTGGAGGCGCACATCGCGGACGACGTACTGGCGGAAATCCGCCGACGGCTGCGATTTCTGGATGAGGTCGGTCTGCAGTATCTGACGCTGAGCCGGGAAAGTGCGACGCTATCCGGCGGTGAGTTGCAGCGTATCCGCCTGGCGACGCAGATCGGGTCCGGGCTGGTGGGGGTGCTGTACGTGCTGGATGAGCCGACGGTGGGCCTGCATGCACGCGACACGGAGCGGCTGATTCATCTCCTGAAGGAATTGCGCAATCTGGGCAACACGGTGATCGTGGTGGAGCATGATGCGGCCATGATTCGGCAAGCCGACTACATCCTGGATCTGGGTCCCGGCGCGGGGCGCCACGGCGGAGAGATCGTGGCGTCGGGAACTCTGGCGGAGGTGCTGGCGTCGCCGCGCTCTGCGACGGCGGCGTACCTGACCGGAGCGACGCAGACCGACGCGCCGTTGCGCAAGCCGGTGGGCGGTCAGTTGCTGCGCGTGGAGGGTGCCCGCGCGAACAATCTCAAGAACATCGACGTGACGGTGCCGATCGGGTTGCTGGTGTGTGTGACCGGTGTCTCGGGGAGCGGCAAGAGCACGCTGGTGGACGACATTCTGCGGCGAGCGCTGGCGCAGCACTTCTATCGGGCGCGCGAGCGGCCCGGGGCGCATGATCGCATCACCGGGCTCGAATACCTCGATGGAGCCATCGTGATCGACCAGGCGCCGATCGGGCGCACCCCCCGCAGCAACCCGGCCACGTATACCGGCGCCTTCGGGTTGATCCGCGCGCTGTTCGCCGCGTTGCCGGCCTCGAAGGTGCGTGGCTATGGCGTGGGGCGCTACAGCTTCAATGTCAAGGGAGGCCGCTGCGAAACCTGCAAAGGTGACGGCATGCTGCGGCTGGAGATGCATTTCCTGCCGGATGTCTACGTGCCTTGCGAGGCTTGCGGCGGGCTGCGCTACAACAGCGAGACGCTCCAGGTGCGCTACCATGGTCGCACGATAGCGGACGTGCTCGCCATGACCATCGATGAAGCACTGGAGGTGTTCCGCCCGGTGCCATCCATGGAGCGAAAGCTGCGCACGCTTTCGGAGGTGGGGCTTGGGTATCTGCAGTTGGGGCAGTCCGCAACCACGCTTTCCGGCGGCGAAGCGCAACGGATCAAGCTGGCGGCGGAACTGAGCAAGCGCTCCGAGGGGCGAACGTTGTACGTGCTGGATGAGCCCACCACCGGGCTCCACTTTGCGGATGTCCAGCGGCTGCTCGCGGTCTTGAAGCGCCTGCGCGACGCCGGAAATACGGTGGTCGTGGTGGAACATCATCTGGATGTTATTCGCGAAGCGGACTATATCATTGATCTTGGCCCTGAAGGTGGCGATGAGGGAGGGGCATTGGTGGTGAGTGGAACTCCGGAGACGGTAGCGGCCTGCGAGGCCTCGCACACCGGACGCCATTTAAAGGACATGCTGACGTGAATGGGTGCAGCCTGAAGACTCCGCGCCTGCTGGCGGGACTGATGCTGGTGCTGGCGCTGACCCGCGTGGGGCTTGCGGCGGCACCACGAGAAGACGTGGGCGCCCCGCGCTGGCGTGCCGGCCTGGCCGCCTACGAGGACGGGCTGCTGCAAGTGGCGGAGGCGGAGCTTCTGGGATACCTGCGCGCGGTGTGGGAGCAGGGGGCCGATCCCGCGCACGCCGCCGATGCGCTGGTGTTGCTGACGCGATCGCTGTTGGCGCGTGGCCAACCGGAAGCGGCGCTGTCCTTCATCGACGATAACCGCCGCCTGCTGCGGGAAACGGTCCCCGGCGGCGAGGCGTTTTGCCGGGCCATGGCGCTGTACCAGCGCAAAGAGACTCGCAAGGTGCTGAAGGAATTGGAGAACTTCGACCGCGCCTATCCGACCAGTCCGTTTCGGGCGAGCGCCACGCGGCTCCAGGCCTGGTGTCGCTGGCACGAGGGCGATGTGGATGGGGCGCTGCAGCTGTTCGAGGCCTTTGAGGAAGCGAACCCCGGTTCCCCTGAAGTGTCGGCCAACCGGTCGGAGTGGGGGCAGATGTTGATCAGCGCGGGACGGATCGAGGAGGCCGAGCGGGTGCTGACGCGCATGCCGCCACCGGGCACGGACCGGCGGCACGACGCGATCGCCGGCTACTGGCGCGCGCGCATCCTGCTGGATCAGGGTCGCGCGCGTGAGGCCGTGGAACTGATGGAAGGGCTGGTCTACCAGGATCTCGGGGATCCGGATCTGGTGGCCGAGGCGTGGTTCGGGCTGGCGCAGGCGAGATTGGGCATGGGGGATCGTTCGGGCGCGGCCAACGCGCTCAACAAGGGGTTGGCGGTCGCACGCGGGAATGAGTTGATCCTGCGCGGCAGCCGGCGGCTGGGATTGCTTTACCTGGCGATGGGGCGGTTGGATGAGGGGCTCTCGCTCTTGCGGCAGTTCGTGACGTCAGTCCCGGATCATCCGCGGGCGGCGGAGGCGCAGCTGGCGGTGGCGCAGGCGCTGTTGAGCGGGCGTCGCCCGGCGGAGGCTGATGCGGCCTATCAGTACTACCTGGAATCGTTTACGAACACGGACGGGGTTGCGGAGGCGCATCGTGGCCGCGGGTGGGCTCTGCTGGGGTTGGAGCGCTTCACGGAATCGGCGGCAGCCTTTGAGAAGGCGTATGGCTCCTTCACGAATGCGCAGGACCGGCAAGTCTGCCTGTTCAAGGCGGGCGATGCGGTGTTCACGAATGCGCAGTACAACCTGGCGCGCGACACGTACGAGCGGTTGATACGGGAGTATCCGGAATCGACGCTGGTGCCGATGGCGCTGTACCAGGCCGCGCAGTGCTACGCGCTCGGGGGCAATGCGGATGCGGCGGAGTCGACCTATCTGCGAATAGCCGAGGACTATCCCGGCACGCCGCTAGCGGATGAGAGCCTGCTGCGGCTTGCCCAGTTGCGAGAGGCAACGGGCTCATTGGGGGCGGCGGAGGGATCCTATACGACGATGATTGAGCAGTCGACGAACGGGGTTCTGGTGGCGGACGCGTGGCTGGGGCGTGGCTTGATCCGCTACCGGTTGCTGCGCTATGCGGAGGCGCTTGCCGATTTTCGCGAACTGGAGCGGCGCTTTGCCGGCGGGCCGCAGGCGGATGAGGCGGCCTTCCACGTGGTCATGTGCGAGTACATGCTGGGGAACACGGCGGCGGCCATCGCCGGGGGCCAGCATTTTCTGGCGGATCATCCGGCGGCACCGCTGACGCCGCGCATGCGCTTTTGGCTGGGGCAACGCGCGTTCAACGCCGGCGACTACGGGGAGGCGGAGCGCTTGTTCACCGAGTTTTCGACGTTGCACCGCGGGGCACCCGAGTGCGAGACGGCCCTGCTCTGGGCCGCCCGGGCGACGGCGAGCCAGGAGGAGTACCTGCGGGCGCTCGAGTTGCTGAATACGCAGTTGCGCCTGTTCCCCAGCGGCGCACGGCTTCCGGAGGCGCGCTTCGAGCAGGGTAACGCGCTGGCGGCTCTCGGCAAGTATCCCGAAGCGATCCTGGCTTACCAGGAGGTGGTGAACCGCGCGCCAGCCTCCGCGCTGATCCCGGAGACGTGGCTGCGGCTGGGGGACTGCCAATTTCTATTGGGGCTCGAGGAGCCGGCCCGCTACGAGACGGCCATCAACGCGTACACGGCGGGGGCGGGCCATCCGATCGCGACGGTGGACCTTCGGCTGGAGGCCGAGTATAAGATTGGGCGCTGCCTGCAGAAGCTGGATCGCACAGACGCGGCGATTGAGCAACTGTACCGCAGTGTCATGACTCCGTTCCTCGAGCGAACGCGTGCGGCGGGTGTGCAGAGCGAGTCCGCCCGCATGTGGTTTGTTCGTGCCGCGCGCGACTTGGCGGATATTTTCGAGGCGCGCCAGGAGTGGAAGAAGGTGGTGAATGTGCTGGAGCGTGCGCTGAGCGCGGGCCTGCCCGACGAGGCTGGCATCCAAGAGCGCATCCGGACGATCCGGGCCCAGCACTGGTGGGAGTTTTACTGAACGTGTGGGCGGGGCGCGACCGGCGGCGCCCGCGGAGGGTTCGGGCATGTTAGGCGAATGGATTCAACAGGGCGGCCCCATGATGGGGGTTATTATCGTGTGCGGGCTGATCGCGCTCGTGGTGTTCATCGAGCGCTCCCTGCATCTGCATCGAGCCCGAATTCTGGCCGACGATTTTTTGAAGGGAATTTTCAACGTGGTCGGCCGCGAGAATATCACGGAAGCGGTGACGATTTGCGATGAGACGCCGGGGCCAGTGGCGTACGTGGTGAAGACGGCGATTTTGCACCGGCACGAGGAGCGCGAAGCGGTGCGTGAGGCGATGGTGGAGGCGGGTCGCGCGGAGATCTCGCGGATGGAGCGGCGGTTGGTGGTGGTCTCGCTGGCGGGGCAGATCGCGCCGCTGCTGGGACTACTGGGAACCATTTTGGGCATGTTGAATTCGCTGGTGGCGATGGAGAGCCAGGTGCCGCTGATCCAATCGGCCGACGTGCTGGCAGGGTTGCGCGAAGCACTGTTGACCACGGCGGCGGGGCTATGCGTGGCCATTCCGTGCTATGTCGCGTTCAACCTTCTGGTCGTGAAGATCGATCGAATTGTGGTGGATATGGAACGGGCGTCCTCGGAGACGCTGGCGTTTCTGGGGCGATATCGCGCGCAGGCCGCCGGCGCCGGGAGCGGAGAGCATGTGGCAACGCCGGGAACGCGCTGAACCCGTCAGCGGGCTGCGCACGCGCTATGTGCCGCGCAGCCGGCTGGGTCAGGGAGTACTCAGCATGGCGCCATGGTTGGACCTGGTGCTGCTGGTGGTGTTCTTTGTACTGCTGAAGAACAGCTATGTGATCGAGCCCGGCGTGAGCATTGAGCTACCGCGCGTGCCGACCCAGGGGGGTACGCGCCCCGGGTTGGTGGCGGTGGTCCTCTCTCTTGAAACCGCCCAAAGCGGATCCCGCGAAGAGGTCGTGGTTTTCAATGACCAGCGCTACCGAGTCGCCAACGTGAAGCAGATGGACTTGCTGCAGCGCGATCTGGCGCGGTTCGTGGGGCAGGGCCCCACGGGGATTCTCACGCTGGAAGCGGACGCGCGGGTCCTGCACGGGACGCTGGTGCGGCTGTTCGCGATGGCGCGTACGATCGGACTGAACGAGGTGAATGTGGCCACACGCGATCCGACCGTGCGGACGGCGGCGGGGCAGGGTGGGCGATAACGTGAAGAACCGCCGTTATCGATACACGCGGCCCGGCGTGGAACTGATGACCGTCTTGATTGTCGTGGGGGCACTGAGCCTCTGGTCGATGTGGCCGCGCCCGTCGGTCGCGCCGGTCCCTACCGCCGAAGTGGCCACGACTCGTGTGCGGTATGTCGGAAGCGTACCGGCGGCGGGTGGGGACGATGCGCTGCTCTTTCTTCGGCACCGTAGGGCCGATGCGTCGGTGGGCATGGACGCCGAGGTGGCGACTTCGTCGGCGCCGTTACAGCCGCAGCCGCGCTTTCTGGCGGCGGATCTCACGCCGTCCACGTTAGCGCCGGAAGCAGATCGCCAGCCCCTGCGAGAACAGGCGCGTCGGCGCCTCAGTGGCTATGAGCTGAGCTGGCCCTATCTGGATCCCTACCGGGCCGGTACCGGGTACGTACTGCGTTGCGAGGTGGAGATCGATACGGTGCTGCAGGCCGCCGGCTTTCAGGTTCCTCCAGACGCACTGGCGCGGCTCGGAGCGGATGAGCGTCCATGGCAGGTGGTCTGTGAGGTGACCTGCGCTGCGGATGGGCGCGTGCGCGATGTCTTTGTGATCGAGGCGGTGCGAGATGGGGTTGCACGCGAAGACGTGGTGCGTGTTTTGATGGAGGCCACGACGGATCCGGGGCTGCCGCGAAGTGGTCGGGTGACGGTGCGTTGTGGGCGCGCGGCCGTGGGCGAGGCTGGCTAGAAGGAGATGCGGGGCATGGCAATTCGGTTGGCAACATGGAAAGCGGGTGCGCGGGTGGCGGTGGTGGAGTCTTTTCTCCAGCGGCCCGCCTTCGACCCCAAGGCAGAATCGGTGGCGCGTCGTGTTCTGGACGCGATCCGCCGTGAAGGCGCCGCCGCGATGGCGCGTTACATGCGGGAGTTTGATGGTGTGACGCTGGCACCGCGCGCGTGGGCGATCCCGGAGCGGGATCGGGCTTTGGCCCGCCGTGAAATCCGCCCTTCCGATCGCCGCGCGATCCTGGCGGCGCGGGCGCGGATTGCCGCCTTTGCCCGGGCCGGATTGAAGCGCGACTGGTCCATGCGCAGCCCGGGCGGGGGCCGCCTTGGCGAGAAATTTGTCCCTTATGAGCGCGTCGGCGTGTATGTGCCTGGCGGGCAGGTGCCGCTGGTGTCGACAGCTCTGATGACGTGCACACTGGCGCAGGTGGCTGGCGTGCGTGAGATTGTGGCGTGCACGCCGTGCGATCGCGAAGGGCGTGTGAACCCGAAGCTGATCTATGCGCTGGAAGCGGCAGGCGCGACGCAGCTCTATCGCGTGGGTGGCATCCAGGCGATCGGTCTCATGGCCTATGGGACCAAAGGGATCCCGAAGGTGCAGAAGATTGTCGGGCCCGGAGGTCCGTACGTGACCGCCGCGAAGCGACTGGTCTATGGGCAGGTGGCGCTCGATCTGGTGGCGGGGCCCAGCGAAATTGCCGTCTTGAGCGACGGGTCTGTGCCGGCGGCCTATGCGGCGGCCGACCTGCTTTCGCAAGCCGAGCACGGGACGGGTTGGGAGAAGGCGCTGTTGATCACCACATCGCGTCGCCATGCCGACGCCGTGCGGAAGGCCCTGGATGAGCAACTGGCGACGCTGCCGCGTGCGGCGGCGGTGCATCGGGTGATCGACGCCGGCGGGATCCTGCTGACGGTGACGCCGACGCTTGATGACGCCATTGCGCTCTGCAACCGTTTTGCGCCGGAACATCTGGAACTGCTGGTGCGCCAACCGCGCCGGCTGCTGCCGCGTATTCGTTGTGCGGGCGCCGTGTTTCTCGGGCCATGGACGCCGGAGTCCGCCGGGGATTTTGTGGCCGGGCCGAGCCATGTGTTGCCCACGGGTGGAGCGGCCGCCTTGTTCTCGGGGCTGACGGTGGATGATTTTCGCCGGCGCAGCAGTGTGATTGAGTTGACCCGGGGCGATCTGAAGCGGTCGCTGCCCGTGATTGAAGCCTTTGGGGCGATGGAGGGTTTGGAAGCGCACGCGCGATCCGCGCGCCTGCGGTTTCCGTGAGCATGAGTGCGCGCATACGAGCATCGGTGTCGGCACTGACGGCCTACACGCCGGGTGAGCAACCGCGTGATCCGTCGGTGATCAAGCTCAACACGAACGAGAATCCGTATCCGGCCTCGCCGCGGGTGCTGGAGGCGATCCAGGCATTCTCGCTGGAGGATTTGCGGCGCTATCCGGATCCGGTCTGCAGTGGGCTGCGGCGGCGGCTCGCGGAGCTTCACCAAGTTGGCGAGGACTGTGTCTTTGTCGGCAACGGATCCGACGAGGTGTTGGCGCTGTGTACGCGTGTATTTACGGAGCATGGCGGGCGGATCGGCTACTTTGACCCGAGCTACTCGCTCTACCCGGTGCTGGCCGATATCGATGAGGCCGTACGAGCCCCAGTCGCGCTGGGGGCTGACTTCGAATGGTGCGATCCGCCGGACAATGACTGCAGCCTCTTCTTTCTGGCGAATCCGAATGCGCCCACCGGGATGCTGTTTCCCGAGGCGGAGGTCCAGGCGTTTTGCGACCGGTTCACGGGCGTCGTGGTGATCGACGAGGCCTACGTGGACTTTGCCGACCGCCACGCGATGGATCTTGCCCGGACGCGGCCGAACGTGCTGGTGGCGCGCACGCTCTCGAAATCGTTCTCGCTGGCCGGCCTTCGTCTGGGCTATGCCATCGGGCCGGCGACGCTGATAGGGGCGCTTCTCAAGATCAAGGATTCCTACAATGTGGACGCGTTCAGCCAGAGCGTGGCCCTGGCTGCCCTCTCGGATCTGCCCTATATGCAGGCGAATGCGGCGCGCGTGCGAGCGACTCGAGAGCGCGTGCGGGCCGCGCTGCTGACGCGCGGCCATCGCGTCTTTCCTTCTCAGACCAATTTTCTATGGATGCAGCCATCGGGGCGTGCGGCAAAGGAAGTCTTTGAAGCGTTGCACCGGATGGGTATAGTGACGCGCTGGTTTTCGGGGGGCCGGACGGGTGCGTTTCTGCGTGTGACGATTTCGACGGACACGCACATGGATCGCTTCCTCGAAGGATTGGCGACCGTCATGCAGGGAAAGGCGACGTGATGAAGAAGCGGTTGGCGGACAAGCGCAGGGCCACGCGTGAGACGGACATTCGCGTGATGCTGAATCTCGATGGCACCGGCGTTTCCAAGATCCATACGGGGATGGCATTCGTCGATCACATGCTGGAACTGCTCTCGCGGCATTCGCTGATTGATATGGAGATTCAGGCGAAGGGCGACCTGGAGGTGGATTACCACCACACGGTGGAAGACCTTGGGCTGACGCTGGGCTCCGCGCTGGACGAGGCGCTGGGCGACCGGCGCGGGATCGTGCGCTATGGATCTGCCTACGTGCCGATGGATGACGCGCTGTGCCGGGTGGTGGTGGATCTGGGCGGGCGCCCGTTCCTCGTCAAGGACATGGCCTGCCGCAAGCGCAAGCTGCGCGATTTCGAGTTGAGTCTGTTCGATGATTTCTTCCAGGCGTTGGTGGTGCAGGCGCGCATGAATCTGCACATCGACCAGATGCGCGGGCAGGAAGCGCATCATGCCTATGAAGCGGTGTTCAAGGCGTTGGCGCGCGCCGTGCGCGTGGCAGCCTCCGCGGACCCGCGCGACAACCGTATTCCGTCGAGCAAGGGCTCGCTCTAGGGTGGCGAGGAACCATTGTGATTATTATTCCGGCGATTGATTTAAAGGATGGCAAGTGCGTGCGCTTGCGCCAGGGCCGCCCGGAGGCGGTGCAGACGTACTCGAACGATCCGGTGGAGATGGCGGTACGCTGGGAGGGCGAGGGTGCGGAAATGTTGCACCTGGTGGATCTGGATGGGGCCTTCTGCGGAGAGCCGGTGCATACGCGATTGCTGGTGGCGATTGCGCGCGCGGTGAAGATTCCGGTGCAGGTGGGCGGGGGCTTGCGGCGCCGCGAGGATGCGATCCAATTGCTGGATGCAGGCGTGCGACGGGTCATCTTTGGCACGCGGGCGGTGGAAGATCCGGAGATGGTGGGGCAGCTGGCGGCCGAGTTTGGTGAGGCCGTGGCCGTGGGCATCGATGCGCGCCAGGGCCGGGTTCAAGTCAAAGGCTGGATGGAAACGACACTGGTGAGTTCCACCGACCTGGCGCAGCGCGTGCAGGCCCTCGGGGTCCGCACGGTGATCTACACAGATACGGCGCGCGACGGCATGCTGCTGGGAGTGAACGCCGCGGCGGTTGACCGGCTTTGCCGCAGCGTCTCCATGAATGTGATTGCCTCCGGCGGCGTTTCCTCGCCGGACGATGTGAAGGCCCTCGCCGGACTGGCCCAGGCGACGCTGTCGGCGGCGATCGTGGGCAAGGCGCTCTACGAAGGGCTGGCAACGCTGTCGGCACTGAAGGCCGCCTGTCGCTGATTCAAAGGCCAGTGCGCGGGGCGATTCGTTGACGGTAGGACAGACGGTGAGCAGAGAGGAACGTCGGCCATGCTGATGGATGTTCGGCAGAGCAAGTTGGCGAATGGGGTCCGGGTGATCACGTCCTCGATGCCGCACGTGCAAAGCGTGGCGTTGGGCATTTGGGTTGGCGTGGGATCGCGGCACGAGTCGCCGATGCTGGGTGGCATCAGTCATTTCACCGAGCATTTGCTGTTCAAGGGGACGCGAACGCGCTCGGCGAAGGACATTTCGACGGCGATCGAGGGGCGCGGCGGATACCTGAATGCGTTCACGGGCGAGGAAAACACCTGCTACTACGCGCGCGTCGGTTTCGACCAACTCGATAACGCGCTGGATGTGCTCAGCGACATGTACATGCGCTCGCGCTTTGGGGCGGACGATGTGGAGAAGGAGCGGGGGGTCATCGTCGAGGAGATCATGATGTACCGCGATCAGCCGCGGCATCAGGTGCAGGAGCTTTTGATGAACGGGCTGTGGCCGGGGCATGCGTTGGGGCGCCCGATCATCGGCACCCCGGAGACGCTGAAGCGGATGACGTCGGCGACATTCCGGCGATTCGTGGCCGAGCGCTACGTGGCGCGTAACACGGTGGTGGCGCTGGCGGGGCGGGTGGATCACGACGCTTGCGTGAAGGCGGTGACGAAGGCGATGCGGGGGCTACCGGTGACGGCGCGTCCGAAGCCGTACTCGCGCGTGCCGGCGCGCATGAACCTGGTCCGCACCGCCTTCACCGAGAAGGATATCGAGCAGACGCACCTGGCCCTCGGTCTCCGCCTCTTTGGCTACCGCGATGACCGCCGCCATGCGCTCAAGCTGCTGAGCGCGGTGCTGGGCGAGAACATGAGTTCGCGGTTGTTTCAGATTGTGCGTGAGAAGCATGGTCTGGCGTACTCGGTGCACTCGCACCTGCAGTTGTTTGAAGAGAGCGGTGCGCTGACGATCTCCGCGGGGCTCGATCGGAAGCGAAAGTCGCGGGCGCTGGAGCTGATTGTGCGTGAGATGGCCCGCATGCGCGAACGGGCGGTGGGGGCGGCGGAACTGCGCCGGGCGAAGGACTACGTCATCGGCCAGATGCGCCTCGGCCTGGAAAGCACGAGCCACCAGATGATGTGGGTCGGGGACAACCTGCTGACGCGCGGGCGGTTCATTCCGCCCGAGGAATCGATCAAGCGCCTTTCGTCGGTCACGAGCGCGGAGATCCGCGAGTTGGCCGGCGTGGTGATGCGGCCTGCTCGCGCCAGTCTGGCGATCGTGTCGCCGGACTTGTCCGAGACCGAGCGTGCGCGCATGATGGCGGCGCTGGCCACGCTCTAGTGGCACTCCATGCAGCGTGAACCTTCCGACACTCCGCGATCTGATTGCCCGGAGGGGGCGAGCGGCACGGTTCGCTTCATTCGTCGGCCGGTGGTGGGCCTCACAGCCGCCTTTCTACTGGGTACCTCCGTCGGGTTGCATGCGGCGGATGTGGGCTGGGTGGTTTGGGGCGGCGCATTCGCCTGTGTGTGCGCGGCGGCGATCCGGTTGTGGAGCCCCCCGCGTTCTGGCACGGGAATGACGCCAAATCGCGGGCGGGCTTGCGATACGTTGTTGCTTCTGGCGGCGGCGGTACTGGCGGGCTGGGTCTCGGCCTCACCGCGTCTGCGTGGGGCTGCTCCGCCCGCGGGCTGGTCTGCGGGCGGAGCGCCGGAGGCGGTGGAAGTGGCCGTGGTGGACGATCCGGTGGCGAATGCCTCGATCCATGGCCGTCTGGTTCGGTGCTGGGTGCAGGTGCGTGTGATCCGTGTGCGAACGGCAGCGGGCGAGTGGCAGCGGCCCGGGTTCATCACGACGCCGATGTGGTGGCATGGGACGCCGGACGGGCGCTTGCCGAGGTACGGGGATCACTGGCTGCTGCACGACGTCAACTGGCCCGCAGCGCGCACCGACACCCAGGATGCGCATTGGCCGCGCGTCTTTCCACGGCAGGCGACCTTTGTCTCGGGCGGGCACGGATCTTCTTTCCGCACGTGGTGCTATGCCGCCCGGGCACGCGTTGCCGAACATCTGACGCGTGGCGTCGAGCAACTACCCGAGGAGAACGGAATCCTGCAATCCCTGATGGTGGGAGGGCGCGGACGACTTTCACGTGCGGTGCGGGACCTCGGGGCGGCGACGGGTACGCTGCATGTGTTTGCCATCTCCGGGCAACACGTGGTGATCGTGACGGGGCTATGCATCCTGTTGTTGCGTGCAGTGCGGTTGTCGAGAGAACGTTGGGTCTGGGCGCTGGGTCCCGTGGTGATCGCCTACACGGTGCTGACCGGTGCGCCCGCGAGTGCCGTGCGGGCCTGCGTGATGGCGCTCGTGTTTTTGCTGGCCCCGAGCATGGGGCGGCGCCCGGATGCGGCATCGGCGCTTTGCCTCTCGGCTGTGCTGATTGCGGCGGCGGCACCAGCCCAGATTCAAGACATCGGGTTCATCTTCTCCTTCGTTGTTGTACTGGGTCTGATTGTCTGGTGCCCGCTGCTGTATGGGTGGCTGAACGCCGTGGTGGCGCCGGACCCCCTGGCGCTGCCGGAGGCGCGGGGGCCGCGTGGCATCAAGCACCGGATGTTGCGTACGCTGATTTCGGTGGTGGCGGTGTCCGTCGCGGCCTGGTTCGCGTCGCTCCCCATCACGGCGTACTACTTTGAGCGGGTGACGCCGGTCGCGCTGCTGGCCAACCTGGTGGTCGTTCCGCTGGCGTTCCTCATGGTGTTCAGTGGTTGCCTCTCGGTGGTGCTGGGCTCGGTCAGCAATCTATTCGCCGAAATCTACAACATGGCTGCGGTGACCCTGATTCAGTGGTTTCTCGAGGTGAACCGGCTGCTTACGCGGCTACCGTTCTCCAATGTCGAGATTGCCAGGCCGACCGCCTGGCAAGTGTGGGGCTACATGCTGCTCGCCTCCGTCCTGACGATCTGGGCCTGGGCGGCGCACGGCCAGCGGCGTGAACCGTCCCCGGATCCGTTTGTGAACTGAGTGCGACGGCATCTGGAGATCACCTGCGAGTGAATATCCTATCGCTAACCTGCGAGGCTTTCGCCGACGCCTGCAAGACCCGACATGGCGTGGCGCGGGTGAGCGCCATTGCCCTCTACCGCGCGGTGATGGGATCGGGGCAGCGGCGCTTGGCGGACGATGCGGCGCTGGCCAAATCACCGGCGCTTGGCGCGCAGTTGGAGAAGGGACTGAAGAAGGCGGCGGGCCGGATCGTGGAGCGACAGGAGGATGGCGGCGTGCTGAAGTTCGCCACCGCGTTTGAGGATGGCGCCAGCATTGAGTCGGTCGTTATTCCGGACCGGGGGCGCTCGACGTTGTGCGTGTCTTCGCAGGTCGGGTGCCGGATGGGGTGCAAGTTCTGCGTGACCGGAGAGATGGGGTTGCGGCGCCACCTGACGGTGGAAGAGATCGTGGGGCAAGTCGTGGCGGCGCGGTATGAGGTGGGCCGGCCGGTGGACAACGTGGTGTTTATGGGCATGGGAGAGCCGCTCGACAATCTCGCCGCGGTCATCCCGGCGCTACGCGTGCTGGCCGATTCGCGCGGCCTGAATATTCCGTATCGCAGAATCACGGTATCCACGGCGGGGCACGTGGATGGGCTGCGCGAGCTCGCGGCCGCCCAGTTGCCAAACCTGCGGCTGGCGATCTCGATCCACGCGGCGAACGAGGCGCTGCGTACGCGGCTCGTTCCTTTGAATGCGCGCTACTCGCTGGAGCAACTCAAGGTGGCCCTGCGCGAGTATCCGTTGGGGCGCGGAGGCGTGTTCCTGATCGAGTACGTGTTGCTGGCTGGGGTTAACGATCAGCAAGAGCATGCCAGCGAACTGGTGCGCTACCTGGATGGTCTGCCCGTTCGGGTCAACGTGATTCCCTACAATGGCGGCAGCAGGCGCCCATTTGTGAGTCCGAGCCGCGAGGAGATCGACCGCTTCTGCGGGTGGCTCACGGGAGCCGGTCTCTTCGTCCGGCGCCGCCACCCCAAGGGTAGGGATGTCATGGCCGCATGCGGGCAGTTGGGCGCGGTTCGTGGGGCGTGACCGGATGGGCCACCACGGACTTGGAATGGGTGGGGGGCATGGCCGGGAAAACAGTGGACACCCCGTGTGACGCTTGGGAGAATGCGCGGCACGTCAGCGCCAGGCCGGCCGTTGCGGGGTGGTGCGAAGGGCTCCAAAGCTCGGCATTCACAGGGAATTCACGCATGCAGAACACATGTCGGTGGTGGAGTCATTGGGTCTGTCCTGGACTGGTGGCGGGGATGCTTCTGGCGATGGCCGGCTGTGCCTCCATGCGCCAGGCGCCGATCGCGGCGAAGGCACCGGAGGCGGACACCGGGGCGGCTGACGAACCTGCCACCAACGTGACCGATGTGGCCACGCTGCTCGACGAGGATTCGGCGTATCCGCACGTGGAGTTGCTGGCGCGGGCGCTGCTGCAGATCCGGAAGTTTTACGTCGAGGAGAAGTCGTACCAGGACATCACGTACGGCGCGATTCACGGCATGCTGCAGGGGCTCGACGAGCACAGCTCGTTTCTTGAGGCCGAGGACTACGAAGAGATGCAGGAGGATACGTCCGGCAAGTTCAGCGGGATCGGGGTGACGATTGGAGCCAGCGACGGTGTGCTGACCGTGATTGCGCCGATCGAGGACACGCCGGCCTACCGGGCGGGGCTGCAGACGGGCGACCGCATCATCGAGATCGATGGCGAGAAGACGACAGGCGTCATGTTGCGGGACGTGGTGAAGAAGCTGCGCGGCGATCCCGGGACGACGGTGACGATCACGGTGCAGAGCGAGGATGGGGAGGAGCAGCGCACGGTGGAGATTGTGCGCGACGACATCGTGGTGCCGAGCGTGAAGGGGGTCCGGATCGTGCGCGACGGGGTCGGGTACATTCGGCTGACGCAGTTCGCCAAGCCCACGACCAACGACCTGCAGCGCGCGCTGGATGAGCTCACAGCGCAAGGCATGAATGCGCTGGTGCTCGATCTACGCGGGAACCCGGGCGGTCTGCTTTCCGCTGCGGTGGGGGTGGCCGAGAAGTTCCTGGAAAAGAATGACGTGATTGTGACGACACGCGGGCGGCCGGGTGTGCAGGATGAGATCGTGACGCGTGCCGGCGGCGATGTGCGCCTGACCGGGTTCCCCATGGTTATCCTTGTGAATGGCGGCAGCGCCAGCGCGTCGGAGATCGTGGCCGGGGCGCTGAAGGATCACCACCGAGCGGTGCTGGTTGGGACGCGCACATTTGGAAAAGCATCTGTTCAGAGTGTGATCCCGATTAACGAGGAAGAGAGCATGGCGGTGCGCCTGACGATCGCCTACTACTACACGCCGAGTGGGGCGCTGATTCACAAGGTGGGCATTCTGCCGGACATCGAGATCAATCTGACGCCGCCAATGTGGCGGCAAGTGTTGTTGCGCCGTGCGCACACCGAGACGCCTGAGATGTTCTCGGAGGAGGTGCGCGCGGAAACGGCCGAGGTGGTGGATATCCAACTGGAGCGCGCGGTGGATCTGCTCCAGGGGATCAGGCTTTTCCAGTGATTGTTCTGGGTATTGAGACGTCCTGCGACGAGACTTCCGCCGCCATCGTGGAAGATGGCCGGCGGGTGTTGTCGAACGTCATCCTGAGCCAGGTGGATCTGCACCGGCCGTACGGGGGCGTGGTTCCCGAAATTGCCTCGCGCCAGCACAGCGAAATGCTGCCATCGGTCGTGGTGCGTGCGCTTGGGGATGCGGGGGTGGCTTGGGATCGCGTGGATGCGGTCGCGGTCACGTACGGGCCCGGGCTTGCGAGTTCACTGCTGGTGGGATTGGCCATGGCCAAGGGCCTTTCGTTGCGGCTGGGCAAGCCCCTGATTGGGATCAACCATTTGCAGGCGCACATGTACTCGCCATTTCTGGCCGAGGGATCGCCGACGCTGGAGGAGGTTGGTTCCTTCGTGGCGTTGGTCATTTCGGGCGGGCACACGTGCCTGGTGCGGTGGGAGGCGCTGGGGCGCTACACGTTGTTGGGGGAAACCATCGACGACGCGGCCGGTGAAGCGTTTGACAAGGGAGCGAACCTGCTGGGGTTGGGCTACCCGGGCGGGCCCGTGGTGGACCGCGTGGCCAAGAATGGCAACCCGCGGTTCGTGAGTTTCCCGCGCGGGGCCGTGCGCAGTGAACGCTTTGCGCCGCCCGGGCTCGCGACCGAGCTATGCTTCAGCTTCAGCGGCCTCAAGACGGCCTTGCGCTATTACGTGCGTGACCATGCGCTCAGCGCGGACCATGAAACGTTTGCCGATGTGGTTGCGAGCTATCAGGAGGCGATCGTGGACGCCGTGATTGAACGCTGCGAGCGGGTGGTGGCCCACGGCGGCACGCTGGCAGTAGGGGGCGGGGTGTCCCTGAACAGTCGCCTGCGGGCGCGTCTTCAGGAGTTGGCCGCAAGGCAAGGGGCCCGGCTGCTGCTGGCCAAAGGCGCCCACTGCGCGGACAATGCGGCCATGATCGCCGGACTGGCGGGGGTGGGGGGCGGCTTGCGTGGCGATTCCGCCATGCACACGGACGTGATCCCGTCGCTGCCCGTGTGCACCGTGTGACCGGTCGCCAGGCAGGCGCGCGCTCAGGCGGTTTCGTCCGGCGGCGGGACGTGGGCAACCGGTTGAGGGGTGGTCGCATTCGTGGCCGCATCGGACGGGTGCGGCGTCGGCGGGAACAGATCCGGCGGGCGCTTGCCTTCCGGGGTTACGAGAATCTCAAAGACGCGCCCACGGCGCACGCGGCGCACGATGAAATCGAGGCCGCCTTGCTGACGGATCTGCCCGAGGGTGGCGGGCTGCTTGCCGCCATCGGTCATCCAGGCGGCAAGAGGCAGGGTGGTTTCGGGGCCGGCGATGCGGAGGGCGGTCATGGCGCGGCTGACGGGCACCCCGCCCCCCATGATCCACACGCCGTCCGCCAGCGAGTGCATCATCTTGGGTAGCCGCTCAAACTCATCGCCCAGCTTGCCGAGAATTTCCTCCAGGACGTCTTCGAGCGTCACCAGGCCGAGCACGGTGCCGCGCGCGTCGCGTACGATGGCCATGTGCACATGTTCATCGATAAAGGTGCGCAGAGCCTGAACGCAGATGGTCCCGGGTTCGAGGAAATGGACGGGGCGGATGATGCCGGAGAGTGTGGGGTCGGCCGGGTTCGTGCGGATGCGATAGATCAGTTCCTTGAAGTTTACGTAGCCGAGGACCTGGTTCGTGTCGGTGCCGGCGGTGACGGGGAAGCGCGTGTGCGGATCGAGGTGGGCGGTGATGATGGCATCGGCCAGACTCATATTCGTGGAAAGAAACGTGATCTCGGTGATGGGGATCATGATCTCGCGGACCGTTTGGTGGGAGAGGGCGGCGGTGCCGGCGATGATGCGCTCCTGTTGGGGGCTGATATCGCGCTCGACCCGTGCCAAGCGCGCGAGGGCAATCAGTTCCTCCATGCTGGTGGGCGTGTCTTCCACATCGCCGCTCCTGAATTCAAAGGGACGATTGATCAGGCGCAGGAACCAGACGAGGGGGCGGAGGACGCTGATGAGCACCGGGAGGATCCAGGCCAGGGGCGTGCAGAGTTGGCGGTTGAAGCGGACCCCGACCGACTTGGGCAGAATCTCCGTGAATTGCAGCATCACGTAGGTGAATACCGCCGAGAAGACCCCGATCCACTGGTTGCCGAAGACGACGGCGAACTCAGCGCCCGCCACCGTGGCGCCGACGGTATGGGCGGCCGTATTCAGCGTCAAAATCACGGCGATGGAATTGTCGATCTCGCGCTTCAGCCCCTGCAGGATACGGCCTACGCGGGGTCGGGACTGGCAAAGCTCGGCAATCTGGCCCGGTGTGATGCTGAGGAGGCAGGCTTCCATCAGCGAGCACAGGAACGAGACAGATAGCGCCAGTGCAAGGCTGACTATCAGAAGAAACATCAAGGACTCCTCTTGATTCGCCTGGCCCGGCACGGGGGGCGCAACGGCGGATCGCTACGGACATTTAGCCTGCGGGCCACCACTGGCGGTGCGGCCGGTGGATCGCGGTGCCTCACAGGGTGCGATGGGTGCCGTCGCAATGGGGTTGCGTTTTGGAGCGTTTGCAGCCGCAGAGGTAGACGGTTCCTGTCTGCGTGGGGCGGAACTCGACGGGGGTGGTGCCACTGCCGCGGTGAGAGCCGTCGCAGTAGGGCTGACTCTTGCTCCGGCCGCATGCACACCAGTAATAGGTCTTACCCGCCTCAACCTGCACCGCGTAAGGGCTCTTCTGGGCCATCACTGGCTCGCTCATGATT
>CAZWQJ010000003.1:54909-69906 GCA_964635825.1 uncultured Victivallales bacterium | reverse complement strand
CGCGCGTCAACCGCCTCTACAACGCCGCGCTCCCGCGCATGCACCGCCTGCGCGTCACCGCGGGCGGCAAGTATGTACTCTGGCTGGATCGCAGGAACCGTCCCGCCGTCATCTGGGCGTTCCACGACGTCAAGGTGCCCTGTCTGGGTCGCGTCAAGACAGCAGACGGCAAGTCTGTCGACACGACGAAGGGAATGCTTGCAGCGAAAGTCCAGGAGGTCTACCTGCTGAGCGGAGGCACGGCCGATGCGCGGGGGTACGGCTCGCCACAGGCTCGCCCTCCATGCAACGCAAGCAAGCGCAAATGGAGGGCGAAGCTGTGCTGAGCCTTTCCCCTCGTTTGCGCGGACATCCTCACGCCAGCAAGATGCCTGGCATCCCATCCGAAGACCCGGCTCGCGGGACGCTCGCCCTCCAGACGGTGGTACAAACCGGATTTTCCGCCGCTGGAGGGCGAGCGTCCACGCGAGCCGTCTGCCGGCATGCCGCAGGTCCCCGTATCCGCTCCTGGTCGGCCCTCGCGGCCCTGGTCGCGCTCATGGCTGTGGCGCTGCTCGGGGGCGGGTGCAGCGGCGGGGCGTTACACGAGCCGGGCGATCCGGTTGCGGCGGGCTGGGAGTGGTTCCGCAGCGGCGAGTTCGGCCTGGCGGAGAAGGCCTTTGCGCGCGCGGAACAGGCGGCCGGCACGGATGTGCCGAAGCGGGTAGAAGCGCTCTACGGGCAGGCGGTGACCTGGCACCTGCGCCGCCCCGGTGAGAATGCCGCCCGCGCCGCTGAACTCTACCGCGAGGTGATGACAACGGCGCCCACCCACGACCTGGCGGGCTGGAGCGCCCTGGGCCTGGCGCGACTTCCGGAGTCTTTCCCCCCCGGCAAGGAGCCCCCCCGCGACGAGCGCCTCCGGGGCTACCAGGCGGTCGTCGATGGTTTCCCCAATCATCCGGCGGCCGAGGAGTCCTTCCTCATGCAGCAGGGGCTGCGCCTGGCGGAGCCGGCCTCGGAGGCCGAGCCACACGCGGTGCTCGCGCAGCTCGACGCCTACCGTGCGGCGCACACCAACTCCCCCAATATCGTCACCCTGTGGAGCCTGACCGAGCAGGCGGCCACGTGGCTGGGACTGCCCGACCGCCGCCTCGAAGCCATCTTCCAGCAGTGGCGCACGGCGTCCGTCGATCCCGCCAACACCAACGCGGTCTCCGACCTGTCGCTCACCTACTGGCGCATCGCCACGCTGGCGGAATTCGAGGTGGGCGACTTCGAATTGGCGCGCGAGTACTACGGCAAGCTGATCGACAAGTATCCCACCCAGCAGCGCGTGTTCCTGGCGAAGCAGGAGCTGCAGCGCATGGCGGAACTCGAAGCGCGGCTGGGCCGGGAGGGATCGCCATGATCCGCCGCGCGTGGATATTCCTGCGCACCGCGTTTCCACTGCTGATCGTGCTGACGGCCTTCATGGGCTCCGCCACGGCCATTGCCCTGCGCCGGCACCATCGCGCCCCGCCGGCGGACGGCATCGTGCTGCGCATGGCGCACTGGCAACTGGAGATGGGCGTGCGCGATGGACTTGCCGCGCTGGCCGCCGAATACGAACGGCTGCACCCTAACGTGAAGATTGAGCAACTGGCCATCCCGGAAGCCACCTACGGCCAGTTCATGACCACCCAGCTCATGGGCGGCACGGCACCCGACATGCTCCAGGTGGGGCAGTTCGTGCCGTACAACGTGATGCTCGGCTACTACGCGCGCTACCTGGTCCCGCTCACCGCCGCCGCGAAACAGCCGAACCCTTACAACGCCGGCACGGAGCTGGCCGACGTGCCGTGGTTGCAGACCTACAAGGACGGCATGCGCAACAGCTATGTCACGGAACTGCAGGAGTACATGACCGTGCCGCTCTCGCAATTCGGCATCCGCATCTTCTACAACCGCGAGCTCCTGAAGCGCCTGACCGGGCTCGACGAAGCGCCCCGCCGTTTCCGCGACTTCCTGGCGACGTGCGAACGTATCCGTGCACAGACGGACCCGCAGGGCCTCCCCTACGTGCCGATCGCGGGCTCCGCCTACCACGTCGGCATGTGGGAGACCTTCATGTGCGAGCCGCTGACCTTCGGCGCGGTCCGGCGGCTGGACTTCAACCGCGACGGCGTCGCCGGCACCGACGAATTCTTTGCGGCCGTGATGACCGGGCGGATCGATTTCGACTTCCCAGCTTACGCGGCGCGCTTCCGCATGCTGCGCGCCCTGACGCAGCAATTCCAGACTGGGTTCACCGGGCTGGGGCGCGATGAAGCCGTGTTTCTCTTTGCCCAACAGCGGGCGGTGTTCATGACCACCGGCACCTGGGATGCCGGCAGCCTGCGCGAGCAGGCCCGCGGCGTTTTCGAGATCGGTATCACGGATTTCCCGCATCCGGGCAAAGACGATCCGGAGTTCGGTGGGGTCGTGGAGGGGCCGCCCTACGAACTGCCCTCGGCGGGGTTCCAGTTCGCCATCGCCCGCAGCTGCAAGCATCCGGACGTCGCGCTGGATTTTCTCCAGTTCATCGCCAGCCGGCGCGGCAACGAGGAACTGAACCGCATCATTGGCTGGATCCCGGCCATCGAAAACACGCAAATGGCGCCGATGTTGGAGGCGTTCAAGCCGCACCTCGAAGGGGTCTTCGGCGCGATGCCGATCACGCTCGGCGGGGAAACCATCATCAAGTGGACGCAACTCACCTCGCTCTTCCAGGTCAACCAGATTTCCTTTGAGGACCTGATCGCCGAGTTCGGTCCGTTCTATCGGCAACACGGCCCGAAAGAGTACGCAGAAATGCGCCGCAACAGCCGCCGCGCCATCGTCGGCGACGAGCAGATCATCGCCGGTGCGCGGGCCGCGGCGCGTGCCGCCACGGGTGCGCAGGCCGCCGCCCGCTGGCGGACCTACCGGAGCTTGGTCGCCGGGCGTCTCGTGACCCGCGACCTCGCGGCTGCTGACATCGACCGCCTGCTCGCGGCCGGCCCCGCGCCAAACGCGCCCGCGCCCTACGACTTTTCGCCCGCCGTGATCGCCCGGGTGCGCGCCCGCCTGACCCATGACATCTCAGATGAATCTGGAAATCAGGAACTCACGAACCGGACGGACCGATCCGTTCCTGATTTCCTGAGTTCCAGATGGCGTCCGTTTGCCGAAGCGAGGGAGCCGTAACATGCCGGGACGCGACATCCGCTGGCGCGACGTGCGCCACCACTGGGAAATCTACCTCTTCGTGTTGCCCGCGCTCGCGCTGCTGGGCCTCTTCGTCTATTACCCGGCCGCCAGCGGCGTCTTTCATAGCTTCTTCCGCTGGAACGGCGCCGACATCTCCGAGTTCGTCGGCCTGAAGAACTACCTGGACCTCTGCAAGTCCTCTGAGTTCTGGCGCTCCTTCCAGGTGGCGTCCCTCCTCGGCGGCTGGAACGTGGTCAAAATGATCCCGGCGTTGTTGGTGGCGGTCTGCATCCACCGATGCCGCAGCGTCCGCATGCAGTTCCTCTACCGCACGCTGTTCGTCGTGCCCATGGTAATCCCCGGCCTCGTTACGGTGCTCATCTGGCGATCATTCTTCTTCGAAGCCAGCGCGGGCTACCTGAACCGCTTCCTGTATGCGACCGGCCTCTTCGACGTGCTCGTGCGCCTCGATCAATTGTTTGGGTGGGGGGGCATCTTCACGCCCGGCGCCCCGCCGGCCTGGCTTGGCGACCCGCGGCTGATTCTCACGGCCTGCGTCGTCTGGGGCTTCCCCTGGGTCGGCTCCTTCGCCGTCCTCACCCACCTCGCCAAGCTCCAGGGCATCGGCAAGGACGTCTACGAGGCCGCCGAAATCGACGGCGTCAACTGGTGGACCAAGTTCACCAAGATCGAGCTGCCGCTGATCATGGGGTCCATCTACCTGCTGCTCGTCTTCGTGATCATCGACACCATCCGCGATGCCGGCATGATCATGGCGCTGGCGGGCATGACGGGCGGCCCCGGCGGGCGCGCCACGGTGCCCGCGCTCTTCATGATCCGCAAGGCGTTCGTCGAACAGGAGATGGGCTACGCCTGCGCCGTGGGGATCGTGCTGACCCTGATCGTGCTGAGCCTGCAGAAGCTGCTCACCTGGCTGATGAGCGGCGAGAAACCGTGGCTCGCCCGCTGGCGGCAACGGCGCCGGACGGCGGCGGGCGGCGGCACTCGTTCCGTAGCGGCCACGGCAACGGTCCGGGTCCACCACGCGCCGCGCCCCCTGCATCCGGCGCTCCCCCGCCTCGGCAATTTGTTCCTGCGTGCAGCCAAGCACGCGAGCATCTGGGGCGTCCTGGCGATGGCCTTCCTGCCCCTGTACCTGATGGTGATCGTCAGCTTCAAGTCGAACACGCAGTTCTACGCCGCACCCGCCGTGCTCACACGCCCAATGCATCCCGAGAACTGGGCCGAAGCCTGGCGCCTGGTGATGCCCTCCGTCGCCAACAGCATCTTCATCTCCACCGCGGCCACCGCTCTCACGCTCTGCTTCGCCCTCGGCGCCGCCTACTTCTTCGCCCGCCAGCGCATGCCGCTGTCGACCTTCTTCTGGAACGCGATCCTGATCCTGATGATGATGCCCATGATCGCCAACCTGGTCCCGCTCTTCCGGTTGCTGCGCGATCTGAATCTGCTGAACACACTTGCGGCGCTGATCCTCGTGGGGGCCGCCTCCGGACAGGTCTTCGCGATCTTCGTGCTGCGCAACTTCGTGGCCGACATTCCCGGCGACCTCTACGAGGCCGCCGAAATCGACGGTGCCAGCCACCTGCGCCAGGTCTGGCACGTCGTGCTGCCGCTCTCCGGCCCGATCCTTGGCACCGTGGGCGTGATGCAGTTCATCGCCGCCTGGAACGAATTCCTGCTGCCGCTGATCGTCATCCGCGACCCCGACCAGTTGCCCGTGATGGTGCAACTGCTGCGCATGGCCGGCGAGTACGTCAAGTTCTGGGGCCCGCTCATGGCCGGCTACGCGATGGCCAGCATCCCCATCATCCTGCTGTTCGTCTTCTCCATGAAGCTCTTTGTACGCGGCCTCACCGAAGGGGCGGTGAAGGGGTGAAGCATGCCTGGACCTAGACGGTGCTTTGCGACGGCGAAAGCGCTGCAGCGGCTGGATGCCGTCCTGTTGTGTGAGGTGTTGCGGAAATTTCCCGATTACCTGGAGGCCCGAGAACTCTCACTCCCGACAGACGCGACACTCGGGCCGGGGGAGTACGAAGCGATCCGGGGGGCCTGCATGGCCGGCGACATCCCGGCGGAACTTGATGACGTGTTGTCGTACGTGAGCATTCTGGGCACCACGGCCGGATGGGAACGCATTCAGGAGGAGGCGCGGGCACAGAAGAAGCGTTTGGATTTCGCCGTGGACGGCCTGACGCATGCCGATCTGGCGATGAAGGCGTGGCTCTGGAACTGGCCGAAGAACAAATCGCTGCTGGAAGAAAGCTACTCCCGCGCACGCATTCATGCACGGTCATCTTACGTGTATTTCCCCCCGATGCGCGACACGCGTGCGAAGTACCATGCTCCCAGCGACCAACGGTTGGACGAGATGCGCGGAGAACTGGCGGAGTACTTCGTCGCCGAAGGTCTGGGCAAGGGCTCCAATGTCGTGCGGTTCGAGTTCGAGAAGGAAATCTGGTTCCTGATTCGATTCCCGGGCCGACTCAAGCGGCAGGTGATCGTCGACGACGATGGCGAGACCGAAAGCCTCACGTTCAAGCCGGAGGAATACGACGCAGTCGTCTACCACAAAGACTACGGTGACCTCCGGATGAACACGCTGCGCGTGCACGACCGCACCAAGTACCGCGTCCTCTTCGGCCATGCGCTCCTGGACAGCTCGAATGTGTTCGCGGAGAACAAGCGCGTGATCTCCCTGGACCCGCTCAAAGGGAAATGCCTCGGCATCTTCGAGTGTGACGACATTCCGGGATTGGCGGAGATAGAGCCTGTGGAGTTGGCCTACCACAGGATGGTCGAGACGGGGCGTGAAGTCATCTGGCGTGCGGACAAGAAGACCACGCTGTTAGCGTCCAACCGCCTGGCACCGTTCCTGGTTCCAGAGGATACGGACACCGTGCGCTACGCCATTTTCCGGTATCGGCTGAAGGACCGGGAACAGTTCGAGACCCTGACGGTACATCAGGGAAACACGATGACCTACGAACGGGACGGGGATTCCGCAGTGCTGGAGGAATGGCTCCGGTCTCGGAAGTTCGTGAAGGATACGCTGGCAAAGCCATGAGCCGGTCCACCTGGGCAACACTGGCGCTCCTGCATCAGGCAAAACTCCCGCTCGCCGACTGGCGGCGGCATCTTTCCATCGAGTTCGATGTCGTGAGGCCTTTCCTGCTGGAGTGTGCCGGGGAGGTGGCGGGGACGATCCCTTGCCCACGCAGCGGACAGCGGTTGCACGTGGCTGAGCGCGGGCGCAAGTACGTGGCGTTTCCAGAGGAGGGTTTCGAGGGTGACTCGTCGCCATTGACCAATCTGAACCGGGCGGACGTCATTCTGTGGCGGCTTGACCGGGATGGATTGGAGCGCGGGCTCTGCGGTGTGTTGGACCTGGCGCCCATGGCCGACACCTACGGCAACGACGGCGTGCGGCTGATCGGGACCATGGGCGCCGGTGAAGGACGCAAGCGCGTCTATCTGGGGTATGCCGGCGACGAGGGCGCGGCGATGGCTCTCTGCGTGGATGTGGCCCAGACGAACCGGCAGCGCTGCTGCGTGGTGTTGCCGACCTTCTTTCCGCGCTGCGATGAGTATCTGCGGCGCTGCGAGCACGACGTGATTGTGCTGGAAGAAGTGGCGACCTTCGCCAGGGAAGGGCTGGTGGCGCGACGACGCGAGACGGCCCGCGAGGCCGAAGACCTGTTGGCGGTCGAGGTGGTGGGCGACTACAAGGCGTTGACGCTGCGCGACGGGACGGTGGTGGATCTCTCACGCCGCACGAAATGCCGCGCGTTCGTGCGGCATCTGCACCAACGTCGCAAGAAGAACGGCAACCGTGAGTTCTACTACGACGAGGAGATCGCGAAGCTGAATGCCGCGCAGGCGCGAATCCTGATTCAGAGCGGCGACTTCAAGTTCGGCCTGTTCCGTGGCATTCACCAGCACTTCGACCTGCTCTTCACCGTCCTCGACAAGGGCAACGGGCGATATCGCATCAACTTCTGATCCGGTCGAATCTATCGAGTTATTGCCGAAAGCCGCTATACTGCGCTATAAACGGCAATAATTCTGAAAACAGAGAGGCAAGCCATGGACCCAATCAAGAACCCGTTCTCGCCAGGCGCGGGGTCCCCTCCGCCGGAACTTGTTGGACGAGAAGATATTATAGAACAGGCGCGCGTCTTGTTCGGCCGCGTCCGCCAGAGGCGGTCCGAGAAGAGTATCTTGCTGACTGGTCTGCGTGGCGTAGGCAAAACCGTCCTGCTTAATGAGATGGAGCGCATGGCTGCAGGCGACGCGTACCACACGGTCTCCGTGGAAGCCCACGAGGGCAAGGCTCTCGCGGCACTGCTGGCACCTCCCTTGCGAAAGGTGCTCTACGAACTTGATCGCATGGCCGGGGCGGGCGACAAGGTGCGCCGCGGCCTTGCCGTACTCAAGAGCTTCCTCAACGGCGTGAACGTCACCGTCGGCGAGGTCGAGATCGGTTTGGACATCGACCCCGAGCAGGGTGCAGCAGACAGCGGCTACTTGGAGAGCGACCTGCCCAACCTATTTCTTGCGGTGGCGGAGGCCGCGCAGGAGCGCCAGGCGGCCGTGGCACTATTCATCGACGAACTCCAGTATTTCAGCGTGCAGGAACTCAGTGCGTTGATCATGGCCATGCACAGAATGCAGCAAGCCCAGTTGCCCTTGGTCTTGCTTGGCGCCGGTCTCCCAATCCTGCCCGGTTTGGTTGGCCAGTCGAAATCCTATGCGGAGCGCCTGTTCAGTTTCCCGGACATCGGCCCCCTCTCCGAGCCCGATGCCGCGAAAGCCCTTCGCGATCCGACCAGAGCCGCAGGGGTCGACTTCGAGGACGGCGCCCTCGCCGACATCTTCCGCCTAACCCAGGGCTATCCCTACTTTCTACAGGAGTGGGGTTACCAGGCGTGGAACCGCGCAGCAGCATCACCCATCACCATTCAAGTCGTCCAGGAGGCTACGCCCACGGTAATCCAGCGACTCGACAAGAACTTCTTCCGGGTACGCTTCGACCGTCTGACGCCGGGCGAGAAGCATTTTCTGCGCGCGATGGCGTCGCTCGGCGCGGGCCCCCATCGCAGTGCCGACGTTGCCGCAGCGATGAACGTTAGACTCACCAGTCTCAGCCCCTTGCGGTCGAACTTGATCCGCAAGGGGATGATCTACAGTCCTGCGCATGGTGACATGGCATTCACAGTCCCGCTCTTCAACGAGTTCATGTGCAGAGCCATGCCGACATTCCCCTGAAGCACCCCTTCTCGGATGCATGATCCACGCGGCGGAGTCCTGTATACAGCAGGCCGTTGGTGGACCGTGCGGGACAAGCGCCAGAGGCGTCGCGGCGCCGGTTTTCGCTGCTACGACTTTGCTACGTCGCACCCCGTTTCACGCGGTTCCAGGAGTTCGGAAACAGCGAAAACATTGGGGAAATGGCGATCTCAATATCGCCCCTCAGATTGTGGATCTGGTCGTCGCGGGTTCGAATCCCGTCACTCGCCCCAATTCCTTGAGATCTCAAATCCTCGCGTTCGGCGGTCTCTCGTCCGCAACGCAAGCATTGTCGCTCCCTTTGTGCACGAGCGGCATGGGTCGCGCCCGCCCGCGGAGGATGAGGCCATGCGTCGTCAACATCGGCCACAAAAACCCCCGCGGCGAGAATTTTGCCGTTCGGCGTGGGCTGGGGGGGGGCTGCGCCGGAAGTTGAAGATCGTTCCCGGTGGCCGTGGTCGATAGGCTGTGCCGATGAGGATGCGACAACCGCGTGACGGTGCACCGGTGTGGACCCCTGCGTGCAGGGTGTGGGGGCGCCTATTGCTGCCTGCGCTGCTGATGCTGCTGGTCCCGGTACTGGTGTACGGGCCGGTGTTGCGCGACGTCTTCGGGTACAACGACGATTACCGGATTCTGCGGATGGTGCAGGCGCGCACCTTTACGCCGCTGCACAACGAGATGATCACGCAGGGGCGTCCGTTGCTGGGGGTCGGGGTGTGGGCGGTCTTCGGGCGGCTTGACGGGATCGCCGGGCTGCGGGTGCCGCGTGGCGTCGCGCTCGCGGGGGCCGCTCTTTTTTCGTGGGCGCTGTACCGCGTGCTGCGGCGGGCTGGCACCCCCGGTGAGGTGGCGGCGACGTCGGCCCTGCTGGTCACCCTGTCGCCGGGGATGGCGGTCTATGTGGGGTGGGCCTGTCTCCTGATGGTGCCCGTCGGCGGCGCGCTGGCGTGCGGGGCTGGCGCCTGCATCTGGCACGCGTGGGACGGGGCCCGGCGGAGGCGCGGGCTCGTCGCGGGGGCGGCGCTGTTGCTCGCGAGCCTGTTGATTTACCAACCACTCTCCGGCCTGACCGCCTGCGTGCTCGGGGTGATGGCCCTCCAGCGGCAGGGCGATCCCGCGGGCCGCCTGCGCACGTTCGCGGCGGCGGTGGCTGTCTTCCTCGCGGTCTGTGCCGCTTACATGGCGCTCTTCAAGGTGGCGACCGTGCTCTGGGTCGCGGAGGTGGGGCAGCCGGCGCGTGCCGAGGTGAGCGGCTTCTCCCCGGCGAAACTGCAGTATGCCGCCGAGCTTTTGTGGGGTGCGGGCACATCCTGGTGGCGCTTCGGCGGCGTGGGTGTTGCGAGTGTGGCATTCGGCGTGGCCTGCGCCCTGCTGCTGGCGCCACTCGTGCTGGCTCGTGACGGGCGACGGGCATGGGCCTCGCGGGCCCTGTGCGTCGTGGCCACCCTGCCGCTGTGCGTGCTGCCGATCCTGGCCGTCCGCGAAAATGACTTTGCCTACCGAACGCAGTTCGCTCTGCACGTGTTCGTGTTATGCGGCGTGGTTCAGGGTCTGCATGCGACCGTGGTCCATTTCATCCGGTGGCCGGGGGTGGCGCGGTGGGTCTTTCGCGCCGCGGCCGCGGCTCTGGTGGTGGCCATGGGGCTGCAGGCCCACCGGCGCACGCTGGAGGGAATTGTCCTCCCCAACGTTGCGGAGCTTGCAGCCCTGCGCGCGGCACTGTCCCCACTGTCCGAGCCGGCCCCGCGCGAGCTGGTCTTTGTATCGCCGCGCTCGCTGAAGCAGGAGCCGTGGATCCAGGGCGAGTTCGGTGTGATCGCGTCGTCCTCCTGGTGGAACACAGACTCGTTGCTGCAGTTGCTGCTGCTGGAGCGAGCGGGACTCGCACTGACGGCGGAGACGGCGGCGGTGGTGCCGGAGGTGGTGGTGGCGCCGGGCGATGCGCAGCCGCGGCCCGTGGTGGACGCGTTCGGCGCCTGGCATGGGATCCACACGGCGGAGCCGGACGCGTATTGGGGGCCGCTGCGCCGCGCCCCGGACGGCTGGTGCGCATCGCCCTGGTTCGGCACGTTTGAGGATCGTGGATTTCCGATGATCGGGCATGTGATTTTGGGAAGGCTGGTCTGTGCCGGCCGCGGCGCCGCGCGCGGCGACTACCGCTTTCGGCACGCGTCCTGGGGTTGGTTCTGGACGTCGCCGGCGCATTATCCCATCTGCTGGTTCGAGCGGGACCGGCAGTGGAAGTGGATCCCGCAGACCCTGACTCCTCCCTTCGCCGTGGTCCCTCTCGCCATCCCGCAATAGCCTTCCGCCGCGCTCAGCCGCCGAGGGTGGGGCGGTGCGCGCGCGTGACGGGTGGCCGCTGGTGATCCCGCGGCTCGGCCGGAGGCCTCTCCCTACCTTCGGATCGGCACGTCACCGCGCCTGGGTAGGGCGAGGCCTCCGGCCGAGCCGCACCCCGGATCGACCGGCGTCTGTGCTTCGGGCTTGCGTGCGTCTTGGTCGTGTGGTCCGATGCGGGGCATGTCTGCGAGAACATCTTCGCCCAACGTGTTGTTGATCATGAGCGACCAGCACCACAAGCGCATCCTTGGTTGTGCGGGGGATGGGCTCGTGCAGACGCCGGCGCTGGATGGGCTGGCCGCGCGCGGTGTGCGATTTGCGAATGCCTCGTGCACCTATCCCCTGTGCGTGCCGAGCCGTTCGTCGTTCCTGACGTGCCGGCACCCGCACGAGATCGACGTCTTCACCAACAACTGCGAGCTGCGCACGGACCGGCCCACGTTCGCGCACGCCTTTCATGCCGCGGGCTACGAGACCGTGCTGGCGGGCCGGATGCACTTTGTCGGGATGGATCAGCGCCACGGCTTTGACACGCGCCTGATCGGGGATGTCTGGGGCACGGCCTATCCGACCGGCGGGGACATCGGCGGGGTCATGACGCGCACGCTGGGCGATCTCACCGAAACGGGCGATCAGCATCTGCCCTCGTTGCTGCGCAGCGGGCCGGGACGAACGGGCTATCTGGAGTACGACCAGCGCGTGAGTGAGACGGCGGCGGCGTGGTTGCAGCAGCGCGGCGCAGCGCGGGAACCGAGTAAGCCATTTCTGCTGACGGTGGGCCTGATGATGCCGCACTGCCCGTTCGTGGCGCCGCGAGAGGAATTTGAGCGCTACTGGCCGCAGATCACGGAGGCGTCGCTGCCGGCGTTCGATCCGTCCGCGCTGCATCCGGTGCATCAGTTCCATCGCGGCTACAACCAGATCGACGGTGGGGTGCCGACGGATGCGCAGCGGTGCGTGCGTGCGGCGTACTACGGCCTGGTCACGCACCTGGATCGCCAGGTGGCGCAGATTCTGAAGGCGCTGGAGGCTTCCGGGTTGGCCGAGTCCACCATCGTGGTGTACACCTCAGACCACGGCGAGCAGTTGGGCGAGCATGGCCTCTGGTGGAAATCCACCTTCTACGAGGGTTCCATCGGGATCCCGCTGCTCGTCGCGTACCCCGGCGGGCGCCGCGGTGGGGTGGTCCGCGAGAATGTCAGCCTGATGGATGTGGGCGTGACGCTGCTGGACCTGGCGGGCGCGAAGCCGCTGCCTGGGGCGACCGGCCGCAGCTTTGCACGGCTGTTGCGCGACGGCGTCGACCCGGACTGGCCGGACGAGGTGTTCGCCGAATACAACCCGCGGCACGAGACGGCGGCGCCCTGCGCGCGCATGATCCGCCGCGGGCCCTGGAAGCTCAACACCTACCTCGATCATCGCTCGCAGCTCTTCAACCTCGATGAGGATTCTGGCGAAAATCACGACCGCATCGACGACCCCGCCTGCGCGGGGCTGGTGGCGGAGCTGACGGCGAGGGTGCAGGCGGGCTGGGATCCCGCGCGCATTCAGCGGCTGGTGAGCACGCGCTTCGGCGAGCTGCAACTGCTGCGCCGCTGCCTGCAGGACGTGCGCCCGCCAGAGCCGGATGCGCCCTGGTACGGCAACCATCCGCCCGTCAACGAGGTGGATACCAGTCCCCGGTGATGGACGTGTCGGCGCACGGGTGGTGAGTGATTGTTGCTCTGGCGCGTGAACACGGTCGGCGAGCCGCCGACCCTCCATGGGAATGCCTCTTCCTTCACGGGTGTCCGATGGAGGGCCGCCGGCCCGGCGGCCGTCTGTGGCGATGTGAATGAACCGCTCATCCCGCCAGGACGAATCAGACACTTCGGCGATCAGGGGACGGGTGCCGTCTCGGTGGCGGCGAGGAATTCGGTTTCGAGGTCGGAGCCGCGGCGGATTTCCTCGATGGCGATGCCGGCCTGGAGCAGGAGGGGCAGGACGGCGGTATTCACGGCGGCGAGGGCGTCCGCGCCATCTTCAAGCAGGATGGATAGCTCGGTGCCGTCGGCGTTCAGGATCCACTCGCCCTTCGGGACAACGCGGCGCAGGGCCTCCAGCGGGACGGCGCCGGGATGGATGCGGTAGGTGAGGCGGTGGCGGTGGTGGACGATGGCGGCGAGGCTGTCGTGGCGCAGCAGGCGGCCGTGATCGATGAAGGCGATGGAGGCGCAGAGGGTCTCCAACTCCGTAAGGACATGCGAGCTGATGACGATGGTTTGGGTGCCGCGGCGGCGCAGGAGCAACTCGCGCATGCGGGCGACTTCGCGCGGGTCGAGGCCGCTCATGGGCTCATCGAGAAACACGAGCGGCGGCTCGCCGAGGAAGGCCTGCGCGACGGTGAGGCGGCGCAGCATGCCGTGGGACAAGCTGCCGACGGGGGAGCGGGCGCGGTCGGCCAGGTTCACCCAGCGCAGCAGGTCGGCCACATGGCCGCGCAGCGCGGATTCCGGGACGCCCTGGAGCCGGCCGTAGAAGGTGAGCAACTCGGCGACGCGGGCATGGGGCGGCGGGCGCGCGTCCTGGGGCAGGATGGCGACGCGGCCGGCGTGGATGGCGGGATCGAATGGGCCATCGCCGAGCAGATTGACGGCGCCGGCGTCGGTCCGCAGGAGACCCGCGCAGATGGACATGAAGGTGGTTTTGCCGGCGCCGTTCGCGCCAACGAGACCACAGATGGTTCCCGCGGACACGGTCAGGTCGAGTCCGTCCAGGGCCTGGCGGCGGCCGAAGGCTTTGCGCAGGCCGCGGACTTCGAGGGCGTAGGTCATACGTCCCTCCGCGACAGGCGGGCATAGCCGATCATGAGGTAGCCGAAGCCGAGGGCCAGGGCGAAGACGGCACCGGAGAGGGCGTGGGTGGCCTCGGGGCGCATGAGGTCGAAGTAGTGGTGGCGGGGGAGAATCAACTGGACGGCGTCGAGGATGCGGCGCCAGCCGTCGCCGGCGAAATGGTGGGCGGTGTGGTAGATGGCGGAGGCGGCGATGCAGCCGACGATGCCGAGGACATTGGCGACGCCGGGGGAGCGGCAGAAGAGGGAGAGGCCGGAGACGAGGCCGAGGAAGGAGAGGCCGTAGACCCAGGCCTTGGGGACGAAGAGGGCCATATCGGCCAGGGTGCGCGCGCCCTCCATGGAGTCGAGCATGAGGCGCGCGGTGATCCAGGCGGCGGCGGCGCAGAGGGTCAGCGCGGCGAACAGTTGGAGGGCCTGGCCGAGGACTTTTCCGAGCAGCCAGGCGAGGCGGCTGGTGCGGCAGAGGACGAAGCGCGCGGAGCCGCTCCAGATTTCGTCGGTCAGGCGGGCGGAGGCGGTGAGGGCGACGAGCCAGGGGGCGAAGGTCATGGCGAGCCAGCCGAAGTAGAGGCCGATGGGGGTGCAGGCGAGGAGGGCCTCGGCGACGTCCTTGTCGCCGACCATGCCGGTGATGGTGTGGCGGAAGAAATCGCTTTGCCAGAGGGCCGCGGTGGCGCCGCCGGAGACGCCGGCATCGAGGCCGAGGGTTTTGACGAGTTGGGATTCGGCGGCTTTGAGCAGGCGGATGAACCAGGAGGTGCCGAGGACGGCGCAGCCGCCGAAGAGCAGGAGCAGCAGGATGGCGCGCTTGGTGCGGATCGAGTCGGCCCACTCGTGGCTGGCCACGAGCCGCACATCGCGGAGGAAGCGCCCGCTGCCCGGACGTTCGCTCATGGCGAGTCCAGCGGGTGGCGGTGGTGGCGGCGACCGCCCGCGTTGGCGTCGGCGGGCGTGACCACGTTCTCCAGATCCTGCAGGGGGGTGAGCACCTCGGGGTCCACGAAATTGACGAGCTCGAAGTTGGGGCCGGTATTCTGGCGCCACTCGGGCGGGAGCCTCCGGTCCAGTTCGTCGTAGGTGAGGACGAGGGCGGTGCCGAGTTCGGTCATCATGCGCAGGCCGGTCTCCGGGCGCAGGGTTTGCTCGTCGGCGATGGTGGCGGTCCACTTGTCGATGGAGGCGCCGAGGCGCAGATTCATGGCCTCCATCATCGCGTCGAATTCCAGGGTCTTCTGGTCGTCGAGCTTGTTTTCGGCGATGAAGTTGCGGCGCGCGATGGCGGCGCGCATGGTCCAGGCCTCTTTGGCGCGCTCGACCTG
>CAZWQJ010000003.1:43390-54809 GCA_964635825.1 uncultured Victivallales bacterium | reverse complement strand
GGTCAGCGGCGTGAGCGGCTCTGGCGGAGAGCGGTGTTGTAGTCGGTGGTGGCCTGGCGGGCACCGGCCTCCGCGATTTTGATTTCGCTTTGCAGGTTCACCAGGGCGAGCGTCTCCTCGCGGGCCCAGCGCTGATGGGTGCGCAGGCGGTTCTGGTCGAGGGTGATGCGTTCCTGCAGATCGCGCCGACGGGTGGCGGCGTCGTTGTCGGCGATGCTGTCGCCGAGGCGCCGGGCCGGGGTGCGGTTCGGGTCTTCGTTCTCCAGGTCCTGCAGCGCCGCGCGGTCGTCCCCGATCCGGCGCTCGAGTTTGGCGGCGGCGGTTTCGGCGGCGTTGATGGCTTCCTCCTTGAAGTCGAGCTTGCCGCGCAGGGAGATGACGAGATGCCGCCCCGCCTCCTCTCGCAGTTGGAGGGTTTCGAGGCGGGTGGCGGCGGACGCGTGGTTGGTGGCGCCGGCGGCGTCCGCGTGCTCGGCCTGTTCCATGACGCGGCGGAAGCGCGCGATGGCCTCGTCATAGCGTCCTTCGGCGGTGAGGGCATCGGCGCGGCGGATGGCCTCGCGCCAGGCCTCGAGCGAAGGAGGCGGGGTGGCGTCCTCGGCGGGGGCGGAGAGGGTGGCGGTGGCGCCGGGGTCGGGCTCGATGGCGACGGCTGGGGTGTCGCGCTGCAGGCGTTCGACGTGAGCCTGGTCGATGACCTTGAGCGTCTGGAT
This sequence comes from uncultured Victivallales bacterium, assembly GCA_964635825.1. Lineage (GTDB taxonomy): Bacteria > Verrucomicrobiota > Kiritimatiellia > UBA8416 > JAIOPI01 > CAZWQJ01. The sequence continues at coordinate 54,096 of CAZWQJ010000003.1, read as the reverse complement.
GCCGCCATCGGCCGTGCGCGACACCTTGAGCGTGAGTTCGTAGGCATCCTCGTTGACGATCTCGCCGGTGAGTACGGCGCCGGATTTGAGGGTGACGGAATCGGCGCGGAGCGGTGCCTGCAGGTTCAGGAGCGCCAGGAGGGCGAGGACGGTGCGGAGGTGGCGTGCGGTGACCGGGCGGACGGCGATGGGCTTCATGGGTGCAGTCTAGCGCGGTGGGCAGGGGGGGCGCAACCTTGCCGGGCGGATCTCCTTGAATCGTCGGCATGGGGCGGGTATTGCTAGGGGTGTGGCGGGGGCCACGCGAGGAGGCGATGCCATGACTCTAGATCTTCCATTTCGTCCGCGACGCCTGCGCCGTACGGAGTCCATCCGAACGCTGGTGCGCGAGACGGTTGTGCAGCCGGGCGATTTGATTCAGCCGCTGTTTGTGGTCGAGGGCACCGGTGTGCGCGAGGCGATCGATTCGATGCCGGGCCAGTTTCGCCTCTCGGTGGATGAACTGGTGCGCGAGGGGGAGGCGCTGCTGCGCGTGGGCGTGCCGGCGGTGAACCTGTTTGGCTATTGCGACCAGAAGGATGACCAGGCGTCGGAAGCCTGCAATCCGCGGGGCCTGATTCCGCGCGCGGTGCGCGAGCTGAAGCGCGCGATGCCGGAGCTGTGCGTGCAGACGGATGTGGCGCTGGACCCGTACACCGAGCATGGCCACGACGGGCTCGTGATTCACGGTGAGGTTGCCAACGACGAGACGGTGGATGTGCTGTGCCGGATGGCGGTGGCGCATGCCGTGGCGGGGGCCGACTGGGTGGCGCCCTCCGACATGATGGACGGGCGCGTGGGGGCGATCCGCGAAGCGCTCGACGAGGCCGGCTTCGCGCGGACGGGGATCCTGGCGTACTCGGCTAAATATGCCTCGTGCTTTTATGGCCCGTTTCGCGGCGCGCTGAAGTCGGCCCCGAAGAAGGGCGACAAGAAGACGTACCAGATGGATCCGGCCAACGTACGCGAGGCGCTCAAGGAGATCGCGCTGGATATCGAGCAGGGCGCGGATGTGGTGATGGTCAAGCCGGCGCTGGCCTACCTGGATGTGATCGCGGCCGCGCGCGCGCACTTCGATGTTCCGATCGCGGCGTACAATGTCTCCGGCGAGTACAGCATGGTGATGGCCGCCGCCGAAAAGGGCTGGCTGGATGCGGACCGGGCCATGTTGGAGATGCTGCTGTCCATCAAGCGTGCCGGCGCCGACATGATCCTGACCTACTTCGCGAAGCGCGCGGCGGAGCGGCTGCGGGAAGGAGTTGAACAGAAGGAAACGAAGTGAACGAAGAAGGGCGCTGCCGCCCCCTCCGGGCTTCGCTGCCTTCGTGATCTTCTGTTCAAATTCACTATGTCCGAACCGCTGCAGCCCTGCGTGTTTTTCGACCGCGACGGCATCGCCAACGTGTCTCCGAGCCGGGAGCAGTACTACGTGTTGCACCCGGACCAATTTCGGATCGTCCCCGCCTTCATCGAGGCGGTGCGGGTGGCGACGGCGCGCGGGTATGCGGCGGTGGTGGTCACCAACCAGAGCGGGATCAAGAAGGGGCTGCTGACCGCGGAGGTGCTGGAGGCGATGCACGACCGGCTGCGCGCCGCCTTGGCGGGGGAGGGGCTGGCGCTGCGGGGGATCTACTGGTGTCCGCACGGGCTGCCACACCCGGACTACAAACCGAATCCGGGCATGCTGCTGCGCGCCGCGCGCGAACACGGGCTCGACCTCGCCCGCTCTTGGATGATCGGCGATCAGGAGCGCGACTTGGCGGCGGGGCGCAGCGCCGGTTGCGTCACCACAGTCTTCGTGGGAGAGCATCCGCCACCCAACGCGGATTGGCAGGTGCCGACCATGGAGGCCCTGCCGGATTTGCTGCAACAGAAGCTGACGCCTGCGAACGGAAGGAGTTGACCACGATGACACGCGAAGAATTGGCACGCGCGATTGTGACATGCGCGACGCTGCACGGTGATTTTCTGCTGCGTTCCGGCGCCCGCAGCAATGTGTATTTCGACAAGTACCTTTTCGAGGCTGATCCGGCGCTGCTGCGCGCGATCACGCTCGCCATGGTGGCCAACGTGCCGGCCGGCGTGGACGCACTGGCCGGGCTGGAGATGGGCGGCATCCCCGTGGCGACGTTGCTCGCCCAGCACACCGGCCTGCCCTGTGTCTTCGTGCGCAAGAAGGCCAAGGACTACGGCACCTGCAAGCTGGCCGAGGGCGGGACGATCAGCGGGCGCCGTCTGCTGATTGTGGAAGATGTCGTCACGTCCGGCGGCGCCATCCTGGATGGCGTGGCTGAACTGCGCAAACTCGGCGCCATCGTCACGGATGTACTCTGCGTCATCGATCGCGAATCCGGTGGCGGCGCCAACCTGGCCAAGGTGGGGCTGACGCTGCACCCGCTCTTCCGCCGCGCTGAGCTCGAGTCGGCCTGACGCCTGGAGCCGCCATCGGACTGCCCCGCGGGACTTCGCACCAGGCGCGGTCCTTTTGTGCTAATTGCCATACCAATCACATGTATGCATACGCAATCATTGAGCGGGAATGAACCGAGAGGGTGGTGGTGATCGTTGAGAAGGATAGAGGGGATGGAGGGGCTTTGCGGGCGTGCGGCGGCGTGCTAGGCTGGACGACCGCGCAGAGGAGGGTCACGATGAGTACGATATTTACGCGCATCATCCAGGGCGAGATCCCGTGCCACCGGGTGGCGGAGGACGAGCGCTTTCTGGCGTTTCTGGACATACGGCCGGTGGCGACCGGACACACGCTGGTGGTGCCGAAGCGCGAAGTGAATGAACTTTTCGATTTGGACGATGAGACGATGGGTGGCCTGTGGGTGTTTGCGAAGGCGGTGGCGGCGGCGCTGAAGCGCGTGGTGCCCTGTGCGCGGGTGGGCGTGATGGTGGCCGGGCTGGAAGTTCCCCACGCGCATGTGCATCTGGTGCCATTCACGACGATGAACGAGCTCCACTTCGCGAATGCCAAACCGGCCGCAGCCGCCGATCTGGCCGCGTTGGCCACGCGCGTGCGCACGGCCATGGGCGTCCCGTCATGAAGCCGGTGGCTCCCTCTATACGCGTGCGGCTCGTCCTTGCGCTGTGGCTGCTTGCCGCGGCGCTGCCCGCCCACGCGCAGGACTCCAACTCCCTGCCCACGCTGGAAGCATTGGTGAAGCAGTGGGTGGACCTGCGGTCACAACTCGGCTCGGAGTCGCGCCAGTGGCTGGAGCAGGAAGCGCATTGGAAGCAGGAGATCGGCCTGCTGGAGCGCGAACAGGCCGCCCTGAAAGACGAGATCGATTCCGCGTCGCGTCAGCAGGCGAGTGCCACCCGCGACCAGTTGGATCAATTGCGGCGCCAGGACGAACTGCGGCAAGTCTTGGAGGGGCTGCGGCCGGCCCTGGACCGGGCCGAGGCGGATTTGCGCGCGTGGATGGTTCTGTTGCCGCCGGCCCTGCACGAGGGGCTGGCCGAGTTGGCGTCGCGGTTGCCGGCCGACGATGCCGCCGCCGCGAAGGCGGGCACCGCGCAACGCGTGCAGACGGTGGTGGCGCTCTACGCGCAGATCGAAGAGTTGGGACGAGGCACCCATGTGGTGAAGGAAATCCTGGCGGACGAGCGCGGCACGCGGCGCGAGATGGATGTGCTCTATCTCGGCCTGGCACGCGCGTATGCGGTGTCGCCGGATCTGGCCTGGGCAGCCGTCGGCACGCCGTCAGCCGGGGGGTGGGCCTGGGCGCCGCAGCCGGATCTGGCTCCGCGCGTGCGGCGCGCGATCGACGTGCAGCAGGAGCAGGTGGCGGCCGAACTGGTCGCACTGCCGATCCAGGTGAAGGAGCCCGCACGATGAACGCGCGAACGACATGCGGCATCCTGGCGGTCGTGCTTATGGCGCTGGCGCCGGCCGCGATGGCGGCGCCCGCCACGAATGCGGCGGTGCGCGGGGTCGGCCCCGCGATCCTGGAGGCCCGTCGCGATGTGGCGACGGCGGTGGCGGAACTGAACGCGGCCCGCGACCGGCATGCGGCGTTGCGCATGCCGCTGGCGCAGCGATTGGAGGGTCTGGATCGCGCGGTGCGTGAACAGCGGCGCGATGCGGATCGGTTGCGCGAGGCGCGTGCGCAGGGAGAGCGCGAGCGGCGGGAGTTGGACGAATCCGTGCACGGGCAGGAGACCGAGGTGCACTATGTGCAGACGGCGCTGCTGGAGTATCGGCGCTCGCTGGCGACGCGCGTGGGGCCGGCGGAGTCGGATGCGTTGCGGGTGGCGCTGGCCGAGATCGACCGCGCGCTGGGTGCGACCGCCGACGGCACCAATCTCATCACGGCCACCGCCGCGCTCTTCACCCTGGCGAACCGCTGGAATGAGGAGCGCCTGGGCGGCGAGATTTTTGATGGTGTCTGCCTGGACGCCGGCGGGGTTGAGCACGCGGGGCGCTTTGTGGCGCTGGGGCCCATGGCGTACTTTGCGGCCGGAAATGGCGGGCCCGGCGGGATCGTGGGGCGTCAGGTCGGCAGCCTGCGCCCGTCCTTGGTGGGGGCGCCGGATCGCGAGACGGCCGCCGCGATTCTGCGCGTCTGCGAGGGCGGCGAGGCGGATCTGCCTGTCGATACGAGCGGGGGCAACGCCTTGCGCGTGGCGGCGGCGCGGGAGACCCTGTGGGCCCACCTGCGCTCGGGGGGGCCGGTCATGATTCCGATCGCGATCGTGGGCGTGCTGTCGCTGGTGCTGGTGTTGTGGAAGTTGCTGGAGTTGCGCCGCCTGCGTCTGCCGGAAGCCGGGGAGCTGGATGCGTTCTATACGCGGCTGGACCAGAACGACCTGAGCGGTGCGGCGGGCCTGGCCACGGAACTCGGCGCGCCGTTGGGGCCGATCCTGCAGGATGGACTCGCGCATCTGGATGCGCCGCCGGACGTGTTGGAGGAGTTGCTGCACGAGCGCGTGATGGCGGTTCTGCCGCGTCTGGACCGGCACCTCGGCATGCTGGCGGTGCTGGGCGGAGTCGCCCCGCTGCTCGGGTTGCTCGGTACGGTCACCGGCATGATCCACACCTTCCAATTGGTCACGCTGTTCGGCACCGGCGATGCGCGGCTGCTCTCGGGCGGTATTGCCGAAGCGCTGGTGACGACCGAGGTGGGCCTGGTCATTGCGGTGCCGGTGCTGCTCGTGCATTCGTACCTGGCGCGCAAAGTGCGCACCATGCTGGGCGCTTTGGAGCAGGCCATCATCATCTTCAGCAACCGCGTCCGCAAGCGGGCCGATGCGCGGCGGAGCTAAGGGGGGACGCGAGTGCAGGCCTTGACGCATATCGCGCAGTACTGGCAGAGCGGCGGCCCGCTGATGTGGCCGATTGCGGCCGCGTCGGCCGGCATCTGGTTCTATTTCCTGCGCAGCCGCGAGTGGCTGGGCACGGTCGTCGAAGCGGTTGGCGAGGTGGAGTGCGAGCTCGAGGGAGCCGGCGATGCGCGCACGCTGGAGTCCCAGGTGGCCACCTGGCATACCCGCCCCGGTGTGCTATCGCAGGCGGTGGTTTTGGCCATGGAGGCGTGGCGCCGGCAGGACTCGCCGTCCGAGGCGTTTGCGCGCGCGCAGGACACGGCAGTGTCACGGCTCAGTCGGGATCTGACGGTGCTGGCGGCGCTGACCAGCGCGGCGCCGCTGCTGGGGTTGCTGGGCACGGTGCTGGGAATGATCGCCACGTTCCAGGCGGTATCGCAGGCGTCCGGCGACACGGCGGCGCGCGTGGCGGGCGGCATCAGCCAGGCCCTGATCACCACCCAGTTCGGGCTGGTGGTGGCCATCCCCGGGTTCTTTGGCGTGGCGCGGCTGCATCGGCTGCAGGATCAGGTACACGCCGGCTTTCAGCGTTGCCGCAGCCGGTTGCTGGTGGTGCTGGCGCGCCGCGGGATCACTCCCATGGAGGCCACCCCGGGATGATCCGCAAACTCAACTACGGTGAAGCCTCCGAGCAGCGCGGCGTCGATATCAATATGTCGCCGCTGATCGACATGGTCTTCCTGCTGCTGATTTTCTTTATCGTCACGACCGTCTTTGTGGAGGAGACGGGTGTGGATGTGCAGAAGCCGAAGGCCGTGAGCGCCACGCGGCTCGCGAAGGACAGTCTGTTCCTGGCGCTGACGGCGGAGGGGGAGATCGTTTACGACGGGCGCGCCGTGGATCTGAACGCGGTGCGCGGCATCGTGGCGCGCCAGGTGCGGCAGGACGAGGTGCCGGTGGTGATTGTCGCGGATGAACGCGCGCGCACCGGCATACTGGTGGACTTGATCGACGAGTGCAAGCTGGCGGGTGCCGGCAGCGTCAGCGTCGCCGCAGGGCGCGAAGAGCATTGAGGGCCGCATGACACCACGGGAACGTTTACGTACGGCGTTGAACCATCGCACCCCCGATCGGATCCCGGTTGACTTCGGGGCGACGGCGGTGACGGGCATGCATGTGACCTGCGTGGCGCAACTGCGTGACGCGTTGGGACTGCCGCGGCGGCCGGTGAAGGTGTGTGAACCGTACCAGATGCTGGGTGAAATCGAGGATGACCTACGCGAGGCGCTGGAACTCGACACGGTGCCCCTGCCTGGGCCGAAGACGATCTTTGGTTTTCGCAACGAGAACTGGCGCGAGTTCCGTGCGCCGTGGGGCCAGGAGCTGCTCGTTTCGGAGCATTTCGTCACGACGGCGGATGCGAATGGCGAGCTGCTCCTCTATCCGGAGGGCGACCGCAACGCGCCACCCAGCGGCCGGCTGCCGGTTGGCGGGTATTTCTTCGACACGATCGTGCGGCAAGAGCCTATCGACGAGGATCGGCTGGATCCGGTTGACAACTTGGAGGAGTTCGCGCCGCTTGCCGATGTCGATGTGGAGTATTTTCGAAGGGAAGCGGCACGACTGCGCGGTTCCGCCCATGGGGTGGTGGGCGGAGTTGGCGGCACCGCGTTTGGCGACATCGCACTCGTGCCGGCGCCGTTCCTGAAGCATCCCAAGGGCATCCGCGACATCGCGGAGTGGTACATGGCGACGGCCTCGCGGCGCGACTACATTCACGCGGTATTCGCGGGCCAGTGCGAGGTGGCGTTGCAGAACCTCGAACGGCTGCGTCCCGTGCTGGCGGACGCGCTCGATGTCTGCTTCGTCTGCGGAACCGATTTTGGTACGCAGTCCTCCAGCTTCTGTTCCCCGGCGACATTCGACGAGCTCTACGCGCCGTATTACCGGCGCATCAATGCGTGGATACACGCGAACACGGCTTGGAAGACCTTCAAGCATTCCTGCGGGGCCGTGGCGCCGTTTCTGGAGCCGTTCATCGCCTGCGGCTTCGATATTGTGAACCCGGTGCAGTGCTCGGCGGTGGGCATGGATCCGGCGTTGCTGAAGGAGCGCGTTGGAGACCGGTTGGTGTTCTGGGGCGGGGGTGTGGATACGCAGAAGACACTGCCGTTCGGGACACCCCAGGAGGTGCGCAGTCAGGTTCTGGAGCGCTGCCGCGTGTTTGCGGCCGGGGGCGGATTTGTTTTCAACACCGTGCACAATGTGCAGGCGCGAACGCCGGTGGCTAATCTGGTGGCGATGTTCAACGCGCTTCGCGAGTTCAATGGGCAACCGGCGTTGCGAGTGGCGGCGCCGATCGGAGTGGAAGGCGCATGAGGGTCGTACCGGCGGATCTGGTGGTGGGCGGCGACGCGCGGGTGACGCGTGGCGCTTGGCGTCTGGTCGCCAATGCCGTGGTGGTCACGATCGCCACCATAGTCTCCCTGCCGCTGCTGGATCTGCTTTCGGCGCCGCCCCCCGCCACGCTGGCGGTGCGCCGCGTGGACACGGTGGAATTGCCCCCGCCGCCCCCGCCCCCGCCGCCACCGGTCGCCGATCCGCTGCGCCCGCCGACGCCGCTGCCGCTGCCGCGCCTGGCGGAAGCGCCGCCGCGCGTGGCAGCCGTGGTAGCACCGCTGATGGCCTTGGCGCCGGAGATGCCCTCCGGCATCGGCGATGTCGCCATCCGCTTTCCGGTGGCGACGGAGTCCTTGCTGGTGGCCCCGGACGATATGATTTTCGATGTGCTGGATGCGGACTCGCCGCCGCATCCGCTGGGCCGCCTGACGCCGTTGTATCCGCCGCAGGCGCGCATGCGCCGGCTGGAAGGCGAGGTGCAGGTTGAGTTCGTGGTGACGGCCGAGGGGGCGGTGACGGATGCCGCCGTCGTGCATGCCGAACCGGCGGGGGTGTTTGAGGACGCGGTGCTGCATACGGTGCGGCGCTGGCGGTTTGAACCCGGCCTCAAGGATGGCCGACCGGTGGCGGTGCGGGTGCGGCAGCGCATGACATTCAAGTTGGACGAATGAATACACGACGAACACGGATGCGGGTGAGTGGCCGGTGGGATGGGCGCGGCCTGGTGTTGGCACTGTTGCTGGCGGGGGCGCAGTTGGCGGCGGCGCAGACGGGCGGCCCGGCAGGCGCGGCGCCGGATCCGTTCGAGCCGGTGGTGACGGCGCGCGAGGCCGATCTGTTGCAGGCGGCGATGACGCAGGCCGGCACCAATCTGGCCGCGGCCGTGTCGCTGCTGGAGCGCGAGGATCGGGCCCACGGCAGCGCCGCGCTCGATTACGCGCTCGGCAATCTCTATGCGCAGACCAACCGTCTGACGGAGGCGGAATCCGCCTATCGCGAAGCCTTGCGCAAACTGCCGCGCTTTCGGTCGGCGCTGAACAATCTGGCGCGCGTGTGCCTGATGCAGGAGCGGGCCGGGCCGGCGCAGGAAGCGCTGGCGGCGCTGGTGCGCGATGGGCAGGGCGACGCGGACACCTACCTGTTGCTGGGGCATGCGTTCTCGCTGCTGGAACAGTCGGTCTCTGCAGAGGGCGCGTACCGGCAGGCGCTGTTGCTGCGGGCGGGGGACGGCGAGGCCTGCCGCGGCCTGGTGCGCTGCCTGTTGGGGCAGCAGCGCTATGCCGAGGCGGAGGCGCTGCTGCGCGAGATGCTGATGGCGGCGCCGCAGAACGACGACCTGTGGGCGCTGCGGGCGGGCGCGGCCGCCACGCAGGGGCGCCACGCGGAGGCGATCGCCCAGCTGGAGACGGCGCGCCGGTTGGGGAGTGCCACACCGGACATGCTGGCGACACTGGGCGATCTGTATCTGGATGCGGGCCAGGCCGACGATGCGGTGGCCGCGTACGACGCCGCGTTCCCGCCCGCTCAGGCGGCGACGCCGCGTTCACGGCGCGCGATCGCGGCGCTGCTGGCCGCCGACCAGACCGATGCCGCCGTAACGTTGCTCGAGCGCGCGACGGGCGCGGCGGCCGACGCGGGCACAGACGCGGTGGAGGCTCGCGCCTGGCGGCGGCTGCGCGCCGATATTGCCCGCCGCCGCGGCGACAGCGCAGGCGCGCTCGCGCAGTACCAGTCGCTGTTGCGCGAGGATCCGCTGGACGGCGAGTCGCTGCTGACGGTCGGCGATTTGCATCGCGAGCGCGGCCAGTCGGAGGAGGCGGCCATGGTCTATGAGCGTGCGGCGCGCATCGGCGGGTTTGAAGTGCGGGGGCTGGTGCGCCAGGCCCAGGTGGAGGTGGAGCGCGGCCGCTACGCGAGCGCCGTCGACCTGCTGGAGCGCGCCCAATCTTTTCAGGATCAGCCCCACGTCGCGCGCTACCTCGATCAGGTCCGTCGACTCGCCCGGGAGTAATCTCCGGGCAGGTACCACCTGCAGGCTGTAGGGGCCAAACCCGAAGACTCCTCGGGTTCGTCTCGTCCTGCCCCCCAACGCCTCAACCGAATCTCATACATGCACTCTCAGCCCATGATATATCGATAACCGATATATCATGGGCTGAGAGTGTGTGGGATCGAACGGGCGGGGGACGGATATGGGGTGAAGACAGCGCGACCCACGCCTTGCGTCTTCGTCCCGCCGGAGTTTCGCTCCACTTGCCTCTTGCCACCCCGCGGCTTCTTCTCCACCATGCGCGCCTTCATGAAGACCTGGGGCGTACTCTTCGATTTTGATGGGGTCATCGCGGACTCCTCGCGGCAGCATCTGGAATCCTGGGAGCGGCTGGCGGCGGAACGGGGGCTGCCATTGCCGGAGGGGCATTTTCAGCGCAGCTTCGGCATGCGCAATATTCAGATCATCACGGAGCTGTTGGGCTGGGCGAGCAACGTCCCGGACGCGCAGCGTCTGGGCGACGAGAAAGAAGCAATCTACCGCGACATCATCCGCGCGGAGGGAATAACCGCGCTGCCGGGTGTGCGAGCGTTGCTGGACGATTTGCGGGCGAACGCCATCCCCTGTGCGATCGGGTCCTCCACGCCGCGCGCGAATCTCGATTGCGCGCTGGAGATGCTCGGGCTGCGCGCGCACTTTGCGCAGATGGTGGCGTCCGAGGATGTCACACACGGCAAGCCCGATCCCGAGGTTTTTCTCAAGGCGGCCGCGGCGCTGGGGCTCCCGGCGTCGCGCGCGGTGGTGATTGAGGATGCGCATGTCGGCATCGAGGCGGCGCACCGCGGCGGCATGCGGGTGGTGGCCGTCGCGACGACGCACCCGGCGGACTCGCTGCGCGCGGCCGATCACGTGCTGCCCTCGCTGGATGGGCTGACGGCAGCACTGTTGGCGGCGTGGTGTGATGAGCCATTCATTCGTTGAATCGTGAGCACGGTCGGCGAGCCGC
>CAZWQJ010000003.1:27044-43290 GCA_964635825.1 uncultured Victivallales bacterium | reverse complement strand
GCGTGGTGTGATGAGCCATTCATTCGTTGAATCGTGAGCACGGTCGGCGAGCCGCGCCCGCGCGACGGAGCGCACGGGCCACCTTCAGACACGGGTTGACGCGCACGCGTGAACCCGGCACCATGCGATGCATGAATTCTCGTGAACGAATCCAGCGCGCCATTCACCATGAGCCCGTGGACCGGGTGCCGATTGACGTGGGCGGCACGCGCCAGAGCGGGATTGCGGCCATGGCCTACGCCGCGCTGCGGCGGCATCTGAGGCTTGACCCAATGCGCCCCATTCGCGTCTTCGATGTGTACCAGATGCTGGCCGAGATCGACGTGGATGTGGCCCAGCGCTTCGGGGCGGATTGCGTCGGGCTCTACCGTCCCTCGGTGGCCTTCGGCATCGTCAATCGGGACTGGAAGCCGTACACGCTGTTCGACGGCACGCGGGTGGAGGTTCCGGGAGGCTTCAGCCCGGTGACCGAGCCGGAGGGGGCGCTGCTGATTGAGCGCGACGGCGAGCCGATTGCGCGCATGCCGAAGGATGGTTGGTACTTCGATCGCACCGAGGTGCATCCCGGCGCGCAGCATGTGGATCTCGATTCGTACCAACCGCCCCGACTGACGACCGAGGAGCTGGATCATTACGCGGTGATGGCGGAGCGCCTGTACCGCGAAACCGACAAGGCGATTGTGGCACCGCTGGGCCCGCCGCACGAATTGTTCTACGGGTTGGGGCAGGGCGATTTTTCGTCGTGGATGCTCACCTTTGCGACGGAGCCGGAATACGTCGAGGCCCTGTACGAGAAGCTGGTGGTCGTCTGGCTGCACAATCTGGCCGAGCTGCATGCGGCGGTCGGGGAGCGGATCCAGGTGCTGCAATTCTGCGACGACTTCGGCACCCAGCATGCGCCGTTCCTGTCGACCCCGATGTTTCGAAACCTGCTGCTGCCGGCGTATCGGCGCGGGCTGGAATGGATCCATGGGCATACCCAGTGGAAAGTGCTGCTGCACTCGGACGGCGCCATTTTGCCGCTGATCCCGTCGCTGATCGAGATGGGGGTTGATCTGTTGAATCCGGTGCAGACGACGGCCACCGGGATGGATCCGCAGCGACTGAAGGAAGAATTCGGCAGCCGCATAGGATTCTGGGGTGGGGCCTGCGATTGCCAGGGGACGCTCACGACCGCGCGCCCCGAGGCGGTTGCGGCCGAAGTCCGCTCCAATCTGGATATCTTCATGCGAGACCGCACCGGCTTTGTGTGCGCGTCCGTGCACAATATTCAGGCCAATGTACCCCCTGAAAATATCGTGGCGCTGTTCGATGCTGCGCAGGCGTGGACCGGGCCCTGAACGCAGCCGCTGGCGGTGGTGGAAACGGTTGCACAATCCGTGGCACGGGTTCACACTACCGCGTGTTCAGGAGCGCGAGGGGAGGTTCACCATGCGTCGTTGGGGCACCATAGTCGGGATGCTGGCGGTGGTATGCCGCCTGGTGGTGGCGGATGAGCCACCTCCCTCGGCCGCGGAACTGGACGAGCTGAAGGCGCGGATCGACACGCTGGAGGCGCAGGTTGTGGCGCTGCAGCCGGTGGCGCCCGCACCGGCCGTTCCTGCGGGGCGCGCGTTGGCGCCGCGGCTGCTGATCCGGGGTGAAGGCGCCGTCGCCTTCTTTGACACGCCCGACGGGGGTGCGTTTCCGAATTCGGAGTTCCGGGTGGACGAGGCGCGGCTGTTTCTGGAGGCGCAGTTGCTGGATCGCGCATTCCTGTTTTCGGAGTTGAATCTGTACCAGCGCGAGGACATGAACACGGATGTCAACGTGGGTGAGCTTTACGTGGACATCGAGGGCGGCGAGCAGCTGTGGGGCGGCGGCGGCTCGCTCACGGCGCGCGCAGGCCGGTTCGATATTCCCTTCGGCGAGGAGTACCGGACGCGGGATGCCATCGACAACCCGATGATTTCGCACTCGATCAGCGACATCTGGGGTGTCGATGAGGGCGTGGAGCTGTATGGCGTGGGCGGGCCTCTGGATGCGGTGTTGGCGGTTCAGAATGGTGGCAACCACAAGATCGACGATGGCGATCCGGACAAAGCGGTGGTGGCCCGCATCGGCTGGCAGCCGGTGGGCCCTCTACGGATCAGCGCCAGCGCCATGCGCACGGGCGACCTCAGCGTGCAGAAGGACGAAAGCGGCGAGCTGTGGTTTGCGAATGAGTTTCTGCGCCCGCTGGGCGGCCCGGAGACAACGAGCACCTTTCACGCGGAGCTGGCCCAGTTGGACGCGCGGCTGACGTGGGCCCGCGGGTATGTGGGCGGCCATGTGGGCGGGCTCTGCTACGACGATGACGACACCGCGCGCGACAACACGCGCGACGTGCTCTACTGGAGCGTGGAAGGCGTGCAGACGGTGGTGAGCAAGCTCTATGCGGCGGCGCGCTTCAGTGCCTTGTCATGCCCAGACGGATTCGCCGTGACGGGTCAGGGCGCGTATGAGCGAGACGCCTGGGCCGCGCGCGCCGAAGACTTGTGGCGGCTCAGCCTGGGCGCCGGCTGGCGCTGGAGCCCGCAACTGGTTCTCAAGGGCGAGTACAGCTTTGAACGCGGCGAACGTCCGGACGGACGCGATATCGAGGATCAGGATCAGGTCGCCGCTCAACTCGCGTTTGGTTTCTAACAACGGCCGCGACGCTGCGGCCCAGGAAGGATGTGGGCATGCCGCGCCAAGTCGTCGTCGCACAATCCGGCGGACCGTCGCCCGTGATCAACAACTCGCTGCGGGGCGTGATCGAGGGCTGCCGCGCGGCCCCGGATACGTTTGGAACAGTCCTGGCGGGGTGGCATGGCATCGAGGGCATTCTGCGCGAAGAACTGCTCGATCTGTCCGCTCAGCCGCCGCGCGAGATCGATCTGCTGGAACACACGCCGGCAGCCGGCGCCATCGGCACCTGTCGTTACAAGATCCGGGATGCGGACAGCCCGGACCTGACGCGCGTGCTGGATGTGTTTGCGGCCCATGACGTCGGATACTTTTTCTACATTGGTGGCAACGACTCGATGGATACGGCGGACAAGCTGAGCCGGGCGGCGGCGGCGCGCGGGCTGGATCTCGTTTGTGTGGGCGTGCCGAAGACGATCGACAACGATGTGGGGGATCCCTCCTTCCGGTTGCTCGACCATACCCCGGGTTACGGTTCGGTCGCGCGCTATTGGGCCTGCATGGCGCAGAACATGAATGAAGAGAATGCGGGCTTTGCGCCGGCGGGGCCCGTCCTGGTGATGCAGGCCATGGGGCGGACGGCCGGCTTCATTCCGGCGGCGGCGCGCCTGGCGGACCCTGAGCGGCGTTGGCCCATGCTGATCGCCATGGCCGAGAGCGGGCTGACGTTGGAGGATTTGGTGGGGCGGGTGAACGCGATGGTTCGCCGCCGCGGGCGCTGCCTGTTGGTGGTCAGCGAAGGCTTTCCGGTGGGAGATCTGGGGGCGAACCGGGATGCGTTCGGCCACATTGAGTATGCGGCCAGCCGGACCACGGTGACCCAGGTGGTGGTGAACCGCCTGCACGATGTGGGGCTGGCGGCGCGCGGCTGGGCGCATGGTCAGGTGGCGGGCTGCGACCAGCGGTCGATGTCGGCCTATGCCTCCACCGTCGATCTGGAGGAGGCCTTTGCGGTGGGGCGGCACGCCACGGTGCTGGCGCGAACGGCGGGGACGGGATGGATGGCCTCGATCACGCGGGAGCCCGGCGAGGCGTATCGCGCCGCCTATGGTCAGGTTCCGCTGGGCGATGTGGCCAACTTTCACCGCCAGCTGCCGGCCGACTGGATCACGCCCGAGGGCACCGACGTGACGGATGCGTTTGTGCGCTATGCGCGTCCGCTGATTGGCGAGCGCTGGGCGCCCGTTCCGCTGGAGAACGGGCTGCCACGCTATGCGCGGCTGGAGCCGCGGTTCGTGACCCCGCGCTGTCCGGGCTACGTGCCGGCGGCATTTGGCTGACCCGGGCGGGTGGTGTGCGTGCCGCTCAGCTCGCGGCGTCGGTGGGCGTGGGCGTGGGCACCTGTACGGTGAAGGTGGTGCCTTTGCCGAGCACGCTCGCGACGGTGATCGAGCCGCGCATCAGCTCGCAGCAGCGCCGGCAGATGGCAAGCCCAAGGCCGGAGCCTCCGTAGGTGATGGCGGTGGTGGCTTCCGCCTGAACGAACGGTTCGAAGATGCGCTCCAGATTTTCGGGTGCGATGCCGATGCCGGTATCGCTGATGTCAAAGCGAACGCCGGCGGGGTCCTGCCCGTTCACGCGTGCGACGGCCAGTCGGACTTCGCCGTTGCGGGTGAATTTGGCGGCGTTGCTGATGAGGTTGTAGAGGACCTGCCTCAGTCGGGTGCGGTCGGCCTGGATTCGGCCGAGGTCCCCCAGGCACGCGATGGTCAGGCGGTTGTGGTTCGCGTCGCACAGCATGCGTGAAGCAGGCTCCAATTCGCGTACGAAAGCCGCCAGGTCAACGGACTCGGGCTGGAGTTCCATGCGGCCGGCCTCGATGCGGGAGAGGTCCAGCAGGTCGCTGAGCAGACTTAAGAGATGGTTGGCGGCGACCTGGATGCGGCGCAGGTCTTCGACGGTGCCGCTGTTGCCCTTATCGCGCGCATCCTCTTCGAGCATTTCGCTGTAGCCGATGACGGCGGTCAGGGGGGTGCGCAGGTCGTGGCTCATATTGGCCAGGAAGGTGCTCTTGGCGCGGCTGGCGGCTTCCGCGCGATCGCGCGCGACGATGAGCTGGGCCTCCACCGAGCGGCGCGCATTCACTTCCTCGATCAGGGAGCGGTTGATGGACTCCAGTTCGGCCGTGCGTTCGCGCACGCGCACTTCGAGGTCGCTCTGGATGCGGCGCAGCTCGTTGTCACGCTCGAGGATGCGCGCGAGCATTTCGTTGAACGCGTCGATCAGGACGCCGACCTCGTCGCGCGCGTGCCGGGTTGCGCGCAGGGTGTAGTCCTTGTCGCGGGTGACGTGCTCGGCCACGCGCGCCAATTCCTGGATGGGCGCCGACAGCGCGCGGCTCAGGAAGGTGGAGAGCGCCACGGCCACGAGGATGCCGATGGCCATGAGCAGTGCGGCGGCGACCACGTTGCGCACGAGCGTGGTGTAGAACTCGCTGAGATCGGAGAGCATGTACAACGTTCCCACGTTCTCGCCCTCGTGGAGGACGGGATGGACGATGGCCATTTGCCGCTCCACGATGCTGCCGCGGGTGGGGACGGGCGTGGCCGGGATCAGATCGGCGGAGGCATCGGGCCGCAGGTATTGGGAGAACAGGCGTCCATCCGGCGTGTAGAGGGCGGCGGCCATGATGCTGCTGTTCATGCGCAGTGCTGCGAGCGTATGGGCGGCATCTTCTTCGTCCAGGAACACCATGGCGGCGGAGGCATGGAAGCCGACGGTGGCGGCTTGCGAAGTGAGGTTTTCGCGGGCGCGTGGCGAGAAGGTGCGCATCTCGTTCAGGGTGATGGCGAGGAAGGCGGACAAGAGTGCCGCGCTGCTGGCGCCGATGACGAGCAACGCCAGCTTGAGGCGCAGTGAAAATTCGGAGAAGCGTTTCATATCAGTGCGGCGCGGCCGCCGGGCACTCGACGAGGCGGGCCAGGCGCAACAGACGGGACCGCATGCGGAGTTGGGCCTGTTCCACGGCTTCGGGGCAGATTTCGAAGCGGACTTGGTTGTCCTGCATATAGAAATTCACCATGCCCCCGCGGCTGAGAAACTCGGGGGCTTCCCCGACCAGAAGCACGCCGGTGGGGAGCGGAGACCAAGTGTCCGGCAGGGTCCCGTCCGGTTGGCGGCTCACAAAGAGCAGGTGGCAAGGCTGTACGGCGGCTAAATCGGTTCCGCGCCGAATGACGACGTGCCGGTTGCCGACCACTTCGTTGCGCACGGTCTCATCGAGGGCGGCGCCAAAGGGGTCATCACCCAGCACGCCAATCACGATCGGGCTGTCGTCCTCCGCGAACGCCGTGGCGGGCCATTCGACGAACTGGAGGAAGCGGAAGAGGAAGACGGCCTTGATGTCATGTTCGCGGAACTCTGGCGGGGTGGTGGAGGCGGGGCCGGCGGCGGCCATCAGGGCCACCATGGCGACGATGGCGCCGGTCAGTTTCCAGCGCAGGCCGGGCGTTGGGGCGCGCCACACGAATTGCTGTGAAGACGGTGTGTGCATGAGCATCCCGGTCAGAAGCGCGCCTTCATGCCGGCCATGCCGTGGATGGTTTCCTGGGGAACCGCATCGCCCGTGATGCCGCCGAGGGCATAGTGGTGATCGGTAACGTTGTAAATGGTGGTGTAGAGATCGACGTAGTCGTTCAGCCGGTACTGCACGTGCAGATTAAGGTCCCACGGTGTTTCAAGTTCGTGATCGAGTTCGCCGGCGGTGACATTCTCGGGCCTGGAGCGAATGTAGAAGCTGGGGGTGATGAGGAGGCGTTCGGTGGCGGCCCAGGTGGCGCCCAGGCGCCCGAGTTGGGTGGAGAGGCTGGGCAGTCCGTCGGCGGCCCAGCCGGATTCACGGTCGAACCAGATGCGGGAGTAGGAGAACCAGGGGCTGACGGGGCCGAGGTGCAGCTCGCCATAGATATCGAATCCACGGTTTTCGCTGTTGCCGCTGTTGACGGTGTGTCCGAGCACGCGGGTGGATCCATCCTGCATGTAGACTTGGTCGATGACGATGGTGGGCGGCGCCAGGGTGTCCGCCACCAGGATGCGGTTTTCCTGGTTGCCGGTGTAGGCGCTGATGCCGCCGTTGCCCCAGTGGGTGACCACGTTCAGGTTCAACTCGTGGGACTCGGCCTTTTCCGGTTCGAGGTCGGGGTTGGGAATGCTCAGGACCGTTCCGTTGTCGTAGGGCGCGTTGCTGAAGTAGGGTGCGGGCGCCACGTACGCGCGCGTGTAGGTGTACTTGGCGGTCAGGATTTCGCTCAGCGAGTGGATCAGCGAGAAGCGCGGGGTGAGCGGGGTATCGTCGAAGCGCGTGTCGTAGGTGGAGCGGACGCCGCCGATGACCTTCCAGCGGTCGAGGGCCTGCCAGGCGGACTCCACGTAGCCGGCGTAGGTTTCGTAGCTGCGCGTGACGGAGCGCGGGACCTCCTGGCGTGTGGCGGGGTTTCCTGCTTCGGTGTAGTAGACGAACTCGCCGGCCTGGGCGCTGACGTCTTCCTCCGGGTTGGCGCGCCCGGGCACGGTGGATTTGGGCGTGATCTCGTAGCTGGACGCCATGCCGCCAGCCAGCACGTTCAAGCTCGGGGTCACCTCCATCCGGACGGTTTCCTCGATGCTGGCGCCGGAGCCGATGCCGTACTTGTAGTCGTCATAGAACCACTGCGTGTCACCGGAGGGGAAGACATAGCGCGAATCCGGATCGATCTCGTAGCGGCTATAGGTGAGGGCGGATTCCAGACGCACCTGATCGGCGACCGGCAAGCTGTTCTTCGCCTCGATCACGGTGGACATGTCCTCCCAGCGCGCCTCGGGGACATAGCCCAGGATGGTGGAGAAGCCCTCGGAGCTGCTGCGTTCGGATACGCGCTGGAACCATTGCAGCGAGGACTCCTCGCTCTCGACGCGCAGGACGACATTGAGGCCATCGTCCCAGCGCGTGGGGGCGCCCGTGGTGCCCTTGGGGGCGGCCACCGCGCGATAGGGCGCCCACCAGTCCGGATACTCATGCGCGAGATCGGTGAGTTCGGAATGGAAGTAGTAGGCGTGTGCGAGGACCCGGAAGGCGCCCTCCGGTCCGAAGGCGCCGGAAAGAGTGCCCCAGGCCTGGCGCGTATCGTTCGGGCCGCCGGCCACCGATACCTCGCCCTGTGGGGCCTCCGGGGTGCGCGTGATGATGTTGATGACGGCCGCGATAGCGTCCTGCCCATAGAGTGTGGAGCCGGGGCCGTAGATGATCTCGACCTGCTCGGCTTGGCGCACGCTGAAGTCGGTGCGCAGGGGATAGTACTCGCCGCCCGGCGGATTCACGCGCATGCCGTTGACGAGGATCACGACCTTGTTGTTGCCGTTGATTCCGCGGATGGCCACTTGGGTGCCGATCTCGCTGAAGTAGTACGGGATGAGGTCGATGCCGGGCAGGTCCCGCAGGACATCCACCAGCGTCACATAGCCGCGGCGCTCGATTTGGCGGCGGTCGATGACGATGACGGTTCCCGGCGCTTCCAGCAGGGATTCCTCCCGGCGCGAGGCGGTCGTCACCGTGCTGACCTCGACCGCCATCAACTCTTCGATCGAGAGTTGTTTGAGGCGGACGGTGGGTTCGTTGGTGGGGCCCTCGGCGAAGGCGACTGCAGCCACGAACAGGGTTAGGATTCCTGTGAACCACAACGCATGGGGCTCGGACTGCATAGGATCATCTCCTGATGAAGCAGCGGCCAACGCGTACCACCAGCGACTGCATTCTAAGTATGAGCGGCGAGCGCGTCACGCGCGAAATTACATGGGCTAGAAACTTGGTGATGGCAGGGGGGCGGGCGGGTTGCTCAGGCGCTGGATTTCAGCCAGCAGGCTGGGCATGTCGATGGGCTTGGCGTGGAAGGCGTCGCAGCCCGCGGCGCGCGCGCGCTGCTCATCCGCGGCCATGACATGGCCGGTCAGGGCGATGATCGGAATGTCGCGGGTGGCGGGGGCGTCCTTGAGCGTGCGGATGGCCGTCCAGCCGTCCACGATCGGCAGGCCCAGGTCCATGAGGACGACGGCGGGGCGTTCGCGGCGGGTGATGTCGATTGCGCTCTGACCGTCGGCTGCGAGCAAGACTTCGTAGTCGTGACGCTCCAGCCGGCGACGCAGCATGTCGCGGTTCATCTCGTTGTCTTCGACCAAAAGAATTCGAAGCATAGGCCACCTCCTACGCGATCCGGTGAGTAAAGCACGCTCACTGGTTATTGGCGAGTGCGCATTTCCGGAGGCATGACGTGTGCGCCCGATCAAGCGCGCTGGTGCTTCCCCAATCCTCGCGTCATATCTTTGTCGGGATCCTTGTCGCGAGCTTGTGCGACAAAGTCCCCGACAAAGCTCGCGACAAAGCTTAGGTGGGGCGACAGCCCGCCTGATGCAAGATGTCGTCGACCATCCACGGACGGCACGGAGGCCGTCCCTCCAGCTATCGAAGCCGGCTGTTTCACGGCTTCATGGCGGAGCGTGCGCGGGCCAGGCGGCAGGTGAAGCGATAGGTGCCGGCGGCGACTGACACGGTGGTGGTGTCGGCGGTGGTGCGGAGGTCGCGGACGTCGGGCGCCTGGGCCAGCGCGGTGTCGCCCTCGGTGGCGGTGGAGGCGTCCGATGTGGGCAGGACCACGGTGGCACGGGTGTTGGGCGGCACGGTGAGATCCAGTGTGAGGCGGTCGCCATCGAGGACCCAGGCGCTGCGCACGCGGCCGTGCAGCGAGTCGTGGGCGGCCTCGGCGTGGGTGATGGGGGTGAGGCCGGCGGGTGCGTCGTCGGGATGCAGGGGCCGCGGAGCGATGCGCCAGTGGGTGCCGCCGTCGCCATCGTCGGCGAGGTCGAGTCCCGCGACCACCTGGTAGAGCCACTCGCCGATGGCGCCGTAGGCGTAGTGGTTGAAAGAGTTCATGCCGGGATCCTGGAAGCCCTTCTCGGGCGTCCAGCCGTCCCAGCGCTCCCAGATGGTGGTGGCGCCCTGCTTCACGGGGAACAGCCAGGAGGGGTAGTCCTCGTTCAGGAGCAGGCGATAGGCCAGGGGCAGGTCGCCACCCTCGGCGAGGGCAAAGCAGATCTTGTTGACGGCGACGAAGCCGGTGGAGAGGTGGTTGTTGCGCGCGGGGTAGGGCCAGACGGCCGAGCGGCCGGATTGGACCTGGGTGACGAGGTTGCGCACGACGGCGTCACGCCGGTTCGCGGGGACGAGGTTGAAGTAGAGGGCCAGCACGTAGGCGGCCTGCGTGTCGCCGGCGAGGCGTCCGTCCGGGCTCATGAAGCGGTTTTGGAAGGCGCGCGTGACGCGGCGGAAGAGGGCGGCGTAGCGGCGGGCATCGGCCGCGCGCCCGAGGACGCCGGCGATGCGCGCCATCAGGTCGGCGCTGTGCGCAAAGTAGGCGGTGGAGATGAGGTCCAGCGGGGTGAAGGTATCCACCTGCAGCCAGTCGCCATAGCCGGCATCGGGCCCGATCAGACCCGTGCTGCGGCGCTCAAGCAGGGTCAGGTAGCGCTTCAGCGCCGGATAGTGCGTGGCGAGCAGGCGGCGGTCGCCGTAGCAGCGATAGACGGTCCATGGCACGATCACGCCAGCATCCGTCCAGGCCGGGGAGGGGTTGAGATTGTCGGTCAGCATATCCGGCGCGAGGTCGATGTTGGTCAGGATGTCGGGAGCCACATCGGTGAAGTTGCCGTCGGCGCGCTGGGCGTCGACCACGTCGACCATCCACTTGGTGAAGAAGGCGGCGACGTCGGCATTGAAGCAGGCGGTGCGGACGAAGACCTGGGCATCTCCCATCCAGCCGAGGCGTTCATTGCGCTGGGGGCAGTCGGTGGGCACTTCCAGGAAATTGCCGCGCTGGCCCCACTGGATGTTGTGTTGGAGCTGGTTAAGGAGGGGATTGGAGCAGGCAAAGGATCCGGTGGTGGGGATGACGGAGTGGCGCACGATGCCGGTGAACCAGTCGGCGGTGGGCGGCACGGGCGAGCCGCTGAGCTCGACATAGCGGAAGCCGTGGAAGGTGAAGCGCGGTTCCCATGTGCAGGCCTGCCCGTCCAGCGTCAGTTGGTCGGTCGAGGTGGCGGAGCGCAGGTTCTTGGTGTAGAGCGTGCCGTCGGGGTTGAGAATTTCGGCGTGGAGCAGGACCAGTGTGGTGCCGGCGGGAAGGCCGGCGGGTACGCGCAGGCGCATGTGGCCAACCATATTTTGACCCAGGTCGACTATCGTGGCTCCGCTGGGCAGGGTGCTGGTGGTGACGGGGCGTAATTCCTCGATCGTGCGGACCGGTGGCCCCACGTGCGCGACGAGGGGGATGTCGTCGCGCGGTTCCACGGCCACGGCGGCCCAGTCGGAGTCGGAAAATCCCGGTGCGTCCCAGCCGGTCAGCGCGCAGCGCAGGTCGACCTGTTCGCCGATGAGCATGTCGGACTGGCGGATGGGGCCGGTGTCGGTGGCGCGCCAGGCGTCGTCGCTGCACACGCGGCGGCGTGAGCCATCGGCGAGGGTCAGGTCGAGTTGGAGCAGGAGGCGGGGGCGCTTGCCGTAGACTTGCTTCTTCCAGGCGAGATTGCCGCAGTACCAGCCGGTGCCGAGCATGGCGCCGATCGCGTTGGCGCCTTCGCGCAGCAGGGCGGTTACGTCGTAGGTCTGGTAGGGCTGGCGCTTCGAGTAGTCTGTCCAGCCGGGGCGCATCGCATCGTTCGTCACGGGCTGCCCGTTAATGGAGACGTCGTAGAGGCCGCGGGCGGTGACGTAGAGGCGGGCGCGGGTGGCGGGCTGGTTGAGGGTCCACTCGCGGCGCAGGCAGGGCGCGGGGAAGAGGACCTCGTCGGTGGCGGGCGCGGGGTGGCCGATCCAGGAGGCCTTCCAGTCCTGGCGGCGCAGCAGCCCCATTTCCCACCACTGGGTTTCACTCCAGGGGGAGGCTTCGCCGGCGTCATCCCACACGCGCACCTGCCAGTAGCGGCGCTCGCCGGAGGTGGGAGGGGGACCGCCGGCTTCGATGTGGGTGGTGGCGGCGGAGGCCACGCGCCCGGAATCCCAGATGTCGGCGGTGTCGCCGGCGAGGTGTTGCGGCGCGGAGGCGATCCGGATCTGGTAGGCGGTCTGGGCGGCGCCGCGGCGAGCATCTTGCAGGCGCCAGAACAGGCGTGGGCGCGTGACGTCGAGGCCGAGGGGATTGGTGAAGTATTCGCAGCGCAGATCGTGTGGGGCCGTGGACATGATCGGGTCAACCTCCTGCGGCACCATGCCGCTCTGGCTATGTAGCACAGTCGGGGATAGCCGTCACCCCGCGGCGAGCAGCACGTCGCGCGGGTCGCGCACGCGCAGGATGGTCCACGCGGCGGCCACGATGCTGATCGCGAGGCTGGCGGCAAAGAGAGCGGGGAGCCCGGCGTGGTGCGCGAGCGCGCCGGCGAGGAGGGGCGCCACCATGAGCGGGACGGCGGAGACGAGGTTGGCCACGGTGATGTGGGCGAGGCGGTGGTCATGAGGGCAGGTCTCGAACAGCATGTTGTTGTGCGAGACGATCGAGACCGCGCCACCGAGGCCGATGCCGAAATAGGCCAGGAGGCAGGCGGGCAGGCCGTGGCCGGCGAGCAGCACGATCAGCGTGAGCACCTGCATCAGCGCTCCCGCGATCACGCCGAGGCGATGGCCGCGGCGATCGCCGAGCCGGCCGAGAATGATGTTGGCGAGCGCGCCGGCGATTCCCGCGGCGGTGCCGCAAAGCACGACGGTGCTGTTGGAAAGTCCGCCGGCGTTGGGGTCCTGGAAATGCACAGCCACAAACGGGCCGATGCAGAACCCGGTGGTGGCCAGCAGGCGCGCGATGAGATACTGCCGGAAGTTGTGGTTCGCGAGGCTGAGGCGGAAGCGGTCGATCAGGTCGCGCACGCCGGGTTTGGGAGCGGCCGGATTCTCCGGCTGCTCCTTGATGAAGGCGAACTGCAGGATGGCAACCGCGGCAATGACGGCGGCGGCGAGGAAGATCCAGCCAAAGGTGCGGATGCCGGGATGCACCTGCAGCAGGCGGCTGGCGATGGCGCCGCCGACCGTGCTGGCGGCGGCCGAGGCGAAGAAGGTGATGCCCATGACGGAGCCGCGGATGCCCTGGTGGAAGAGTTTCGCCAACCAGTCCATCCAGGCCCCCACGATGATGCCGACGGAAATGATGAAGCCGGCGAACGTCAGCAGCAGCAACCAGCGAATTGTCAACGGTGAGGCGCGTCCGTCCAGTGTCAGGATGATGATCCCGTAGAGGGCGATGGCGGGGATGGCGGTGAGGAGGTGCCACCACACGATGGGTGCTTTGCGGGCGCCGTGCGTACGGAACCACAGGAGGCCGATGAGTTGCGGCAGCACGAGGAACCCGCCCTCGATGGCGCTGACGGCACCGAGCATGCGGACGCCGGCGCCGTAGTGCTGCAGGACGAGCGTGAGCATCGTCATCGGCAGAATGAGGGCGGACTGGAAGCCCCAGAGGGCCTCTCCGACAATGCAGAGCAGGGCGTTTCGACGTTCGGTGGCGAGCATGCGTGAAGTCCGGAAAAGCCCACGACTATAGTCGGGGCTGCCGGGCGCAACAAGCTTCGCGGTGCCTCCCTGATCTGCGGATAACGGTATGCGACACGCGGGAACAGACGCTCGCCAGCGGCTCGGCACAGCCTCGCCCTCCAGTTGGCATCATCAGGGAGCCCTTGATGAGAAATATGGAGGGCGAGGCTGTGCCGAGCCGCTGCCATCGGTGTGCGCACGCGTGTCGCATAGCGTTAGCCGCACATTTGGGTCCCAGCGCGCGGAGTGCGGAGTGCCCTGTGCGGCTCACGCGCCGATTGCGCGTCATCCACAATGAGTCTCACCAGGACGTTCACGAAGAACACGAAGGGGGAGGCGCCTCTGAACGCTTCGGACCCTAATCTTAATCGTATTCTTAATCCTAATCGCCTCGTATGGAAGGGATTACGATTATGATTACGATTATGATCGAAGAAGGCGGCTACCAGGGCCAATGCGCGATGTCGGCCATCCACGCGTCGAAGGTCGTTGCCGGGCGTGTCTGGCTGCGGATCACCCACTGGAAGGCCGGGTCGTTCCAGCCGATGGCGCCGAGGGGATCGCCGCTGCGGATGAAACGCAGGTCGATCGACCAGCGGATCGTCGGCGCCGTGCTCTCCAGCGAGCGGTGCATGGTGAGGTTGTTGAAGATCAGCGCGTCGCCGGGTTGCATGGCGCAGGTGACGGCTTTGGATTCGTCGAGGCCGGTGATGTCCGCCTCGAGGAAGTTGCCTTCGCGCGCCTCGGTGGCGTGGGGGCGCAGTCCGAGGTTGTGGGTGCCGGGGATGATCTGCAGGCAGCCGTTGCTGGCGTCCACGGGGACGAGCGGAAGCCAGGTGGTGAGGATCATCGAGTTATTGGATTCGGGGCCAAAATAGCCCGAATCCTGGTGCCAGGGCACCACGGTGAGTTGCTGCGCCGGCAGCTTGGGGCGGCCGTTGAAGACGGGGTGGCCGATGGTGTCGCCGCCGACGAGCTCCCCGATGATCTGCGCGAGGGCGGGCGAAGCATGCAGATCGAATACGGCGCGGCTCGCGAGCTTCTTGCGCCAGGACCGGCCGAACTTGCCTGCCAGCGGGCCCGCCGCCTCGGAGAGTCGGCGGTCGAATGGCGCCCCGGGCTTCGTGTCCGTGATCGCTCCTTCGGATAGCAGCTTGGTCAGAATGTCGTCGACGACTTCTTCAAACACCTTCTGGACGGCCGCCAGGGTTTCCTGTGGGATCAAGTTCCGCAGAAGCAGATACCCGTCCTGTTCCCACTGCTGCCGCTCCGCCGCCGTCAATGATCGTTCCGCTGTGCCCATGATGATGATCCTCCCCCGGAAAGGAAGAAGTGTCGGGTCTTGCGTGGACCGTGTCAAGCGGGGGCGGGGCGGGGGCGGGGGCACGAGTAGGTGGGTGCGGTGGGATGGGGTGTGCGTCGCGGACGGTGGAGCGCGTTTGGTGGGAAAACGGACGCGCCGCTCACCCCAGCTGCGGCGTTGTCGCGGGGCGAGGCATACCAAAAGTATAGCCTCGCCCGCTCCGCCTGGCATCTGGGGCAAGCGACGCATCCGTTTTCCCATCCCCTCGCAAACTCGGGGCAACCAAACGCGCCCCACGGTTCCCATGGAAGCAAGGCAACGGGGCGTTGCCTTGCTTAAAGAGTTGGGAGAGGCGCTTCGCATCTACTTGCGGGTTCACCCGCCGAACGAAGCGTGAGCGTTCCCTCTTATCGCCGCGCTTCCGCGGCGGTACATACGCGCTATACTGACGGCGTTCTACAGGATCGACTCGCCCCAGTTCTGCATTGGGGCCACGTCAGAAGATGTAACATCTATTTCGAGCGGACCCTGGACATGCTAAAGTTCCAGACGTGGCCCTACGGAAGCAGATGGCGCCAGCAACCACCTGCTGCTTGGCGCTATGAGCGCGGCTCACGTGGAGGTGTGGCGTTGGCAGGGGAGGCTGGTGAGATGAAAGCGGTGGGATCGTGGGTCTTTGCGGTGGGAATGTTCACCGTCTGGATTTTGAACTGGCGACATCGACTCCTGAAGTTCAACGGAATAGCCTTGATGGCCTGCGCGCTGATCGCGTCGCCAGGCTATTCTCAATGTACGAATGCAAGTGTCCCCGCCACGCAGGCGGCGGCCAATGCGTTGCGGGCAGCCGTGGAGCATTACACCCATGATTGTGGCGTTCCACCGCCAACCAACGCCGTCATCGCGGCCCTCATCGACAATCCTGGCCATGCGGGTTGGGCTGGGCCTTATGTGCGCCGCACCGTGCAGGGGCACGATGTTCGTGATGCCTGGGGGCGCTCATTCAGGATTCTTGTTGATGCCAGCCATTCGGTTTTCGTCAGTTCTGCCGGAGGCGACGGGCTCTGGGCAACCGCCGATGATATCCAGGGGCAGTGAAGCATGATGCGCGCCGCTGTCGGGTTGGTCTGCCTCGCGGCGGTGTTCTGGGAGTTTGCGGAGTGGACGGCCGACCACACCCTCGGCACGCACTGCCAACTCGGACTGGATGACACGCTTGGCGACATCGTGATGGGGCTTCTTGGCGGCAGCGTCTTCGCCGTGCTCGTCGGATTCAGAATGCAGAGAAGGAAATGAAGCTCACTGTCATTGTCGGTGCGTCGATTCTGGTTGTGGGACTGGCCGCGGCCGCGCTGGTCCGGTGGCCGGAAGCGCGGCGTGACCACGGATGGTACGGATCGCACGGATCATGCGGATGGATCCGCGCGATCCGTACTACTATCAGGCAACTTCTTGTTTTCCGGAGAAGATTTTAAGCCACAAAAAGGCACACAACCCACAAAAGCACCGGCGCCATAGCGCCGTTCCCTTATGCGCATTTTGTGCCTTTTTGTGGCATATCCTGATTGGTTGCGGCCTTCCGAGGCCGCGCTGGGTCATCCGTGGTTGGCCGTTCGCGGCGGTGTCGCAGCGCTTGCCACATGGTTGCCGAGGGCGATGACTTGTTCGATGTCGCCGTTTGGGGGGAGGATATCGCCGAC
>CAZWQJ010000003.1:0-26944 GCA_964635825.1 uncultured Victivallales bacterium | reverse complement strand
TGCCGAGGGCGATGACTTGTTCGATGTCGCCGTTTGGGGGGAGGATATCGCCGACGTTGAGGATGCCGCGGCCGCGCAGGGCGGCGACGATGCGGTCACCGAAGGCGAGGATCTGGTCGGTGGGGAGTTGCTGGCAGAAGAGAGTGGCGGGCACGCCGAGGAAGGCGCACATGCCGGGGGGCATGGCGGCGGCGAGTTCCTCGACGGTGTAGTTGAACATGGGGGCGGGGGTGCAGCCGTCGAGCAGGTCGAATCCGGACAGGTGGAGGTAGGGGAAGAAGCCCTTGAAGTTGCCGTCCAGGTGGGTGGAGACGAACTTGCCGGCGGCGTGCAGGTGGGCGCTGATCTGGCGGTAGAACGGGGCGCAGTAGTCGCGCCAGTAGCGGGGCGCAATGAGGGTTTCATCGGCGTGGTCGGAGAGGATCACGAGGCGTTCGGGGGCCTGGGCGGCCAGGGCGACGAGTTCGAGGTCCTTGCGTTCCTGGACTTGCATGTAGGCGAAGAGCGGGGCGGGATCGTCGGCGAGGGCATAGATGACGTTCTCGAACCCCATGTACTCATGCACGAGTTTGCCGAAGGGCGAGCGCGAGAGCACGATGTCGCCCTGGCCGCGGGGGCCGATGGCGTTGCGGATGGCGTCGACGCGGTCGAAGCGCGGCACGAACTGGGTATGTTCGACGACGTGCTGCATGATGCGCAGGTCTTCCGGCGTCTTGATGTAGAATTCCTGGCGGCTCCAACTGCCGTCAGAGGCGAGACGGTCGACGCGGGTGATGGCGCCGTGCGGGGTGTGGTAGGTGAAGGCCTTGCGACCGTCCGCCTCGCGCACGTCGAGCCGCACGCCGCCGTCGTAGGTGCGCTCGAACCAGTCGCTGATGTGGACGTGAAAGCCCCAATCGAAGTGGCGATAGAAATCGAGCAGGGTGAACTCGCGGTAGGCGGCGGGGATGGTGCCGGGCTGGCGATGGATGGGGTCGTCATCGGGAATGAATTCGCCGGGGCCGTAGGGGCGGGGGGCACCGGGCGCCACGCGGTTGGCTACGTACCAGTCTGTGATGTCGGGGAAGAACGGCACGGCTGCCGGCTGCCGCCCTTCGAGAATCGAGAAGAACAGATCGCGATATTGCATGCGTACAGTCTCAGAGGGGGGGCGGGCACTGTCAAGCCGTCAGGGTCTGTGATAGAAGAGTCCGGGAGGTCGGGCGCGTATGAAGAAAGTGTCGTGGTTCGGCGTTTCGCGTTCGGGCGCAGGGGCCATTCTGGTTTTGTTGGTGGGTGCGCATGTCGGGGTGGTGTCGTCCATCCTGTGGCAGAGTCGCCCGCTGATCTGGCCGCTGCACAACGACACGATGCACCGCGTCGGGCGCGCGGCCGACTTCTATGCGGTCTACCATGCCGGGCTGAACCTGCGACAGGGGCTGGATCCGTACGCGAACAACGCGGATGGCGTGACGCCGTACTGGTACCCGTACCGCTACCTGCCGGTTGTGGCCGCGGTCTTTCAGCCGCTCACGTTCCTGTCGCCGCGAGCGGCCTACCTGGCATGGGTGCTCGCTCTCGAAGGACTCTTGGCCGCACTGCTCGTGACGTTGTGGCGGCGCATTCCGGAGCGGGGAATCCGCCTGGCGGCGGTCGGCCTGCTTCTGTTCAGCAGTCCCTACTTTCTTGAACTCTATATGGGGCAGTTCACCTTTGCCTCGATCGCGTTGTGCAGCCTTGGCCTCCTGCTGCCGGCCGGCCCGGTTCTGTATGCGGCATCCGCCTTGCTGAAGCCGCTGACGCTGGCGGGGCTGCCTGCTCTGGCCAGCGAGCGCCGATACTGGTGGCATGGAGCCTGCACGCTTCTGTGCGTCCTGCTCGTCTCGGTGCCCTACTTCTGGCTCCATCCCGAACAGTGGTCGGTCTTTTTCAACGCGAACTTCAGACTCAAAGGCGGGCTTGATGCCGGCAACTACGGCTTGGTGCGCGTGCTGCAACTCGCGTTCGAGGATCTGCGACTGCCGCTGACGATCGCGGACTGGACTCGATACACCGGTTGGTTTCGATTACTGCTGCTGGCGGGCACCTCGTTGCTGGTGCTGCATGCGCGCAGGGCTTCCACGGTGGTGGGGGTTGCCGCCCTCCTGCTGGCCCATTTCCTGACCTACCAGCACGTGTGGGAGCATCACATGAGTGGCGTCTGCGTTCTGGGGGCCGTGCTGTTGACCACGCGTGATCTGGGAACGCCTGCCCGCGTGGCCATCCTGCTGTCGCTGGCCCTGCTGTCGGCCCCGACCTTGTTCGGTGTGTTTGATGGGGCGAAGGATGCGGCCGTGTGGGATCCGTCCGGCGCCTGGCCGCGGCCTGCCTTGTACGCGATCGTTCTGCCCAAGGTCCTGCCGACGGTGATCCTGTATGCCGTGGCGGCGGGTTCTCTGTTTCGCGGTGGGCTGATGTCGCCGGTGGCGGCGTGGCGGCGGATCCTAGGCGACGTGGGCATCGGGATATGGTAGACTGAGTGCCCAGGCATCGCAAGGGCATGCCGCTGCGGGAGGATGCACCGCCATGACGACGAACGATCGCACGGTTTTGAGTCCGCGTGAGCTCCAGGCCATCGAGGAGCACAAGTACTACATGTCCCAGAAGCAGGGGCGCGAAGTTACCATTGAAGAGGCCATCACCGACTTTTTGCAGACCTACGCGGACAACTGGCGCAAAGCGAAGATGCGGCGCGACATGCTGGACCAGATCCAGGAGATAGAACGCCACAAGTACCTGCGATCGCAGGCGGAGGGGCGGGACATCGGGCGCGCAGCGGCGGCCGAGGAGTGGTGCGCGAAATACGCGAAGATCTGGCGGCAGGAGCGCGAGTCGCTGGAGCGCAACGGGTTCTCGCGCGTGGCCGTGATCGTGGAAAATCCGAATGGGATCCACATGCGCCCGAGCTCGGAGCTGGCGGAGATTTCGCGGCGATACGACGCCGACGTGTACGTGCACAAGGAAGGCATGGAGTTCTATAATTTCCGACTGCGCGACCGCCCATACATGAACGTGAAGTCGGTGCTGGGGATGCTCTCCATGGGCATCAAGCAGGGTGACAGCCTGGAGTTCATCGCCACCGGCACGCACGCCCCCGAGGTGCTCAAGGTGGTGGCGCACGCCGTCAACGCGCCGACGCCGCAGGCGAATGCGTAAGTTTGTCGCTCGGCACAGCCTCGCGCTCCAGTGGGCGGTTGGAGCGCGAGGCTGCGCCGAGCGTGGTGCCGCGCCTACTTCCACCCCGTCATTTCGGCCCAGAGGCGGCCGAACTGGAGCATATTGGCCCAGGAGACGTCGTGTGGGATGCCGTGATCGCAGCCGGGGATGAAGCCGCCGTCGCGCACGACCGGCGCCAGGCGCGCCATCTCGGCCTCCAGTGTGGCGCCGCCCGCCGCCATGCAGCGTTTGTCGATGCCGCCGGCAAAGGCGATGCGGCGGCCGAAGCGACGGCGGTAATCCACGATGTCATTGCCGGCCGCCACTTCCATGGGGCTGTTGACGTCGATGCCGGATTCGATCCACAGCGGGAGCAGCAGGTCGACGTTGCCGTCGGAATCGAGTTCCACGACCGGCACGCCGGCGGCGTGGGCGGTGGCGGTCCAGCGCGTCCAACACGGCATCAGGAAGCGGCGTGCCATGGCCGGGGAGACCATGGACTTGCTCTTGTAGGCCATGTCCTCGTTGATGCGGATGTGGTCGACCACCACGCGGTTGAGCAGGCGCTCCAGCATGGTGTCCACGAAGTCGTTCCAGAACGTCGCCATTTCCTCGATGAAGGCGGGGTCTTCCATCATGAGCATGCAGAGCGGTTCGAAGCCGCACCACTCGCGCAGTTGCCAGAAGGGGCCGCTGACATAGGCGCTCAGGACGTAGTCGCGGTCGCGCCAGCGGGTGGCACGCGCGGCCAGGTCGGCGGGGAAACGATCCGGCTGGTCCGGGTTGTAGCGGCGCTTCATGGCCTCAAAATCCGCGCGGGTCTCGACCGGGAATTTGTGCCAGCGGCGCGTGACGAAGTCGCGGGCTTCGCGGATGTAGGTGACATCGAATTCATCGGAGATTTCGGTGACGTTACCCATCCAGTCCTGCACGATGAAATGCCCGTCGCGGTGCTCCAGCACCTTTTCCTCGAACTGGGGCATCATGCGGAAGTCGACGCCCAGGCTGCAGCGCGGCTGGCGGGGCGCCTCGTAGGTGATGCCGAGCTGTGCCAGCAGGGCCGGGAGCCACTCCTGGCGGGCGGGTAACCCTTCGGAATGCCAGCGGGCCAGGGTGGACTCCCGCGGCCCCATGGTGATCAGGGGCACGCGGTCCGGTGAATCAAAGCGCAGGGTGGCGATAAACCGTTCGCGTTCATTCATGGCGCACACTTGCCTCGCGGCGCGCGAGTTGTCAAGAGCGGGTGGCTGGCATCGGTTCTTGAAACGGGGGAGCGCGGCCCTATAGTGGTGGCGACATGTGGGCACGCCGGCGGGATGGGTGCATGCCCCTGTGCCTGCTACCGGATCTGGATTCATGACCAAGACGCAACAGTTTATTGGAATAGCCGCCCTGCTGGTGGCCGGCCTTGTCGTGGTGGCGGGGTGCCACGGGCGCAAGCCGGAGCTGGAGACCGGGCTGGCCGCCTTCGAGAAGGGCGACTACCCGGCGGCGGTTCGCCATTTTCAGCGGGCCGCGCAGCGTGACCACGATGCCACCGCCTACTGCAACCTCGGCCTCGCCTACTGGCGGATGGGGGCCAC
The DNA here is from genome assembly GCA_964635825.1 of uncultured Victivallales bacterium. GTDB lineage: Bacteria > Verrucomicrobiota > Kiritimatiellia > UBA8416 > JAIOPI01 > CAZWQJ01. The sequence continues at coordinate 22,187 of CAZWQJ010000003.1, read as the reverse complement.
CGACGATGCCATCGAAGCGCTCACCATGGCGGCAGACCTGGAGTCCGGCGATGCGCGACCGCTGCTGTTGCTGGCGGAGGTGCTGCAGGATGGCGGGCGCTGGGACGCCGCGCGCGACGTCATGAACAAGTTGCAGAGTGGATTGCCGGACAACGCGGAGCTGCTGACGCGGGCGGCGCGCCTGGAGTACCGGGCCAAGAACATGGACGCGGCGCAGGCGCTGCTGGAGTCCGCGCTGAAGGCCGATCCGCAGTATGCGCCGGCGCTCTACAACATGGCCGTGCTGGCGCGGGATCGCCATGGGGAGCCGATCGTGGCGATGCGGTACCTGAGCCGCTACCTGACGGTGGCAACTGACCAGGTGCGCATCGACCACGTGCACGAGGAGCTCGCCCGCCTGCGGCAACCGCTGAGGCCGGCGGCCCCCTCGTCGATGTCGGCGGCCGCGAACGTGGAACTGCCTGTGCCGACCGGGGCGCTGGTGGAGGATGCGCCGTCGGCCGTGCGCCTGCTGGAGAAGGCGCGCGCGGCGATCGAAGCACAGGCGTATGACGAAGCGCTGGTCCTGCTGGGGCAGGCACGCTCGATGGATGCCTCCAACGCGGATGTGGTCTGGACACTCGCCGGACTTTACGATCTGCAACTGCAGCAACCGCGCAAGGCCGAGGGCGCGCTGCGCGACCTGATTGCGCGTTGGCCGGATGACCCTCGCGCGGCCCTCGCGCGGCGCCGCCTCGATGCGGCGGCGCCCCCCAAGGCCTCCGCTGGCACGCGGGCATCCGCCGCGGTCGAAGCGCCGATTGTCACCAGCACGACCACCTCGACATCCACGACGAGCACCACGGCGCCGCGCGCGCGCCCCACGCTGGCCGCGGTCTGGCAGCAGGCGCAGGATGCGCACACGGCGCGCCGCTGGGACGATGCCGTGGCCCTCTACGAAGCCGTTCTGCAGTTGGACCCGAAGTTTGCCGGCGCCGCCTACAACATGGGCCTCGCCCAGAAAGAACGCGGAGACCTCGATCGGGCCCGTGACGCCTTCGCCCAGGCCACGCAGCTCGACCCGCGCATGTCCAAGGCCTTCTACATGCGTGCGGTGGTGGAGCGCGAGCGCGGCGAGCGCGATGTGGCCATCGCCTCGGCCAAGCAGTCGCTGGCGTTGCAGCCGCGTGACGACCGCTCGCACTATCTGCTGGGTTTGCTGTACCGGGAAGCCATGCGCTATGACCTGGCGCGCGCCCATTTCCAGAGTGCCCTCGAATTGGCCCGCGACCGCGCCGCCGCGGAGAAAGCGCGCGCCGGCCTGGACAGTGTTGCCGCCACCCGAACGCGTCGCTGAGGACCCATGGAAAATCTGCCGTCCCCCGGATTGATTGATGTCGCGGTGCTGGCGCTGGTGGCGCTGGCCGCGCTGCGTGGTTTCTTCCGCGGCTTTGCGCGCGAGTTGGCGGGCTTCCTGACGGTGGTGGCCGCCATGTGGCTGGGGATGCGGTTGCACGCACCCTGCGGCGCCTGGCTGGTCGCGCACTCGCGGCTACCGGAGCAAGCCGCGCAGGCCTGTGCGTTCGGGGTGCTGGTGGTGCTGGGGCTCGTGTTCATTCTTCTGGCGCGCTGGTTGCTGGGCAAAGTGATTCGGGTGGTGGTGGATGAGCGCTTCGATCGCCCCCTCGGCGGCATCGCCGGCGCGCTGGGGGGCGTGGCGCTTGCCTTGATTCTGCTGGTGGCGGCGCTGCTCGTGCCGCATCCCCCGCTCAACACCCTCTGCGCGGAGCAATCGTTTCTCGGTGCGTTGGTGCAGCGGTCGTTGCCCCGGATGCAGGAGTGGATGGAAGGCGTGCCGGGCATTCCGGAGCCGGCGCCGATCCAGCCGGGCAGTCCGTAGGGCGGTGCGGCGATCGCTCCGCAGGAAGGCGCAACGGTTCCCATGGCCAAAATGGTCTCCAAGCGGGTGTTGGACGACATTCGCTTCCGCTGCGATATCGTCGACCTGATCGGATCCTACCTGACGCTGTCGCGCGCGGGTGGAGCGTTCAAGGCGCTCTGCCCGTTCCACAAGGAGAAGACGCCTTCGTTCAGCGTCAATCCGCAGCGGCAGATCTTTCATTGCTTTGGCTGTGGCGCCGGCGGCGATGTCTTTGGTTTTGTGATGCAGCATGAGGGCGTGCCCTTCACCACGGCCGTGCAGATGCTGGCCGACCGGGCCGGCATCAAGCTGGAGCTGGAGGACGATGGGGGCGGGCCGGGCGGCGACAAGCAGATGCTCTACCGCGTGCACGAGGGCGTCTCGCAGTTCTTTCAGCGCTGCCTGCAGCAGACCAAGGCGGCCGAAGGCGCGCGCCGCTACCTGGAGTCCCGCGCCCTGCCGCCGGAAGCCATCCGCGATTTCCAGATTGGCTACGCCCCGGATCGTTGGGACTCGCTGCTGCAGTGGGGCGCCAAGCACGAGGTGGCCGCCGAGCAGCTGGAGCAGGCCGGGCTCGTGTTGCGCAGCACCAAGGCCGATACGCCCAACGCCTTCTACGACCGCTTCCGCAACCGCCTCATGTTTCCCATTCGGGACGAGCAGGCCCGCGTGATCGGCTTCAGCGGGCGGGCGCTGGAGGCCGATGCCAAGACCGCCAAGTATGTGAACAGTCCGGAGACGCCGCTGTTCAAGAAGAGCCGCATCCTCTATGCCCTCGACCGTGCCCGCCGCAAGATCGTCGATGCCGGCGAAGCGATTGTGTGCGAGGGGCAGATCGATGTGATCCGCTGTCACGTGGCGGGCTTCGAGCACGCCGTCGCGGCGCAGGGCACCGCCTTCACCGATGATCACGCGCGCATTCTCAAGCGCTACGCCGACAGCGTCATCCTCGTCTTCGATCCGGACACGGCCGGGCAGGACGCGTCCATTCGCGCGGCCGGCATCTTCATGAAGGCCGGCCTGGCCGTGCGCATCGCCACGCTGCCGCCCAAGCAGGATCCGGACGCCTTCATCCGCGCGCGCGGGGCCGACGCCTTCCGCGTCCTGCTCGAGCAGGCCGTCTCCGTGGTGAACTTTCAGATCGATGTGCTATCCGGCCGGCAAAACGCGCGCTCGGACGTGGGCGCGATGCGCATCTCGAAGGCCGTGCTGCAGACGGTGGCGCAGAGCCCCAACGCCGTGCTGCGGGCCAAGCTGGTGCAGGAGGCGGCGGGTCGCCTCGGCCTGCCGGCCTCGGCGCTGCTCGACGACCTGCGCTTCGTGGCGGCGCGCGAGAACCGCACGCAGGCGCGGGCCGAGGACGGGCGCGAAGCCGCGGCGGCCGCGGCGGCGGCTTCGGCTGAAAAGACGGATGCGCCACCGCCGGGTGAGGAAGTGGAACTGTGCGAGCACCTGGTCCATCTGGCCGACGAGCCGGAACTGGGCGAGCTCGTGCCGCGCTACCTCCCGCTGGATGTGCTGAGCAACGCCGCTTGCCAGACGGTGGCACAGGCCTGCCTCGACGCCGCCCGCGAAGGCGCGCACCTGCACGCCATCCTGGAGTCCGGCCCCGACGTGGATCCGGATCTGCTGCGCTTCGCCGCCGCCATCCAGAGCGCGCCCAGCAAGGTGCGCGGGCGCGATATGAAGCGCGCCGACGCCGTGCGCGATCTCATCCTGCGCATCTGGAAACGCGAACTGCGCGCCCAGCGCACCGCGCTCGAACAAAGCATGAAGGCTGACCCCAATCCCGAGCTCATGCAGCGCCGCGTCCAGCTCACGCTCGACCTCGACTCACTTAAATCCTGGGCCGACGGCGCCCCGGTGATCGAGATGGAGCTCGCGCACCGGCAGTCCTCGTGAGGTGTCGCCATTCCCCGTTTTCAAGAGAACTCTCCGTAACGGAGCCGCGAATGGGTTGACGCGCGGCGACCGTTTGTGCGATTAATGCGGTCCTGCACGGCGTGTAACCACCGCATGAACACCGGTTTCCATTTTGCCTATACGAAAGCGGTTCAGGCACTCAATTTTTTTGCGCGCCAGAATGGCGGTGAAATAGAGAAGCTACACGCGCTGAAACTGGTCTTCTTTGCGGACCGGTTTCACCTGCGAAAGTACGGTCGCCCCATCACGAACGATCAGTACTGGGCGATGCGACTGGGCCCGGTTCCGTCCGGCGTGAAGGATCTGTTTGAGTTGGATTCGGCGAGCCATGATGAACGCCATTACGCCGAGGGTTTCTTTGTAAGGGGAACGCGGCCGCACACCATCCGTTCGATTGCTGAGGTCGATAGCCACGTGGTTTCCCAGACCGATCTGGAGGCTGTAGAGTTCGCCTGGCGTTCGTTCGGGCGCCTTTCGGGCATCGTGGAGCGCACGCATAACTACCCCGAGTGGAAGCGCCACGAGCCCGCGATTGAGGGCGGCACCACCCGCGTGCCGATGGACTACAATGACTTCCTTGAGGATCCCCCCCAGGGCGTCAATCCATGCCACCCTCTCACGCCCGACGAGCGTCAGGATCGACGCGAGCAATTGAGAGAGATGGCGGATGCGGTGGCCCTGTGGAGATAGGGGCTGCCGCCGCCTTGGACCGTCCCTCTGTTGCGCCTCACGCTTCGCGGCGGGTCCGTATACTACCTTCAAGAACGACATCTATCTTCTCCGGAACCGCACTATTTTATCGTCTTGAATGTCGATCCCCACTCGGACGATGTTCTGATCCTGGTCGTGGCGTCGTCAAAAGTCGATAGTACCCATCGGCGGCGTGCCGGACTTCCGTCGGAAACCGTGGTCGATATTCTGCCAGCCGACTATGCGGAGTTTACGCGCCCTTCCGTCGTGGACTGCAATCATGCATTTCGAGTCACGATGACGGAACTGCTGCTGAAACTTCAGTCTGGCGTGGCGACAGAAAAGGCGCCGCTGCCACAAGAGCTGCTTCTTCGTTTGAGGCAGGGGATGCTGGCCAGTCCACTCGTCGAAGAAGGAATCAAGCAGCGGCTTAAGTAGTGGTGCCTCAGCCGAGCAGTTCGAGTGCGTTGTGCAGGACGTCGTCGACGGTGATGGCCTGCAGGCAGCGGTTGTTGCGGCAGGGGGATTTTTTGGCGTTGTAGACGGAGACACAGGGCGAGCAGGCGTAGTTCGTGTAGAGCGCGCGCGCATTTTTGCCGAGGGGACCGTAGAGGCGGGGCGTCTCGGGGCCGAAGAGCACGACGACCGGGAGCGGGGTGAGCGCGGCGAAGTGGGCGGGGCCGCTGTCGTTCGTCACCATCAGTGCGGCGACGGTATAGAGCGCGAGCAGTTCGGGGAAGGTGGTGCGGCCGGCGAAGCTGACGCAGCGCGCGCTGCCCACCTGCAGCACGAAGCGCTCGGCTTCTTCGCGCTCGGAGCGGCCGCCGGTGACGGCGATGCGGACGTCCGGGCGCGCCTCCAGCAGCCGGCGGCAGAACTCGATGAACTGGATGGCTGGCCATTTGCGCAGCGGGAAAAGCGCGGACGAGTTCGGGTTCACCAGCACGAGCCGGCAGCCGGTGGACTGGGGATCCACGCCGGCTTCGCGCAGCGTCCGTCGCAGGGATTCGAGTTCGGCCGCTTGCGGGACGTGGGTCGGCACGGTGTAGTCGTGGCCGCCGAGGTACTGCTTCAGGCCGACTTCCGAGGGGTGCGGGTTGAAGAGCGCCTCGGTCAGCGCCATGAAGGCCTCGGCCGTGTGGATGTGCGGCGAGTACTGCACCGGGATCGTCAGCAGGTTGCCGCGGCTCAGGCCCTCGCAGGTGTAGCGTTCAAACCCCACGCGGCGTCCCTGCGGGCAGATCAGATAACCCAGGATGGCCGAGAACCGGCTGAAGAAATCCATGTCGATGGTGGCGTCGATGCGCAGCCGCCGCAGACGTGCCACGGCGGCGATGCCGCTGGTGAGCATGCGCCAGGGCGAGGCGGTGTCCACGGCCAGCACCTGGTCCGCGGGTATCATCGTCGGCAGTGCGTCGAAGATCGCGCGGTTTTCGGAGAAGGTCAGGGCGTAGACCGAAGCGTCCGGCAGGCGGCGGCGGAGTTGCGCGACCGCGGGGTAGGCAATCACCGTGCTGCCCATTTCCGAGAGCTTGATGATCAGCACGCGCTGAGGTTGGTGGCCCTCGACGGATCGCTGAAAGGGGCGGAGCAGGAGCCGAACCAGCGACAGCGCGTGACAAAGCGGCAGCCCGAGATACCGGTCCGCATAGCGCAGGGCGTCGACGTTCATGGGGTCCGAGGGTAGTGGCGCGATGGAGGCATTGTCAAGGAGCGCGGGGGATTGAGCGCGGGGGATTGGACCGCGAGTGCCCGATGCGCGGGTGCGAGCACCGGGCCCACGCGGTCGTTGCGTCCAGACCGTTGCGCAGGGTGACCCCTAGAAGAACGACCAGCCGATGCTTCCCTTCCCGAGGGTCTGGCCGTTCGCGGCCCCCATGCCGATGCCACAATCGAATGCGCCGACCGCGGCGGTCACCCCCAACGACAGCGCGGATTCATCCTCGTAGGTCCCACCCCCCAGCCCCAGGCGCACGTGCTTTCCCGGTGCGGGACGTTCGAAATCCAGCGACGACAACAGGGCGATCCCCTGGGCCATGTCGCGGGCGACGTCATCAATACGGCCTTCCAGGGCATCGAGGCGTTGCTCGTGGACGCCCAGCAGAGCGTCGTGCTCGGAGAGGGTGCGGGAATGCGCGGAAATGGCTTCCCCATGTTGGGCCAGCAGTCGACTGTGCGCCTCCACCGCCGCCGCCGTCTCTGCGGCCAACTGCGCGTTCTGTGCGATCAGGTCGGTGTTCTGGCTGACCTGCTCTTCGGTGGATGCGATGCGCGCTGTATTGGCAGCCGTCTGACTGGAGTTCGCCTGCACCTGATCCTCGGCGCCCTGGCTGATGCGCAAGCTCTCATCGACGGTCGCCGTGTTGGCGGCCGTCGCGCTGGTGTTGGCCTGCAACTGCGCATCCACGCGCGCCATATCCTCATCATGTTCCCCCGCGCGTTGAAACTCATTGATGTTCACGCATTCCGTTCCGATTCGCACGGAGTTCTCGCCGGTGGAATCCACGACGGTGAGCGGCCCGCCAATCATGCTGGCCGATGATCCCGGTTGCGTCGGCGTGTGCAGGATCACGTAGTAGTCGCTGGCGTTCGGTTGCGGCTCCACCGCCGCATTCCAGTCCTGGGCCTTTCCCGGTGTCGCCAGCGCCCATGTCAGAATCCATACCGCCACGGGAAGCCTTGCGATTGCCGGTTGTCGAGTCGTCATGACTATTTTCCGCTTGGTTGCACACACACGTAGCGATGTTCCAATCCAAAGCAAAAGGGGGTGAATTGTCAAGGAGTCCCACCCGCGACTGGGATCTGTCTCAGTCAGGCTCACGAAGGACATTGCGATTCCTGCTTGCATCGCACGGGCGGATGACGAATGAGTACAGACGCATGAGCATATTGTACGTGGTGGCCACGCCGATCGGAAACCTGGAGGACCTCAGTCCGCGCGCCAAGCGCGTGTTGACGGAGGTGCAGACGATTGCCTGTGAGGACACGCGTCGCACGGGGATGCTGCTGTCGCTGGCGGGGATTGAGCGGCGGGCGGCGTTCGTGTCGTACCGCGAGGGCAACGAGGATCGGGTGGGGGAGGAGTTGCTGGGGCGGCTGGCGGCGGGGGAGACGGTGGCCCTGTGCACGGATGGCGGCTACCCGGGCGTCAGCGATCCGGGTTTTCGGCTGGTGCGGGAAGCAGTGCGCCGCGGCATTGTGGTGCAGGTCGTGCCGGGCGCTTGCGCGGCCACGGTGGCGCTGGTGGTCTCGGGCCTGTCCACCTCCAGCTACACATTCAAGGGGTTTCCGCCGCGCAAGCCGGGGGTGCTGCGGCGCTTCTTCGAGGAGGAGCGCGCGGCCGCGCACACGCTCGTGCTGTATGAGTCTCCCTACCGCGTGGGCAAGACCCTGGCGGCGGCGCTGGAGGTGCTCGGCGACCGCGAGGCGGCGATCTGCATCGAGCTCACCAAGAAATTCGAGCGGGTGACGCGCGGCTATCTCAGCGCCCTGGCGGCGCAGTTCAAGGGCCAGGCGATTCGCGGCGAAGTGACGCTGGTGATCGCCGGCGCCAACCCCAAATTCCAGCGCGATCCGGACGCCGCAGCGGCCCCCGGCGATGGGCTGGACGCGGACGCGGTGGAGGAGCCTGATCCCGTTCAGGATGAACCGATGACCGATGGGGCGTCAGCCCAGGATAGGCCCAACACCGGGGCATAAACACCGCTGGTCCCAAAGCGGGATCCGATTTCATCTCAGCGGGGCTCACAATCACCACCTGGAGGGCGAGACTCCGGCGAGCCGTTTCTCAACCGCGGATCAACCCGCCTTCGCCCCGCCCCAGACGGATCATCGCGTCTGGGGCCCGGCCGGCGCCGGGGCTCAGTGGACTTGGCGCTGGGTGGGGTAGGCGAGTTGCATGCGCGGGTCCTTTTCAAATTCCGTCAGGATGCGGACGTTGAGGCGGTCGCGGGTGGCCGAGATGCGGCGGTAGTGGCTGACGAACAGCAGGCGGAATAGCACGCCGCTGTCCGCGATCACCGAGTAGAGGCGCGGTTCGTAGACGGAGTCGGCGATGCCGTAGAGGTTCTGCATCTCGCCGCCGCCACGGCGCGCTCCTTCGAATTCCTCGCGCGTTTCCTCTTCCAGCACGCGCCGCAGCAAGGCCTCCGCCTCGCGCCAGGGCGTCTCGTTGGTGACGGTGATGTCGAGGCGGTCCCAGATGTAGGGATGGACGTGGGTGAAGTTGATGAGCGTGTTCTTGAAGATGTAGCTGTTCGGCAGCACGATCACGCGCCCGGTCGGTTCGTCCTCGTTCAGCCAGTTGCGCACTTCGACCAGGGTGGTGCGCAGGAGCTGGATGTCGAGCACATCGCCGCGGTGGCCGTCCACCTCGATGCGGTCGCCGACGCGGACTTTGCGGCTGGCGATGATGACGAACCAGCCGGCGAAGGCCGAACACAGATCCTGCAGGGCGATGACCAGCGCGGCGCCGGCGATGCCCAGCGTGGTGGCGAAGGGGCGCAGATCCTCGAAGAAGAAGCTGACGACGACGCCGAAGATGATGAGCAGGGTGATATAGCGGCCGAGGCGGCGCGCGATAAACAGGCGGTCGCGCTGGTAGAAGCGCGGCAGGATCAGGCGGCTGATGACCAGGAAGATGGCGGCGAGGATGCCGATCAGGGCCAGGGGTACCATCACGCTGTGGCGGTAGCGGCGCGTCAGGGTGTCGAGATCGTCGTCGAATACGGCCAGGGCGGCGCGGTAGAGGGCCTGCAGGCGTTTGGCGGTTTCAATGGTGCCGTCCACCGCCGCGATCTGGCCGGTGAGCAGCGTCGCGCGCTCGTCCGTCATGCGTCGCCGCACCTTTTCGAGCGCGATCGTGTCGCGCACGGCGCGGTCGCGCGTCAGGTCGTACTTGTCCTCCAGGATGCGAATGCGCTCGTCGAGTTCCGTGACCCGGTTCTGCAGCAACTCGCGGGCGGGCAGCAGCTCGTTGCGCATGTCGTTGAGCGATTGCTCGGCGGCCAGGGCCTTGACGAGGCGCTGTTCCTCATCGAGCCGAATGCGGCGCTTCTCCAGGATCAGGCGGACGGTGGGGCGCGGGCTGGGCGGCAGCGCTTCTATGGCCTCGTTGAGGCGCGTGGCTTCCGTGGCCAGCACGGCCAGGGCATCCCAGCGCCCCGCCTCCAGGCTGTGGAGCACAATGCCTTCGCCGTCGTTGTCAATCTGCGCGGATAGTTCGGTGACGCTCTCGTCGGAGGCCTTGTTGGATGCCTTCCATTCGGTGAGACGGCGGCGGTCGCGCGTACGCTGTTCGCGCAGCTCGGACTGCTTCGTCAGTTCCTTGTTCATGGATTCCTGCGCGACGGCCGCATCGCGGTCGATGGCGTTCATCTGTTCGCGCAGGCGGAAAATGGGGCGCTGCTCGCGCCGGCGGGTGAGGGTGGCCTCCTTCAGCTCCAGTTCGGTCAGGCGCTCGCTCTGCTGCCGTTCCATTAGGTCGACCTGCTCGCGGCGCTTGCGCTTTTCCTCTTCGAGGCGCGCCTGCTCCTCCGGCGTGCGTGCCCGCCCGAACCAGCGGAAGCCGCGCTCGGGTTCGGTGGCGGGAGCGGTCGACGCCTCCTCCGCCTCGGCCTCCGGCGCCGCGGTCAGGGCGGGCCTGGGGTCCACCGCCGTCGTGGCCTCCGCCACGGTTGCCGTCTGCGCGCGCAGCGCCAGCGGTGCAAGCGCCAGAAGTGCCACCAGCCAGAATCTCAATTTCATGCCATTCTCCAAGGGGCGCACCTCCTGTTTTGACGCGGCCGCCCGGATTGTACCTCTCTCGCGTACCCACGGCAAGCCGTTCGCGCCTTGACAGCGCGCCCGCGGATGCGTAGCCATAGGCGCATTTGACCCTAACGCGGAACCCAGCCTTGCGGATTCACGATGCATGCGAAGTATGAGATCGATTCGTCGGCGTTGACGCTGCGGGATGCGCTCGACATCGCCATCCTGATCGAGGAGCAGGCGCGCGAGCGCTACACGGAGTACGTGGATCTGCTGGAGTCACACCACACGCCGGAAGCGGCGGCGTTCTTTCGGCGCATGGTGCGCAGCGAGACCCGGCATCGCGAGTGGCTGACCGCCCGCCGCCGGCAGTTGTTCGGCGACGAGCCTTCGCGGGTGGATGCGACGATGCTGCCGGAGGTGGAGTCGGCGCCGCTGGCGGAGGCGCTGGCGATCCAGACGGTGCGGCAGGCGCTGGCGGCGGCCATGCAGGCTGAAATTCGCGCCGAGCACTACTTCGCGCGCGCGCTGACGGAGATCCGCGATCCCCACGTGCGTGCGTTGTTTGAGGAACTTCGCGGCGAAGAGGTTGAGCACCAGCGCATGGTGCAGGTAGAAATCGACCGGCTGCCGGGCGCGTGACCCCGGCACACAACAAGGATGCACCGCATGAGCAGCGAGCAGCAGGCGTTCCCGAAGGACTTTGTGTGGGGCGTGGCCTCGGCCGCGTACCAGGTGGAGGGCGCGGTGGCCGAAGACGGGCGCGGCCCATCCATCTGGGACACGTTCTCGCATTCGCCCGGCACCTGCGAGATGGATCAGAATGCCGACATTGCGGTGGACCAGTACCATCGCTACCCGGAAGACATCCGCTGGATGCAGTGGCTGGGCGTGAAGGCCTACCGCCTTTCGATCGCCTGGCCGCGCGTGTTTCCCCAGGGCGACGGGCCTGCGAACGAAAAGGGGTTCGCCTACTACGACCGCCTGGTGGACGCGCTGCTGGCCGCCGGCATCGATCCCTGGATCACCCTCTTTCACTGGGATCTGCCGCAGGCCCTCGAGGACCGCGTCGGCGGCTGGCGCTCGGCCGACACCGCGAAGTGGTTCGCGGACTATGCCGCCGCCTGCATGCAGCGCCTGAGTGACCGCGTCACGAACTGGTTCACCGTCAACGAGTTCGTCTGCGTCACGGACAACGGCTATTCGACCGGCATGTTTGCGCCGGGGCTAAAGCTGCCTCGGCGCGAGCGCAACCAGGTGCGGCACCATGCGCTGCTGGCGCACGGGTTGGCCGTCCAGTCCATGCGCGCCCATGCCCGCCGCCCGATCCGCATCGGTATCGCCGAGAACCTCACGGCGTGCGTTCCGGTTTTTGACAGCGAGGAGCACGTGGCCGCGGCCCGCACGGCCGTGCGCATCCAGAACGCGCGCTTCCTGACGGCCATCCTCGAGGGGCGCTACCTCGAGAGCTATCTCGCGGACGAGGGGGCCGACGCGCCGGCGTTCACCGACGCCGAGATGAAGGCCATCGGGCAGCCCCTGGACTTTATCGGCCTCAATCTCTACACGGCGTCCCATGTCCGTGCCGATGCCTCCGCGCCGCACGGCTATGCGATCGTGCCGCCCCCCGCCGCCTACCCGCGCATGATGCCGGACTGGCTCTTTCTCGGCCCCACCATCGGTTACTGGATCCCGCGCCTGCTCTCCGAGATCTGGGGCGTGAAGGATCTCTACATCACCGAGAACGGCTGCGGCTGCCCCGACAAGCAGACGCGCGATGGCAAGATCTACGACACGGACCGGATTCTGTTCCTGCGTGAATACCTGATGCACATGCAGCGGGCGACGAGCGAAGGCTGGCCCCTCAAGGGCTACTTCCAGTGGAGCCTGCTCGACAACTACGAGTGGCACCGCGGCTATGCCCAGCGCTTCGGGCTGCTCTATGTGAACTATGCCACCCTGCAGCGCTACCCTAAATTGAGCGCAGAATTTTATCGCGAACTGATCCGGCGCAACGCGCTGGTGTAGCCCGGCCGGCGCCGCTCGCGGCGCGGCGTCCGTGATCCGCGGTCAACGTTGTGCGACACGCGGGAACAGACGCTCGCCAGCGGCTCGGCACAGCCTCGCCCTCCAGTTGGCGTGATCAAGGACCCCTCGATGAGAAATCTGGGCGAGGCTGCGCCGAGCCGGTTCTATCGGTGTGTGCGCGCGTGTCGCATAGCGTTAGCCTCACATTCGGGGCTAAAGATCGGGTTGCGCGCGGCGGGGACGATCTGCAATACTACGTGGAATAGTCGGTATAGCAACTTGCGAGGACGACACCATGAAAGAGGTACCCGTCTCCCAGAAGCGCAACATCGTCATCATGGGTCACACCCACAGCGGGAAGACCACCCTGATCGACTCGCTATGTTTCAAGCTCGGCTTGAACGACCGGCTCGGGGCCGTTGACAACGGGTCCAGCATCGCGGACTACAACGACGAGGAAAAGGCGCGGAAGATCACGATCTTCTCGAAGCCATTCAGCCTGGAGTACACGACGACGGACGGCAAGCCGATCGGCCTGTGCATGACGGACACGCCGGGCTATGCGGACTTCTTCGGGCAGATGATTTCGGCCTCCAAGGCGGCGGACGGGGCCTTGATCGTGGTGGACGCCGTCGGCGGCGTCCAGGTGGGCACCCACCGCGCCTGGCGGTGCTGCCAGCAGCAGGGGCTTCAGGCGCGCGGATTCCTTGTGACGGGGCTGGACCGCGACAACGCCGACTTTGCGCGCGTGCTGGCCTCCATCCAGAGCGCCTTTGGCGCGCAGTGCGTGCCGGCCGTTCTCCCGCTGCCGGACAAGTCCGGCGTGGTGGATGTGCTGGTGCCCAAGAGCGTCCCGCCGGCGATGGCGGCCGAGGTGGAGCAGGCCCGCAGCACGCTGACCGAACGCGCCGCGGAGACCAACGACGCCCTCATCGAAAAATTCCTGGGTGGCGGCACGTTGACGGCGGACGAGTTGAGCCTGGGCCTGGTCGACGCGGTCGCCAGCGGCGGCTGTGTGCCGGTCTTTGCCTGTGTGGCTCCGAAAGCGCTCGGGTTGGTCGAGTTGCTGGATGGGATTGCGCGCCTGTTTCCGAGTCCCGACCGCCACGCCCACCAGGCGGTGGACGGCAAGCCGATCCTGGCGGGGCCCAACGATCCGTTCACCGGGTTTGTCTGGCGCACGGTCAACGACCCCTTTGTTGGCCATCTGACCTTTGTGCGCGTGCTGGGCGGCACCCTCAGCGCGGACTCGGAAGTCTTCAACGCGAACAAGAAGCAGAAGGAGCGCGTGGGGTCGATGCTGCGCCTGAACGGGAAGAAGCAGGATCCCTGCGCGAAGGCGCTGGCGGGCGACATTGTGGCCATACCGAAGCTCAAGATCACGACGTTCGGGGACACGCTGTGTGCGGCGGCGACGCCCGTGATTTGCGAAGGCTTTACGTTCCCGAAGCCGGTGACGATGCAGGCGGTGAAGGGCAAGACGCAGGCGGACGACGACAAGATCGGGACGGCGCTGCATCGCGTGTGCGAAGAGGATCCGACGCTGCAGGTGGAGCGCAACACCGAGACGCACGAAATGATTTTGCTGGGGCTGGGTGACGTGCATCTGGATGTGGCGGTGGGGCTGATGAAGAGCCGCAGCCACGTGGAGGTGGTGCTGAGCACGCCGAAGGTGCCGTATCGCGAGACCGTGACGGGAATGGGCGAGGGGCACTACAAGCACAAGAAGCAGTCGGGCGGCCGCGGGCAGTACGGCGAAGTTTATCTCAAGGTGCAGCACAAGCGGAGCGACGATCCCGAGTGGTTCGATGACGCGGTGGTGGGCGGTGTCATCCCGCACAACTTCATTCCGGCCGTCCAGAAGGGCGTGGCGGAAGGCATGACGGCCGGCGCGCTGGCCGGGTTCCCCGTCGCCGACGTCAAGGTCACCGTGTACGACGGTACGTACCACGATGTGGATTCCTCCGAAATTGCCTTCAAGATTGCGTCATCGCGGGCGTTCCGCGACGGCATGATGAAGGCGCACCCCGTTCTGCTGGAGCCCATCATGGCGGTGAAGGTTTCGATTCCTGAGCAGTACATGGGCGACATCAACGGCGACCTGAACCATCGTCGTGGCCGGATCCTGGGGCTGGAAGCCAATGACGGGTACCAGGTGATCGCGGCGGATGTGCCGCTGGCGGAGTTGTTCCGCTACTCGGCCGAGCTACGCAGCATCACGGCGGGCCAGGGGAGTTTTGAGATGGAGTTCAGCCGCTACGAGCAGGTGCCGGGCAACATCACCCAGAAGGTGGTGGCCGAGGCGGCCAAGAACAAGCAGGAGCACGAGGAATAGGGTGGATGTCCGGCGGCGGGATCGGCCTCACGGGAGGCGGGTCCGGCCGGTCGTTCAGGGCCGGCGGTGCACCCGCCGGCCCGTTGCTGTTATACACTTGCCGCGGCGTCGCGCCCCTGACAGACTCACGGGCGCAGCAGCGAAGGAGAGTCACACATGAGCGGGCATAGTAAGTGGAAAACGATCCAGCACAAGAAGGGCGCAGCCGACGCCAAACGCGGCAAGATTTTCAGCAAGCTGAGTAAGGAGCTGATGGTGGTGGCGCGCGCCGGCGGCAGCGATCCGACCACCAATGCGGCCCTGCGGAATTTGATCCAGAAGGCCAAGGGCTACAACATGCCCGCGGACAATATGGATCGCGCCATCAAGAAGGGCGCCGGCGAGATCGAAGGCATCACCTACGAAGAGGTGTCCTACGAAGGCTACACGGCCGGCGGCGTGGCGATGGTCGTGATCGTGCTGACGGACAACCGCAACCGGGTGACCTCGGAGCTGCGCCACATCTTCACGCGCCATGGCTCCAGCCTGGCCTCGACGGGTTCGGTCATGCGCGGGTTCGAACGCAAGGGCCAGATCCTGGTGGACGCCACCACGATCGATGAAGACAAGTTGATGGGCATCGTGCTCGACGCCGGGGCGGATGACATGACGCGCGCCGACGACCAGTTTGAAATTCTGACGCCGCCCTCGGCCTTTGGCGACGTCACAGACGCGCTCGAAAAGGCGGGGATCAAGACGCTGAATGCGGAAGTGACCCTGTTGCCGGCCACGCCGGTTCCCGTATCCGATCCCGCGGTCGCGACGGCGGTGTTGAAATTCGTCGCCGACCTCGAGGAAAACGACGACGTGCAAAACGTCTACACGAACATGGATATGGACGACGAGGTCCTGAAGGCCATGGACGCGAAGTCGGCATGACCATTCCCGGCCGAACGCCCAACACCCAACATCCAGCACTCAACGTTCAGGGCCGGATTCGCGCTGAACTTGGAAGTTGGATGTTGAGCGTTGAATGTGGGGAGTTGCTGAAGATGTCACCATGACCGCCGCTTTCCGCGTTCTCGGCATTGACGCTTCGCTGCGCTGCACGGGGCTGGGCGTGGTCGAGGCGCAGGGGTCGCGGCTGGTGATGATCGATTCCGGCACCGTGGTGACCAAAGCCTCGGAGCGGCGATCCGAATGCCTGCGGCGCATCGGCGAGAACGTGCGTGCGATCATCGCCCGCACCGCGCCGACGGCGGCGGCGCTCGAAAGCGGATTCTTCCATCGCAACGCGAAGACGGCGGACATCCTCGGCCAGGTGCGCGGCGTGGTGATCGCCGCCTGTGCGGACAAGGGTGTTCCTGTCTTCGAGTACGCCCCGCGACGTGCCAAGCAGGCGGTCGTGGGCTACGGCGCCGCCGAGAAGGAGCAGGTCAACAAGATGCTCATCAAGATGCTGGCCCTCACGGAGGCGCCGCAGGAAGACATCGGCGATGCCCTGGCGATTGCCGTCTGCCACCTGCACAACCGCACCAGCCTCGCCGCGCTGGCGCCGGAACCGGTCTGACCCACCATGCAAATTCCGGAACGAAGAACCGCAGATGGACGCAGATGGACGCCGATGCAGGGGGGAAGCAGTCCAGATGGCCGCCGCCTCATCTGCGTACATCAGCGTCAATCCGCGGTTTGCTTCCGCTTCTTCTTCTCCGGAAGAGGTGACCTGTGAAGCCCCAATTGTCAGTGGTGCGGGAATCGGATCTGGCGGTGGTGCTCGACATGATGGGCGAGTACTACGCCTACGACCACCTCGCGTTTGATCGTGCCATCGCGCGCCGCCGCCTGAAGGATTTCCTGGGCGATCCCGCGCTGGGCGTCGCCTGGCTCATGAGGCAGGATGGGATGCCCGTCGGCTACGCCTTCGTGATCCGCGGTTTTGGCGTGGAGAACGGCCGCAACGTGCTGATCGACGAGTGCTACGTGCGTGCGGCGTTCCGCGGGGCGGGGTGGGGGTCGCGCGTGGTGACGGCGGCTTTGCGCTATGCGCGCCGCGTGCGGGCTGAATCCGTTCACATTCAGGCCGAGCGCGCGAACCGCAAGGCCGTGGCCTTCTGGCAACGTCAGGGCTTCCACCGCTACGATCGCTACGCGATGGTCCGCATGCTGTCGCCTTCGCGGCATGCGCACATCACCGGTGGCGCGATCGCCCCGCAAAAGTAGCCTCGCGTTCCGGGGGCGCTTTTGTCAATTTGCCCGCTGATGAATTCGTTTTTCCGGGAGCGGTGGCGAGGCGTGGTTCTGGCCGGCCTGCTGGTGGTGGATGCCGTCGCCGGCGTGTATGGCCTGTGTGCTTTGGATCTGCAGGCGGCCTGGCTGCCTCTTGTTGACGGTCGCACGCTGTGGGTCTGGTCGGAGCCGTGGCGGGTGGCGGGCGCGGCGCTGGCCTTTCTTGCCCTGGGGGTTGCCTCGCGGGTGTGGCTGCGCGTCGAAGCCCGGCGCGCCACCGGGGTGCCCAGCCTGGTGCGCATCCTGGCGCCGTTGTCGTGGGTGGCGTTCCTTCCCCTGATTCTGCATGCGCGTCCGCTGCTTCCCCAGAGCGTAGCCTCCTCGGCCGCGTTCTGGGGGCTGGCGGCTGTTCTGGCGTCCGTCGCGGCACGAACCCATGCCCGCCTCGTGGTGGCCCCGCCGCCGCTGCGCCGACCGGTGCTCGGGTTCTTCATCGCCTTCTCGCTGTTCTACACGTTACTGGGCGCGCACTTCACCCACGTCGCCGGCTCTCGTGCGGGCGACGAAAATCATTACCTGACGATCGCCCGCAGCCTGCGCGAGGACGGCGACCTGGACATCCGCAACAACGTCGATCACCAGAGTGAGCGCTGGCGCGAGCGCTACCACATCAGCCCGCTGTCGCGTGGTGACCACTGGTATTCGGAACACCCGGTGGGGTTGTCGCTCCTGCTCTTCCCGGTGGTGGATGCCGGTCTCCTCTGGCGCCATCTGGTGCTGGGGCTCCTCTCCGGTGCCGGTGCCGCCGGCATGGTGCGGCTGGCCATGCTGATCGGCGCCCCCGCTGCCGCGGCCATGACGGTCAGCGCCGTGACGTCGCTGGGCATGTTCTGGGGGATCTACTCGTGCCGGGTCTGGCCGGAAGTCCTGGGCGCGACGCTGGCCGTGTGGATGTTCGTGGGCCTGTTGACGCCACCGCGGCTATCCTGGTCGAGCATGGCCCTGGTCCTGCTGACCGGCTCCTTCCTGCCATGGGCGCATGTGCGCTTTGTCCCCGTGGTCCTGGTTGGATTTGGCTTTTACGGCCTGTCTGGCTTGTGGCGTCCGCCCTCGTGGCCCTACGCACTTCGACGGCTGGTCGTCTTTGCGCTGCTGGGCATGCTCGGACTGGGGCTGTTCTTTGGCGGCCAGCGCCTGTGGTTTGAAGGCTCGACCTCGTATGCCGCGTATGAAGGGTTGCTGTTCTCGTCACCGCCCGGCATGTGGGAAAGCGTGGCGGGGAATCGCGGAATTCTTGTGTCCATGCCCGCCTTCGTGTGGATGTGGTGGGCGGCGGTCGTGGCCTTCGTGCGGTTCCGCACGCAGCGTTTCGCGCACTTGGTCCTGCTGATGGCGGCCCTGGCCGTGCTGAGTACGGCCTGTGCCACGGAATGGTTTTCGGGCGGCACCTGCCTGCCCGGGCGATTCCTGGTGGTTGTGACGCCGCTGCTGGCGGCATCCGCCGCGGTCGTGTATGCCGCGGCGAGCCGACCGGCCCGGGGCTTGTTCCTGCTGTTGTCCGGCTACTCCATGGCGCTGTTCCTGCTCTGGGTCGTCAATGTGAATCGAACGGGGGCTAGTTATGTGCATCCCCTGCGGTCCTTGGGATGGCATGTGCCGGCACTGGGTGGACTGCTGGACCCGCTGCGTGAACCCGGCGGCCTGACGCAGCAACCCTTCTCCCTGCTGCTGCACATCGTCACGCTGCTGCTGGTGGCGAACGCCGCCTGGCCGCGCTGGTTGCCGCGCCTGCTGCTGGCATCGCTGGGTGTGGGTGCCATTGCGAGTCACGTTGCGCAGCCGCCGATCCAGCTCACGCACGATCCGGCCGAGGCCGCCGGGAGGATTGCGCAGCTTCAGCGCCCGGGCATGCGGGTGGCCGGACGGGCACCGGCGGAAGCGGCGCCGCTCTTCGCGCACATCGACCACTACTTTGGTGCGCGCCCGAAATGGGCGTTCAGCTGCGTCACCACGGATGGCCCGGGGGCGGATACCAACCGCAACTGGGTTTCGCAAAGCCGGCTGGCGCCGAACGACTGGCAGGGGCGCCCGATCGCCTGGACCACGCTGACGCGCCCATCCGCGCCAACGCCCGGAACGCAGACGCTGCAGATTGAAGGACGTCTGGACGGGGCGGCCACCCTGCACCTGGTCGTCCGCAACGGCAGCCGAACGCTGGTGGAGGAGGCGGTGGCCCCCGATGCGAACGGCCGCGTCACGTTCACCCGTGAACTGGAGACCGAACGCATCGGGGATCTCTACCTGCTGGCACGACTCGATGGCGGCCCCGGCCTGTTCACGGTCGACGCCATTCACTGGGCGCCGACGCCCGCCGGACTCTTGCACGCGCTGAACCTGCTGCCGCCCTGAACCGAGAGTGTTGGCCAGCGTGGATGGTCGCCCCCCCAGCGCCAGTCACGATTTCCTGCCTACAGGATGGCCTCGCCTGCGGTGCCGGTCCGGATGTCAACGGACGGGATGACGTCCGTTACGAAGATCTTGCCGTCCCCGTACGGTTGGATATAGGTGGCAACTGCCTTCATGAGTGTGCGCCCTCCGCATCGGCCACGTTTGCCAGTTTGTCCTTTCTCGTCTCCAACAGGTAGTAAAGCGCCGGCAGCACGATCAAGGTCAGGAGCAGCGCGGTCACCAGTCCGCCCATCACCACCGCCGCAATGGGGCGCTGGATTTCGGAGCCGCTGCCGGTGGCATAGAGCATCGGCCACAAGCCGAGAAAGGCGGCTAGCGATGTCATCAACAGCGGCCGCAGCCGCAGCTCGCAACCGCGGATGACCGCCTCGCGCGGTGAAAGGCCTTGTGTCCTCAGTTGGGTGAAGAAGGTTACGAGCAGAACTCCATTCTGAACGGCGACACCGAACAGGGCGATGAATCCGACGGAAGCCGAGACGCTCATGTTGATGCCCAGGATGAGAATCAGCAAGATGCCCCCGACGAAGGCAAACGGCAGATTGCTCAGGACGAGCAAGGCGTTGCGAACGGATCGAAACGCCATGAACAGCATCAGAAAGATCAGACCGATCGACACGGGCACGACCAGCATGAGTCGGCGCATGGCACGCTGCTGATTCTCGAACTGGCCGCCGTAATCCGCGAAGTACCCCTCGGGGAGGGCGCTGACCACCGGTTGAATGGCCTCGCGCACCTCCGCCACGAAGCTACCCATATCGCGCCCCCGGATGTTGCATTCGACCACCACCCGGCGCATGCCGTTTTCGCGGCTGACCTGCGCGGGCGCCTCGACCTCCCGGATCGTGGCCAACTCGCCCAGCGGGATCCTGGCGCCATCCGGGGAGGGCACCAGCAGCCGCGCCAACTCCGGGATATCGCGCCGCAATTCCACGGGAAAGCGCACCAGCACCGCAAAGCGCTTCTGCTCCTCGACGACGGTCGTGGCAATCGTGCCGCCCACGGCGGTCTCGATGATCTCGTTAATGTCCGCGATGTTGATCTTGTGGCGGGCGATGGCCTTGCGGTCGACCACGATTTCCACCTGCGGGAATCCCGAGACCTGCTCGACCTTGATATCTTCGGCACCCTGGATCCCCTGCATCAGAGCCGCCGCCCGGTTGGCGTTCTCGCGCAGGACTTCCAGGTCTGGCCCAAAGAACTTGATCGCCAGGTCGCTCTTGATTCCCGAGATCAATTCGTTGACGCGCAAGGCAATCGGCTGCGAGAACGACATGCGGATGCCCGGAATGGCGGCCAGTTCTTCCTGCATCGCGGCCACGAGTTCCGGCTTCGAGAGCTTGCTCTTCCACTCATCCTTCGGATGCAGCATGGCGAACACGTCGTTTTGCTCCGGGCCCATGGGGTCCTCGGAAATCTCAGCCCGTCCGGTTTTGGTGACGACCGTATGCACTTCCGGGAAGCGCGCGAGGAGGCGGCGCTCGATTTCCGTGCCCACCGCGACCGAGCCGTCCAGCGATGCGGAGGGAAGTCGCACGACGTTGATGGCGATGGCGCCCTCGTCCAACTGCGGCAGGAACTCCGTGCCGACGCGGGGCACCAGCACCAGCGTGACGGCCAGAACGCTCACCGCAACGGTCACAACGGTCTTCGGGCGCCGCAGGGCGAAGTGCAGCGCCGGCAGGTATCCCCGCTTTACAATGCGCATGGCCAAGTTGTCTCGCTCTTCCTTACGACCGCGCAGGAAGATGGAAGACAACACCGGCACAATCGTCAGCGCCACCAACAACGACCCCGCCATGGCGAAGAGCATCGTGAAGGCGAGCGGACGGAACATCTTGCCTTCCATCTGCTGAAGCGAGAAAAGCGGCAGTTTCGAAATGACGATGATCAGAATCGCGAAGACAACCGGCTGCACCACCTCCCGGACGGCTTCGTAGACGATCTCCAATCGCGACAGTCCGCGGCCCGTCTTTTCGGAAAGATGTCGCGAAATGTTTTCGCAAACGACGATGGAGGCGTCCACAACGGTTCCCAATGCGACCGCCAAACCGCCCAGGCTCATCAAGTTGGCCGTGATACCCTGCCACCCCATTAGGATGAACGTAATGAATGCCGTTAGTGGCAGGGACAGGGCCACGATCGCTGTGGCCCGGACGTTCCCCAAGAGAAGGAACAGGACCGCGATAACGAAGATGCCCTCTTCCATCAAGGCCTTGCCCACCGTGTGAATGCACGCCTGGATCAGGGCCGTTCGGTCGTAGAAGGTGTTGATCGTCACGCCCTTTGGCAATCCCGCCTGGACTTTGGGGATGGCCCTTTTCAC
This sequence comes from uncultured Victivallales bacterium, assembly GCA_964635825.1. GTDB lineage: Bacteria > Verrucomicrobiota > Kiritimatiellia > UBA8416 > JAIOPI01 > CAZWQJ01. Next base: position 566 of record CAZWQJ010000003.1, on the reverse strand, counting down.
GGCCTCAACCACCAGCTTGGAGTTTTCATCCTTGAGCATGATGGTCATGCCGGCCACGGCTTCACCCTTGCCGTCGCGCGTGACCGCGCCCTGGCGGGTTTCGGGGCCGAGTTTCACGGTGGCCACATCGCGCAGGAACACGGGCGCGCCGTCCTCCGCGTGCAGAACAATATTTTCGATATCCGCGATGCCCTGAATCAGGCCCAGGCTGCGCACATAGGCCTGCTCCCATCCGCGCACGAGGAAGTTGCCGCCCGCATTGGCGTTGTTACGCGCAATCGCTTCCAGGACATCCGCCAGGGTGATGCCGTACGTGAGGAGGCGATTCTGATCGACGAGGACATGGTATTGCTTGACGAAGCCGCCGAAACTGTTGACTTCGTTGACGCCGGGGATGGCGCGCAGTTGCGGGGCGATGTACCAGTCCTGAATCGTGCGCAACTCCATCGGCGTGTGCGCCTCGCTCTCCAGCGTGTACTGGTAGATCTCTCCCAGTCCCGTGCTGATCGGCCCCATCTCCGGCTCGGCCCAGTCGGGAAGTTGCTCCTTGGCGGACTGCAACCGCT
>CAZWQJ010000002.1:42931-71229 GCA_964635825.1 uncultured Victivallales bacterium | reverse complement strand
ACCAGAACGGCCATTGCCCGTAACGCTCCACACTCTCTCATGCCGGCTCCCTTCGCTCCTGCGTCTGCGCAACATCCTGCGCGCCCAACTCCGCGCCGTCAAGGTGAACGCCAACTCCCCACCACCGCGATTTACACCCGCCCCCCGTCGCGCTACGATGCCCTCCACTCAAAAGGGGAGACAACCGGGGAGACGCACGCATGATCGACGGCCACGATACCACGCTGGACTGGCAAAGCCACCCGACGGACATCCTTGTCCTCCCCATCGGCGCCTTCGAGCAGCACTCCGTCCACCTCCCGCTCGACACCGACAGCATTCAGGCCGATTACTTCGGCCGCATGATCGCCGAGGATCTCGATGCCGCCCTGCTCCCCGCCATCCATATCGCCACCAGCATGGAACACACCGGCCACCGCGGCTCCTTCTCCTTACGCCCCGAAACCCTCATGCACGTCGTCCGCGATATCGCGGATGAGGCCATTCGCCAGCATTTTCGCATCCTCATCCTCGCCAATGCCCACGGCGGCAATCACTGCCTCGTCCCCGTCTGCCGCGACATCAACCGCCGCGACGGCGCACTCAAGATCCTGCTCGTCAACTTCTGGGAGCATCGCGACCCCTCCATCCAGGACTCTCCCGGCGATGGCGGCATGAACTTCCATGCCAACGAAAGCGAAACCTCGATTCTCCTTCATATCCACCCTGAACTCGTGCGCAAGGAACGCGCCGACGCCGCCTACTCGCCGCGTCAACGCGAGTTGGTACAGTCCGACCTGACCACCTTCGGCGTGGGCAACATCAATCCGTCCGGCGCCATCGGCTGGCCCTCCCTGGCCACCCCGGCCAAGGGCAAGGCCTTCGTCGATTCCGTCCGCATTCACATGCTGGCTCACCTCCGCAACCGCATCGCGCGCTTGCGTGCCTCATGGCACTATGCCGGCCCTGCCGGCCTCGCCATCCGGCCCCTGCTCCCCACGGATTTGGCCGCCTGCATGCGACTCAAGTCCATCGCCCATTGGAATCAGACCGATGCTGACTGGACCACGTTGCTGGACGCGGCCCCGGGCGGGTCCTTTGCCATGGTGCATCAAGGCTCCGTGATCGGCACGATCACCACCACCCCCTACGGAAACGTCGCCTGGATTGGCATGTTGCTGGTGGATCCCGCCTTCCGCGGCATGGGCGTCGGCACCCGCCTCATGGAGCAGGCCATCGCCCACCTCCTCGCCACCCCCTGCCTCAAGCTCGATGCCACCGACGCCGGCCGCCCCGTCTACCTCAAGCTCGGCTTCACGGATGAGTGCCGCATCCTGCGCCTGACCTGCGCCATGGTGCCACCGCCGCCGGCGTCCCCGGACGCTCTCACGCGCGCCATGACCGATTCGGATCTGGCCGCGGTCTCGGTTTTCGATCAACCGAGGTTCGGCGCCGACCGTGGCGCCATCCTGCAGGCCCTGCGCTCGGCCGGTCCCGCCGGAGCCCACCTCATCGAACGCGGCGGTCGCATCGCCGGCTACGTCCTCGGCCGCCGCGGCTCGGACTTCGCGCAAGTCGGCCCGCTCATGGCCGATACGCTTGCCGACGCCCGCGCCCTCTTGCAGGCCGCCCTCATCCCCCTCGCGGGTCGTCCCGCCACGCTCGACGTACCCGCCGCCCAGACCGGCTTGATCGCCGACCTGCGCGCCCTCGGCTTCGTCGAGCAACGCGCCTTCACCCGCATGGCGCGTGGCGCGGCCTGTCCCGGCCAACCATCCGCCATGTTCGCCATCGGCGGGCCTGAACTGGGTTAGGCCATGAATCGCCACATCCATGGGCCGGTTGCATGCACCCCGCGCCGCTGGTCGCGGGCCCTTGCCTTCGCCGCCGCCATCGCCGCCACCAGTGGGCTATCCGCCTCGTCGGCGGCACAGTTTCGCGCCGCCTCCACACCTCAAATCCACGAACGGGCCGACAAGCTGCAGCCCGGTGATGTTCTCGACATCGATCCCGGCGACTACGCCGGAGAACTCTACCTGCATGGACTCCGCGGCACGCCCACCGCCCCCATCACCATTCGGGGGCGCCTCCGCAACCAACCGCCGAACATCCGCAAAGGGCAGGTGGGATTGCGGCTGTCCGGATGCCACTACATCCGAGTGCAGAACCTGCGCTTCAGCGAATTCACCCGCGCCGCCATCCGCATCGACGACGACAACGCCCACACCACCCCCTCTTCCCACATCCTCCTCGAGCACATCTCCGTCCGCGAAAGCAACCCGCATGGCACCAACAACGCCATCGAACTCATCGACGTGGGCCCTTTCATCATTCGCGATTGCCAGTTCGAATCCTGGGGCGGCGCCGCCATCGATATCGTCGGTTCCCGCGAGGGCCTCGTGGAGGCCTGCACGTTCACAGGCCGCGATAACCGGCACCAACTGGCCGGTGTGCGCGTGCGCGGCGGCACCAGCAACATCGTCGTCCAGTCCTCGCTCTTCCGCTGGGCCGGCCTGCGCTCCATGTCCATCGGCGGCACCTCCACGCCCGAGGAGTTCCGGCCCCATGACGCCACCCGCGAAGCCAGCGCCATCCTCGTCACCGGGAACCGCTTCATCGGGAGCCCGACCCCCGTCGCCTGGGTCAACGCCGATGGCGGCCAGGTCGTGCAGAATACGTTCATCCTGCCGCAAATGGTGGTTGTCGGTATCCACCAGGAAACCAGCCGCACCAATGCCGAGCCCTGCGGCAATGGCGTCTTCGCCCAGAACGTGATCGTGCTCGATGAGCGCATCTTCCGCATCATCAACGTCAGCGAAGGCACCCACCCCGACTCCTTTCGCATCCAGAGCAATGCCTGGCACCGCGTCGGCCCACCCCGCCCCATTCGCTTGCTCGTGCCCGAAACGGATGGCCGGCTGATCGACCCCCAGATCCTATTGGATGGAACCGATGGCTACCGCGTCCGCTCGGAGGCCCCCGAACTGCTTGGGCTCGGCGCGGATGCCTGCATCCCCGTGAAGCCACCCTTCGTTCTGCCGCCCGCCCCGTGAGTGCGCCTTTTCACCGGCGGCGCAATCGGGTACAATGCCCGCCACGGAGACGTACCCGATGATCCAACGCATCCTTCGCCTCGTCTATACCGCCGCCCTGGTGGCGGGCGGCCTTGTGCTCTTCTTCACCTTGATCGAGTGCCTGCGCGCCTACACCACGCTGCGCGATGTGCACCCCGTGTTGGGCGCCGTCTTCGGAATCGCCGTCCTGGTCGGAATCGCCGTCCTGCTGGTCTGGTACGTGGTCACCATCGGCCGCCGTCCCGGGGTGCTGCTCCCGCCGGCCGGCGTGGATCCCGATACCGCCACCGGTGCACCCCTGCGCGCCTTCGCCCGTTACCAGATCCGCCTGCTGCGCCGCCTCAGCGAGAACCCCTCCGTCGAACCCACCCGTCGCGAAACCGCACGGCGCCAATCCGACCGCCTGCGGGAAGCGCTCGCCGCCGGCTCCCACGCGGCCAACCTCTCACTCACCGTCCGCCACGCCACCGAACACGCCATCGCGCCCGTCCTCGAACCGCTCGATGCCCTCGCCCGAACCGAAGTCGCTCGCAGCGTCCGCGACGTCATGCTCGGCGTCACCCTCAGCCCCTGGCGCACGGCCGATCTCCTGGTCGTCTTGTATCGCAACCTCCGCATGACCGCACGTGTCATGGAAATCTATAACACCCGTCCTCCGCTTCGCGAACAGGTGCTCATCCTGCGCGACGTCTTCACCGTCGTCGCCACCGTCAACTTCCTCAGCTATGGCAGCCAGCTCTTCCAAACCTTGACCGCCTCCGTTCCCGTCCTCGGCCGCTTCGCCGACGATGTGGCCGAAGGAATTGGAGCCGGGGTCCTCACCTCCGTCACCGGCCACGCCGCCATCGGCCGGTGCCGAACCTATGGCTGCTGGAACGCCACCGACGCCCAGCGCTCCATCCGCGCCAACCTGGGCCGCTTCCTTGCCGATGTGAAGCACATCGTCATCGACGACGTCCTCCAGCGCCTGCGCAAGCCGGTCGAGGCCCAACTGCCCGCCGCCCAGCGCCTCGCCAATGTCGAGGAAACCATGCGCGTCGGCGTCGTGGCCGCCATGGATGCGTCCGCCTCGTTCCTGGACCAGTTTGTGATGCGGCCCGTGGCCGCCACCGGACGGGGAGTCGTGGATACCGGGGCCGCCGTCGGCCGCGTGGTCGCCCGCGGCAGCCAGGCCACCGGACGCGCCATCGCCCAGGTTGCCTCTGGAACCACCCGCTGGATCGTGGGCGCCGGACGCGTCACCGGGCGGACGCTGGCCCAGTCTCTCCACCGCTTGCACTTCCGCAAACCGTCCGCCCACGCCGAAAAATCACCTTCGCACGCGCCCGATGAGATCGGGTGCTGACCCGCCGCGCCGCATCCCGCGAGCCCGCCGTCACTGCCGCATGTGTTTGCGCACCGCCTGCAACAACACATCCAGATCAAACGGCTTGTGCAGAAACTTCACCACGTTCGAAAACTCCTTCAGCTCAACTTCCTGAAAGTCTCCAAACCCCGCCATCACGATGGTCGGCACCTGGATGTTCTCCGCCTGGATCAACATCAACAACTCGATCCCGTTGATCCGCGGCATGAGCACATCCAGTACCATGCAACGGCACTGCGGGGACTTCACGGCTTGGTAGGCCTGCACGCCATCCGCCGCCGTCACCACCCGGTACCCTTCCACCTCCAGGGCCGTCTTCAAGAGATTGGCAATGCTCGCATCGTCATCCACGACCAGAATCATGCGTACCTCCCATGCGACATGGTAATCCCTTGGCGCGACCATCACAAGCTTCGTCCTTGTCACCGCCCCCCTCGACACGCTCCGCGCCGCTTGATAGACTCAACCAGACTGGCGACGATACGAACCGAACGGGAGCCGGATTCACGCATGAAGAAAACCTTCGTCCTCGATACCAACGTCCTCCTCCACAACGCCGAATGCATTCACAGCTTCACCGACAACACCGTCGTCCTGCCCATGGCGGTGATTGAAGAACTCGACAAGTTCAAGCGCGACAACAACGAACTCGGACGCAACGCACGCCAGGTGATCCGCACGCTGGACGATCTGCGCACCGGCGGCAACCTGCGCGACGGGGTCCCCATCGGCAAAGGCGGCCTGCTGAAGATCGTGTCGACCCCCATGGCCGATGAGACCGAAGACCTCGGCCTCGTGCAAACCGCCGCCGACAACCGCATCCTCTGGATGGCGTACATGCTCCATCGCGCCGGCGAAACCGTCATCTTTGTCAGCAAGGACATCAACGCGCGCCTGAAAGCCGATGCCCTCGGGCTGCAGGCGGAAGACTTCGAAAAGCAAAAGGTCAACTTTGACGACCTGTACGCCGGCTGGAGCGAGGTCACCGTAACGCCGCGTACGCTGGAAGCATTCTTCAAGCACGAGGAACTGGAACAGCGCGGACTCGGGCGCTACCCCAACGAGTTCTTGGTGCTGCGCAGCCGCGGCAAGTCCAAGCGCACCGGCCTCGCACGCGTCGTGCGCCCGGGCCTCATCACCCACCTGCGCAACCGCTACGAGTGCGTTTGGAATATTCAGGCCCGCAACCGCGAACAGCGCCTCGCCATGGAACTCCTCATGGATCCCGACGTGCAGATCGTCACGCTCGTCGGCCAGGCCGGCACCGGCAAAACGCTGCTGGCCCTCGCCGCCGCCCTGCATTGCACGCTCCGCCTCAAGCGCTACGACCGCGTGCTGGTCTCGCGCCCCGTCATCCCCATGGGCAAGGACATCGGCTACCTGCCCGGCGCCAAACTCGAAAAAATCTCGCACTGGATGCAACCCATCTTCGACAACCTCACCTACCTCCTGCGCGACGGCATGGAGGTCGGCGCCCGCATCAAGCGCAAGACCAAGATGACCGCCCAGGAAAAAGTGGAGAAGCTGCAGCGCGACAATATCATGGAGATGGAAGCGCTAACCTACATCCGCGGGCGCTCCATCCCCCGCCAGTACGTGATCATCGACGAGGCACAAAACCTGACGCCTCACGAGGTGAAGACCATCGTCAGCCGCGCTGGCGAAGGCACCAAGATGGTCCTCACCGGCGATCCCTACCAGATCGACAACCCGTACCTCGACGCCTCCAGCAACGGCCTGACCTATGCCGCCGAGCGCCTGAAGGAGCAGGACCTGCACGGCCACGTCACCTTGCGGAACAGCGAGCGCAGCCCACTGGCCGCCATCGCCGCGGAACGCCTCTGATCGCCAACAACCAAATGCACACCCGCTCCAGGATCCCGCCATGCCACTGATTCGCCTCACCGCGTCCGTCCCTATGGATGCCGCCAGCCACCAACTGCTCACCAAGCGCCTGACCGACATCATTGCCGGAATCACGGACAAGGATGAGGACTACGTGATGGTCCTGATCGATCACGCCGCCGGCGGCATGGGCGGCCACATCGGCCCCGTGGCCTTCGTCGACGTGCGCGGCATCGGCGGCCTCTACGATGCCGTCAACAGCCGCATCTCCGCCGCCGTCTGCAAACTCCTCCAGGAGGAACTCGCCATCCCACCGGATTGCGTCTACCTCAATTTCTGCAGCGTCCGCGCCTACAACTGGGGTTGGAACGGCCAGACCTTCGGCTAGCGCTTTCCGCATTGCACAGTCGCCCGCAAACCCAGAAACTGTGCGCATGAGCAATGACGCCTTTGCCGACACCTTTGACCGTGAGCAGGAGCGCACCCTCGCGCAGTGGATGGAACTGCTGGCGTTCCCCAGCATCAGCACCGAACCCGAGCATCACCGCGACTGCCTCGCCTGCGCGGAGTGGCTGGTCCGCCACCTGCGCACCATCGGCTTCGCAGACGCGCGCCTGCTGCCCACCTCCGGCAACCCCGTCGTCTACGCCGAACGCCCGGGAAAACCCGGCAAGCCCGTCGTCCTGTTTTACGGGCACTACGACGTGCAACCGGTGGATCCGCTGGAGGCCTGGCACACGCCGCCGTTCGCCCCCACCCTCGTCGAGGGGCGCATCCGCGCACGCGGCGCCCAGGACAACAAGGGCCAGCACTTTTACGCGCTCAAGGCGATCGAACACCTCATCCGCGACAACCATCTCGACGCGACCGTGAAGATCCTGATAGAGGGCGAAGAGGAGAGCGGCAGCCGCGGCATCGCCGCGGCCATGCCGGGTTGGCGCGACCTGCTGCAGGCGGACCTGCTCCTCGTCACCGATATCGGCATGGATGGCCCGCGCGAACCCCGTATCACGATGGGCCTTCGCGGCCTCATCCACCTAACCGTGGAAGTCACCGGCCCCGTGCGCGATCTCCATTCCGGCACCCACGGGGGCGTCGCCCCCAACCCAGCCCTCGCCCTTGCCCGCCTCCTCGCGGGTCTGCATGACGCCGATGGCCGCATCACGGTGCCGGGCTTCTATGACGGCATCCTCGCGGTGCGCCCCTCCGAACAGGCCCTGGCCGCCGCCGTGCCGTTCGATGCCGGCGCCTACCGCAAGGCCACCGGCGTCCCCCCGCTGGGCGGCGAACGCGCACTCCCCGTCGCCGAACGCCTGGGCCTCCGCCCCTGCCTCGATGTCAACGGCCTGCGATCCGGCTTCGATGGCCCCGGCTCCAAAACGATCATCCCCGCCGTGGCCCGCGCCAAACTCACCGCGCGGCTCGCCGCCGGGCAGGACCCCGCCGCTTGCCTCGCCGCCCTCGTCGCGCACCTGCTTGGCCAGGCCCCCGAGGGACTCACCGTGCGCATCACCGAGCAGGGCGTCGGCGGCGCCGGATTTCGACTCGATCCCCACTCGCCCTGGACCCAGCGCGCGCGCCAGGCCTTGCATGCGCTCTACGGCGTCGATCCCATTCCGCGCTGGGAAGGAGCCTCCATTCCTGTGATCGCCGAACTCGCGCGCATCTCCGGCGCTGAACCCCTGCTCGTCGGCTTTGGCTTGGAGGAAGACAGCATCCACGCGCCGAACGAATCGTTCGCCATCGAGCAGTTCCGCAATGGATACCGGTTCGTCGCCAGCCTGCTCGCCGGATTGTGACCGACTGGCGCCGCGCGCTCAGTAGTTGAACAAGTCCTTCAGCGCGTGAGTCGTGCCGGCGGCGGCGTTGAAGGCCCGCAGGATCTTGGCTTGCATGTGCGGCGTAAGCCGGCGGCCCTTGCACGCACGCGCCACCATCTTGTGCGTCAACTGCTCGCCCGATGCCGCCACCAGTGCGTGCGCCTTCATCGATCGCCCCGCCATCAAACTCGTCAGCGGCTGCTCACCCAAATTGCGCTCAATCTCGTCACCCATCGCGCCCTCCCCTCCACGACTCGCGTAACCCCTTCAAGGCGCGAGTAGAAGCCGACCATGCATGTCGCGGCGATGATTGCCGCCGTTGAGGGCCGGGTATTGCACCTCCACCCCATCGGCCGTGCGCGTACGGACCAGTTCGAGGGTGACCGCCTGACCAGACGCGGGCATCCCGCCCAGATCGGACCAGGGGATTGCCAGCTCAACGGTCCAGGCATCCGGCTCGCGCCCGGTGCTCACGCGCGCCTCGCCATCGATCGCCTTGCGGTCCAGCCCGATGGCGTCATACAGCGTCCCTGCGGCATTCACCACGGCATGGAGATACACATTCGTGTCGGTGCCGGACCCGACCATGAGCTCCACAGAATCGTCCGTCCAAACCAATCCATCGCGGTTGGTTACGTTCATGCGCAAGCCGCCCAGAGCTGGCTCATCCATCTGGAACGCCACGTACAGTGCCGCGTGGTCATAAGCAAGCCGCGCCTCCGTGGCGATGGCGGGCAACCCAAGTCCGGTCTTGCGGAAGTCCGTAACCACCGCCGCGTCCCCCCAGGCCTCGTCGTCGAGTTTCCCATCCAGTGTCGGTGGCTGGGCGGCCCGCGGCACCGTCGTCGTGGGCCGGCAGGCGCGCAGAATGTCGTCCGCCGGAAATCCCAGCGTCAGGACATCCGGCGACGCCGGCATGTCGTCGCCGGCGGTGGTGCGCAGAGTCGCCGTAGGCGGCAACGGAGGGCTCCGCTCCCCGGCGTAGCGCACGGTGAACGACATCACGTTGGTGGTTCCGCTGGGCACCTGTACCTCCGCCATCGCCGGGTCGATTATCCACGCCTCGCCCTCCGGGATCGACCATTGCAGATCGGCGTGCAGTCGGTGACCGAAGGGATTAAACAGCTCCAGCGACACCGTCGCACCGGCCGCCAAATCCATGGGGCCCTCCGCGGTCAGCGCCATACCGTGGCGGAAGTGCACGTGATGCTCCGTGTGGACGTTGTGCGGCAGAATCCCCTCCAACCGCAGGTTCGCCAACCGCGGGCCCTGCGGCATCATCGTCACCCAGACCGCATGATCGAATTCGCCGAAAGCGGGGCCGCGCAGTTCGCTGGCCCCACCCGTGCTGCCGAGAATGTAATAATTCTGGCCGACTCGTTCATATTGAATGTACTGGTGAAAATGCCCCGCAAACACCGTGTGCGGCCGCCCCACCAGCACCTTCTGGATGTCGCCGAATCCTGTGGAGCGTCCCGCCCCGATCGTCTTGCGCGAGGTCTGCACGTTGCCTTCCTCATGAAGCCACAACGGCTGGTGCATGAACACCACCGTCCAGCGCGCGTCCGCATGGTTCTCCAACGTCCTCAGCGCCCACTCCACCTGCACCGTGCTCAGCCCCGGATCCGCATCCTGCGAGTCCAGCGCCATGAACAACACGTTGCGGTACACGAACGAATAATAGGCCTGCCCGAACCGGCCCAGATAGTTCGCCCGCATGACCGGATTGATGTTGTCGTGGTTCCCCGGTACAAAGAAAAAGGGCATCTCCAGCCGCTTCACGAATCCCGTGTACTCCTCCCACTGCGCATCCAATACCGCCTCGTCCTCCGTATACCCCTCGATCGCGTCGCCCACGTTGATGACAAACTCCGGCTGCATCAGGTTCAACTTGTCCACCGCCGATTCGAAAATGCCTTCGCGATGGCCGCCGGTGCGGTCGCTGACGATCGCAAACTGAAAGGCGTCCGGATCGTTGCGAAAGTCCAGATGCGTCCACGGCTTGGCCCCCGTCGCCACGTCGCTCTGAAAAATCGCCGGCTGGCGGCATCCGGCGCTGGCGAACACAAGCAAGACCAGCAGGGCCGGTGCGCAATGACGAAGCATCATCTCCATAGTCTCCCGAATCACACATGCGACGACAACGGTCGTCCATGATGCCACGAGCCCCTCGCCGACGCAAGGCAACGCCTGCGGCTTACGAGAGGCGCCCCATCAGTACGGCCCTGTGGACACGGCTCAGCCTGAGGCTTCGCCCTACCTCGATTCCGCATGCGATGCTTGATGCTGCCTGGGTAGGGCGAAGCCTCCGGCTGAGCCGTGTCGAAGAGGGCGATTGTGCACATCGGCGGCGCGGGCTAGAACCGTTAGCCGCAGATCACGGGGGCGGCTGCTTTCGGTTGCCCCACTGGTTTGACTTTGCTAGCCTGCACGCCCCATGCAACCCGTCTACGTCATCGGCCACAAAAATCCGGATACCGACGCCATCTGCTCCGCCATCGGCTATGCCTGGTTCCTGCGGCAGACCGGCTTGGCCGCGGCCGAGGCCGCCTGCTGCGGCGAAATCAACGCACGCACGCAATATGTGCTCAGCACGGCCGGACTCGAATCGCCGCCGCTCCTCATGGACGTCCGCCCCACCATCGGCCACATCGCCCACCGCAATGTCTTCACCGCCCTGGAGGACGAAACCCTCTTTGCCGTCTACCGGCGCATGCGCCAGCACCACATCCGCGCGTTCCCCACCATTGACACCGAGGGCCGCCCCACCGGCATCCTCTCCTTCGCCCACCTCATGGAACTCGTCCTCCCTGACCACGATGTGGACGTCGGCGCGCGCAGCGTGGAAACCAGCCTGACGCGCATCCGCGAGGTCCTCGACGGCAGCTTCGCCCACACGGTGGACCCCACCCGCGATGAAGAGCTGCTGGTCACCGTCGCCGCCATGAGCGCCGAAGGCTTCCGCCGCCGCCTGCATGCGTTCCCTGCCGCACGCACGCTCGTGGTCACCGGAGATCGCCCCACCGTGCAACGGCCGTCGATCGAGTATGGCGTGCGCGCCATCGTCATCACCGGCGGCTACGCGCCGTCCGCCGAGACGCTTGCGCAGGCCCGGGAGCGCGGCGTCAGCCTGCTCCTCAGCCCGCACGACACCGCCACCACCACCCTGCTCCTGCGCAGCGCCAAGATCGTCAAACGCGCCGTCACCCGAGAGTTCCTCCGCGTCCCCGAAGGCGCCCTCGTCGAACGCATCGCGCGCGACGTCGCCGGCCTGTCGCAAGAACTCTTCCCCGTCGTGGACGAAGCGGGCGTCATGACCGGCGTCTTCTCCAAGTCCGACCTCGTCAACCCGCGGCGTACGCGCCTCGTGCTCGTGGACCACAACGAGCTCGCCCAGGCCGTGACCGGCGCCGACCAGGCCGATATCCTGGAGGTCATCGATCACCATCGCGTCGGCGGCGGCCTCATCTCGCGTGAACCCATCCGCTTTATCAACGAGCCGGTCGGGTCCACCTCCACCATCGTCACGCGATTCCTGCACCAGCGCGGGCTGGTCCCGCCACGCGAGATCGCCATCTGTCTGACCGCCGGCATCGTGACGGACACGCTCAACCTCACCTCACCCACCGCCACCGCCACCGACCGCGAGATGCTCGACTGGCTCGCCACGGCCAGCGGCCTCAACATCCCTTCGTTCACCCGCAATGTCTTCGCCGCCGGCTCTGTGCTGGAACTTTATCCGCCCGCCGAGGCCGTCGCCATGGACTGCAAGGAGTACCGCGAAGGCGATTGGCGCTTCGCCGTGGCGCAAATCGAAGAGGTCGGGCTCGACCATTTTGAAGCGCTCAAGGATGCGCTGCTCCAGTCCCTGCAGCAACTGGTCGCCAACCGCGCGCTCGACCTCGCCTGCCTGATGGTGACGGATGTGACGCACCACTTCAGCCTGCTGATCACCGCCGGCAGCGAGCGCGCCATCGCCGCCATCGATTACCCCGAGCGCGAAGCCGGACTCTTTGAGTTGGACGGCATCGTCAGCCGCAAGAAGCAGCTGCTCCCTCACCTCGCGCGCATGTTGGGCGGTTTGCAGAAGTAGCGGGGCTTCGCTCGTCCAGCCTCACCGCATCACCCGCACCCGGCCACCACCGCATCCGCTTCTTCGGGGCTGTCGCACCAGACATCCAGCAGCACCCCCTCGGGGCGCAAGGCCGCCAGCAGCGGGGCCACGTCCGCCGGCGCCACATTCAGCACCAGCAACTTGCCGGCATTCTGAATGCGCCGCAGCAGCGGGATCCACTCGCGCATGGGCGCAGCCCCCGCGCCCGGCACCCACTGGATGCCGTCCAGCGTATCGATGGCCAGCAGCGAGTCCAGGTGCCGGATCGCACCGGGTCCATCCAAATGGTAGATCGTCCGCTCCACCCACAACGTCTGCTGGATGACGCTCGGGAGAAAGAACGCATCGAAGTGCGCGGGCGACAACATGATCGCGAGGTCACACTCCACCGTGACAGCCGGACGATCCGACCACACCTCGAGCCAATCGACGTAGCCCGGCTGGAACGGCAGAATCAACCGGTTGCATTCCGTCCAGTAATGCAGCCACGCCGCATCGATGGCGCGCATGGCGCGATGAACGTCCTCGGGATTCTCCAGCAGATCCATGGCCAGCCGCTCGGATCCGCGCAACAGATCCAGAATCTGCCCGCCACCCTGCAGGTCCGGGATGCCGATGGCGGCGACACCGGACAACTCCCGCGCGCCGGCATCGAGCAAAGCCTGCGTCTCGCGCCACCAGGCATTGCCGTCATCCACAGCCAACGACGGACAGGCGGACCAGTCGTCGATGATCGGGTCACACCAGGCGGTCGCCGTACCGGGAACAAATCGGTAGCCACCTCCCTGGTAGGCAGCTTGGATGGCCACCAGGCCCGTGCCAACCGGAAACGCGACGGGAAACGCATCCCCCGCGCAATGCAGGCGCGCCCTCTCACTACGCAATCGCTCGACCACCTGCCCCGGATCGGTGAACCAGCGCCGCTGCTCCGCCGGATCCGTCGGCATCGTCGCCACCCGGGAATCCCGCCGCATCGCCCGCGCCCGCACCAGCGGCCGATCGATCACCGCCCCATGCCAGAACGCGTCGTGGCGCTCGCGTATCGCCGGCCAGTTGTCCGTCAGGTCGTTCACTCTTCCTTGTGCAGGAAATACATCCCAATGCAGATCGCCAATATCCCAATGGCCAGCATCAACAGGTCCATCGCCCGCTCAAACTTCATCGCAATCGCCACCTGGAAAAACTTCACCACGAGCACGATGACGACGACCTTCATGATCTTCGTCTTGAGGTCCTCGAGCGAATGTACCTTCAGCGGATTGGTGCCGGCCATGGCACTGGCCGCCTCCACTTCGGACACGAAGAGCTCATAGAGCCCGAAGCTGAAAATCAACAGCACGATGCCGATCAAGTACAAATCCACCGCACCGATGAGCATGCCGAGCGCCTGCTCGTGCACATTGGCGACCTCCACATGGTGCAGGTAGTAACGCACCACATTCACCACCACGTGCAGGACGTCGACGCTGGCGATGAAAAACAGGACCGCCGTCCCCACCAGCCCCAGCACCACTGGGATCAAAACGGAGAAGCGTGAACGCCAGAGAAATCCCTCAAACACTCGCTCAAACACAGACCCTCGCCCATCCGCCGATCCTTGGGATGATTTTGCCATGGGGACCTCGGTTGGCTCACTCACATCAAATCCGGATCGCGCCGACGACCCAGCATCATGCCGATGCGCACCAGCGCAATGGCGCCGACCACCCACAGCGCCGCCTTACCCAGACGACGCCCCCACCCCGACGGTCGCCGGGCCGGCTCCTCGGCCGGCGCTTCGGGTGCCGCCGCTTCCACCACCACCGCGCGCGGAGGCGGCGGTGGCGGCGGCGGCGCGATCGCCGGCAACTTCATAAACCCCGACGCCAGCAGTTCGCTCGCCTTCGCGTCGCGGATGGCGCGCGACGGACTGCCCAGCACCACGCACACCAGGCGCCGCCCGCCACGCTTGGCCGTCACGGCCATGGAATACCCCGCCGCCTTGAAGTAGCCCGTCTTCAGCCCATCGCAGCCTTCAACCGTGCTCAACAATCCATTGTGCGTGCGCATGATGAACTGACCATTGCGGAACGGACGCTCGCGCGTCGACGTGTAGTTCAGAATGTCCGGATGCTTCAGCAGCGCCCGTGCCAGGACGGAGAGATCGCGCGCCGTCGATACATCGGGCTTGTCACCCGCGGAGGGCGGCAAACCATGCACCGAGTGAAATTCCGAGGCCGACATCCCCAACTCCGCCGCGCGGCGGTTCATCATCGCTACAAAGTTTTCCTCAGTTCCGCCCGTGTACAGGGCCAACGCCATGGCCGCATCGTTGGCGGACTGGATCATCAGCGCATACAGCAAGTCCTCCACCGGAAAGACCTCGTGCTCGGCCAGAAACACCTGCGAACCGCCCATGCGCGAAGCTTGCGCGGTGGTGGTTACCGGATCCCCCAACCCCAGCTGCCCCGCCGCCATCTTCTCCTGCACCAGCAGCAGATCCATCAGCTTGATGACACTGGCCGGATAGCCCGGCTCATCGGCACGGTCCTCAAACAGAACCGCCCCACTCTCGGCTTCCACGACGATCGCACCGAGGTACGGATCCCGCGCGCGGTTATCGATCGGTGCGCGCCCCTGCGCTCGGGCAACCGAAGCCGTCAGCGCACCTACGACCATTGCGACCCACGCCACCCGGCGCCATAACACGTGCATCATCAACTGCTCCTTCAGAACGCGGTGGAACGGAACGATACCGGCGCGTCCCTGCGCCACCGCATCGCCGTAAGCATGCCGCATACCACGCCCCGCCCTGCGGGGTCAATCCAGCAGAACGCCGACCGGCTCGCTGGCCGTTCCATTCAGCGCCGCGCGCAGGTAGGCGACCAGGCGCGGCCGGTATTCAGGGGCCTTGCGCATAAAGGCCTCCGTGTGGTCGCAGCCCGGCACCAACCACAGGCTTTTCGGCGCATGTGCGCGTTCAAAGAGGCGCACACTGTGCGCGGCGGGCACCACGCGATCCGCCACCCCGTGCACCAGCAGCAGCGGCACCCGCGGCAAACGCGCAATCTCCGCGTCCGGACTGTAGCCGCCGCTGACCACCAGGTACGACAGCGGCCAGCGCAACCCCCGCAGTAACGGAATCATCGCGATCTTGTCGCGCACAATCCCCCGATACGAGGCGAACGCGGAATCGAGCACGATCGCGCGCGGAACGAGGCCGGGTTCGCGCACGAGCGCCGCCACCGCCGATGCACCGCCCAGGCTCTGCCCGTAGACCACCACCCGGTTCGGATCCACATCCGCACGCCCCCACACATACCGCAGCGCTGCCCGGCAATCCTCGATCACCGCCCCGCGCCGTGGCCGGCCTTCGGAGGCCCCGTAGCCGCGGTAGTCGAACACAAACACGTTGAACCCCTGGGCCGGCAGCCAGTCCACGAAACCGAAATGGGCGGTCATGTTCTGGGCATTGCCGTGCAGATGCACCACCGTCCCCGTCGCAACCCCCACCGCCGGAATGAACCACCCGCTTAGCCGCGTCCCGTCCGCACTCACCATCGTCACCGGCTCGTACGGCAGTTGCCGATCCGCCGGGGTTTGATAGATGCGATGCGTCGGCTGGTAGAACAACCCGTTCGCACACCCCGCTCCCGTCGCCAGCAACGCCAGCGCCATGCCCCACACCGGAATCTTCGTCGTCCACAGGCCCATGCGCCATTGTCCCCGCAGAACCCGCGCGCCGCAACGTCCTTTTCTCCTTGCTCCTACTTTCTCGATCTGTCAGCTTTGACTCCAATGCTGGGCGGAACATGGCGACCAGACAGGCCGCCGAAACCGCCCGAGAATGACAACAGAGGGAGGTCGGGGTGAAGAAACAGGTACTGACACTGGCAGTGGTGATGGCGGCAGCGAGCGCGATGGCGGCCGGCACGATCCGCGACAACTGCGGTTGCGGCCTGGGCACGATGGCCTTGGGCGATCAGGAGCCGACGGTCTTGTCGCAGCTCGCGGCGACGTTCCTGAACGGCATCTGCGGCAACCAGACCTTCGGCATCACGTCGGGGACACTGGAATGCGAACCGCACGCCGGCATCGCGTCCAACTCGCGCGTGCAGCAGTACGTGGCCGACAACATGGACAAGCTGATTCTCGACGTGGCCGCCGGACAGGGCGAATCCCTGGACGCGCTCGCGGACCTGATCGAGTTGCCGGCCTCCGCGCGTCCGGCCATGTACAGCAGCCTGCAGAGCAACTTCGACGCGATTTTCCCGTCGAGCGACGTGACCTCGGATGAGGTCGTGACCCGCCTCGAGAAGATCATCAACAGCTAACGAATCGCGGTGCGATTCGTCCTGAACAGGCTGGCGGCCGACGGCCGTCAGCCTGTTTGCTTTGGAGGAACGATGCGGCTGTTTGCGCATGCCCTCGCCATGGGCCTCTTGGCCGCCAGCACCGCGCCGGCGGCTGACGGTTCGGCTTATGCCGAAACGTGCGCGGACGCGCAGGCGCTGCACACCAACGCCACGTGGCGGAACCTGCTCCACTACAAGCCGACGTGGCGCGGCATGACCAGCCTGGTCGACGACCCGCGCTTCTTCAATGCCCCCGACGGCCGCACCAACCCCCGCGCTGAACTGGCCGCCACCCTGCGCGCGTTCTACGCACCGCCCGGCACCATCATCCAGGAGCACGCCCTGAACCGCTTCCCCGCGCGCTTCGCCTGGCTGCGCGACCAACTCGCCCTCGACCCGTCCACCCTCCCCATGGAAGCGTGCGAGCCCTTCGAGAAAATACGGAGTTACCTCGCCGTCTCTTCCGTCACGATGGTCTTCCCCTCCGCCTACATGAATGGCCCCGCATCCATGTTCGGCCACACCCTGCTGGTCTTCGACGCCGCCGGCAAGAACCGCCTGCTCTCACGCGCCGTCAGCTATGCCGCGCGCACCGACGAGAGCATCGGCCCCCTCTTCGCCTTCGCCGGCATCGCCGGCCTCTATCCCGGTTACTACGCCGTCCAGCCCTACTACGACAAGGTGGAGCAGTACACCGACATCGGCCATCGCGATGTCTGGGAATACGAACTCGACTTCACCCCGGCGGAAGTGGACTTCATGCTGCGCCACGCCTGGGAACTTCAGAACATCTGGAGCCGCTACTTCTTCTTCGACGAAAACTGCGCCTACAACCTGTACTTCTTTCTCGATGTCGCGCGCCCCGACTTGCGCCTGAGCGACAGCAAGCGCTGGTTCGTGATCCCCATCGACACCGTCAAGGCCATCGAGCAACGCGGGCTCGTACGCGATGTGTCCTACCGCCCCTCCCAAACCACGCGCATCGGCCATCTCGCCAGGGCGCTGCCGCCCGCCGAGCGGGCGCTCGCATTGGACGTGGCCCATGGGCGGCAGCCCCCCGCGGCCGTCACCAACAGCAACCTCCCCGCCACGTCTCAAACCACGATCCTGGAACTCGCCGCCGCCTACACCCAGTACCGCTACACGGAGTCGCTTCTCCCGAGCGAGCAGTACCGCCCGCTGCTGATGGACGTGCTCCGCGCACGCAGCCGCCTCGGCCTCCTGCCCGAGGAACTCGCCACCGTACCCGCCCCGCCCCGCCCCGATCAGGGCCACGCCCCCATTCGCCTGTCCGCCGGCACCGGCCTACGCGACAACGACGCCTTCGTTTCACTCCGCGGCCGCATCGCTTACCATGCACTCCTCGACAACGACACCGGCTACGAACCGGGCTCCGAGATCCAATTCCTCAGCACGGAGGCGCGCTATACCCCCGAACAGGACCGCGCCCGACTGGAGCGCCTCGACGTCGTGCAGGTGACCGCCATGTCCCCGCGCGACGCCTTCTTCAAACCCGCTTCATGGAAATTTGCCACCGGGCTGGAGCAGGCCGAACAGCAGACCGATGCCGATCAACTGCTCGCGCAAGCCAGGACCGGCGCCGGACTGGCCGTCGGCGACCGCCGCAGCGGGCTCGCCTCCGGCTGGGTCGAGGCCCACGCGCTGGGGGGCCACGCGCTTGAGGAAAGCGACTATGCCGTCGGCATGGGGCCCGCCACCATCCTCATGAGCCCGGCCGCCCAACGCTGGAAGCACCTGCTCGATGCCCGAGCCATCTACTTCGGCCTCGGCGAGGAGTTCTGGGACCTCGAAGCCACCTGGGGTCAGGACTGGCGCCTCGACGCCAACCACAGCCTCAGCCTCGAACTCGAGCGCGGCCGCCGCGATCGCCAAGACCGCCTCGAGATCCACCTGCGCCTCAACGCCTACTTCTGATACACCCGCGCATCGGCAATTCTGTGCTGCGATGCAAAGAACCGCTCGCCCCAGACAGCGTATGTCGTCTCCAACCGGTAGGGCGAACCCTCCGGGTGAGCCGTGCGCTGTGCTTCTTCCTTGCTTTATTCGCCACGACGCTCTCTAATGCATGCTCCCTTTATTTGGCCATTTGGCTCCCCCTCTTCCGGGGATCTCGGCTGCATCGGATTTCGAAATGAACGGAGCGGACAACATGCGGCTCACGGTTCGCGATGTGGGGCGGTTTCTCGGTGTCGCCGAAGCCACCGTCGCCCGTTGGATCAAGCAACGCGGTCTGCCCGCCCAGTACGTGGGTGGCCAACACCGCTTCAACCGTGCCGAAGTCCTCGAGTGGGCCACGGCCAACAAGCTGCGCGTCTCGGTCGAAATGTTCGATAATCTGGAAGACGAGGATGACGCCCCCCCTTCTCTCGCCGACGCCCTCGCCGCCGGCGGCATTCACTACCGCTTGAAGAGCTCCAGCAAGGACGCCGCCCTGCGCGCACTCGTCGACGTCCTTCCGCTGCCCGAGGGCACCGACCGCGAACTGCTCCTGCGCTTGTTCCAGGCTCGCGAGGCGTCCGCCTCCACCGGCATCGGCGACGGCATCGCCCTGCCCCACGTCCGCAACCCCATCGTCCTCAATGTGGACCGCCCCACCATCACGTTGTGCTGCCTCGAGCAACCGGTGGACTTCGGTGCGTTGGACGGTAAGCCTGTCGTCGCCCTCTTCTCCATGATCTGCCCGACGACCCGAACCCACCTGCAGTTGCTGGCCCGCCTCGCGTACGCCTTGCACGATCCGCTTCTCAAGGCGCAGGTTCTCGGTGCCGCTCCCGCAGAACAGATTCTCAGCGAGGTGCGCCGCGTCGAGGCCGCACTCCCCACTCCAACGGAAGGAGGTCGGGAGGCTACCGCATGATATGCACGTGCTTCTCTTCACCGTCGCGCTCCAACTCCTCGCGGCCATCGTCGCCCTGAGTTGCGCCCGCCGCCCCACCCTGGCCACCGCCCTCGGCGCTTCGCTCGGCGCCCTCGGCAGCCTCATCGGCATCCTCCCCACCCTTCACGTCCTCGGCGGTGCCCCAGCCACCTCGCTGACCATCCCCTGGGACACCATCCACGGCTCGCTCGCCCTCGGCCTCGACCCCCTCAGCGCGTTCTTCCTCCTTCCCGTGCTGCTCCTTTCCGCGCTGGCCGCACCCTACGGCGCCTCCTACCTCCTCGCCGACCGCCACCGCAAAAACCTCGGTGCCGCCTGGTGCTTCTTCAACCTCTTCACCGCCGGCATGATTCTCGTGCTCCTCGCGCGCAACGTCCTCGTCTTCCTCATGGCCTGGGAGCTCATGTCGCTCGCCGCCTACTGCCTCGTCACCTATGACTACGAGAAGCCCGACGTGCAGCGCGCCGGCTGGGTCTACCTCGTCGCCGCCCACATCGGCGTTTCTTTCCTCATGCTCGCCTTCCTCCTCCTCGCTCGCCATGCCGGCAGCCCGGACTTCGCCGCCTTTCACGGCCACCCCCTTGGAGCCTTTTCCGCCGCCGCCATTCTCCTTCCGGCGCTGGTGGGCTTCGGCACCAAGGCCGGCCTCGTTCCGTGGCATGTCTGGCTCCCCGAGGCCCATCCCGCCGCCCCCTCGCATGTCTCGGCCCTCATGTCCGGCATCATGATCAAAATCGGCTTCTACGGACTCCTGCGCGTGATCTCCTTCCTCGGCCCGCCCGCCGCCTGGTGGGGCATCGCGATCGCGGCCCTCGGCCTGCTCACTGCCCTCACCGGCATCGCCCTCGCCCTCCAACAGCACGACCTCAAGCGCGCACTCGCCTACTCCAGCATCGAAAATGTCGGCCTCATTGCCCTCGCCATCGGCCTCGGTCTCTGGGGCCAGGCCCGCCAGCTTCCCGCCGTCGCCTCGCTCGCCTTCGCCGCCGCCCTCCTCCACATCTGGAACCACGCCCTCATCAAGGCCGGCCTGTTCCTTACCGCCGGTAGCGTCCTCCATGCCACCGGCACCCGGAATATGGAAAAGCTGGGAGGCTTGCTTCACCAGATGCCGTGGACCGCCGCCGCCGGCATCGCCGGTTCCCTCGCCATTGCCGCCCTGCCTCCGCTCAACGGCTTCGTCGGCAAGTGGGTCCTCTACCATGGCCTGCTGGAAGCCGCCGCCAATCCCACCGCCGGACTCCGCAGCTTCGCCGCACTTGCCACCGTGGCCGCCCTCGCCGTCGTCGGCGCGCTCGCCAGCCTGGCCTTCGTTCGCCTCATCGGCATCGTCTTCCTCGGCTCGCCCCGCAGTGAGTCCGCCGCTCACCCCCACGAAAGTTCCCCGGCCATGCTCATCCCCATCTATGCCCTGATCGCCCTCTCGCTCGTCGCCGCACTTGCCCCCGTCCACATGGCCGCCATGCAACAAACCGTCCTCACTCAAATCCTCGGCCCCGGCCTCGCCACCGCCGCCCTCTCCACCGCCGCCCTGCGCTCCCTCATCCATGTCAACGCCGCGCTGCTCGTCGCCCTCGGCCTCGGCGCCCTCGCCCTCCTCGCCATGCAGCGCCGCCACCGGTCCACCTCCCAACCCACTTGGGGCTGCGGCTACCTCCGGCCCACACCCCGCATGCAGTACACCGCCCACGCCTTCTCCCAAATGATGGCCGGTCGCCTGCTCCCTCGCCTGCTCCGCTTCCGCCCACGGCTCCACGCGCCCCTCGGTCTCTTCCCCGCACCCGCCCATCTCGCTGTCGACCTCCGCGACCCCGTCAGCGCCCGCGCCTATGAACCGCTCTTCCAGCGCGCCGCCCAGCGCTGCATGCAACTGCGCATCCTTCAGCAGGGCAAGCTCCCCATCTATCTCGCCTACATCGTCGTCATGGTCGTCATCACCCTCGCCTGGGTCTCCATCCGCACCAAATGGGTGGGACCATGAGTCTGCATCTCATGATCCTTGGGATCCTCCTCTCCGCCCTCTCCGGACTCCCCGGCCTCCTCCTGCCCAGGCTCCCCGCCGCCGGCCAGCGCATCTCCATCATCCTCGGCATGCTCGGCTCACTTCTCGGGCTCGTGGCCCTCGCCAACTTCTGGAACCACGGATCCAGCCCCATCACCGCCTGCCTCGCCTGGCCCATCCCCGGCGGCCTCCTCTCCGCGCGTCTCGACGCCCTCGCCGCCATCTTCCTGGCCCCCATCTTCCTGCTCTCCCTCCTCACCCACCTCTACGGCAGCTCCTACTGGAAACAATCCGAGCACCCCGACAACGGACGCAAACTCCGCACCTTCTTCGGCTCGCTCACGGCCGGCATGTCACTGCTCGTCCTCGCCGATGATTCCATCCTATTTATACTGGGATGGGAAATCATGGCCCTCTCCGCTTTTTTCCTAATCTCCACCGAATCGCACAAGCCCGCCGTGCGCGAAGCCGGCTGGATCTACTTCGCCGCCACCCACACCTCCACCCTCCTGATCTTCGCACTCTTCGCCGTCATGTTCGCCGCCACCGGCACCTACGCCTTCGTCCCCATCCCCGCGCTCGCCACGCCCGGCCCCCTCACGCACGCCATCTTCCTCATCGCCCTCCTCGGCTTCGGCCTCAAGGCCGGCCTCATGCCACTCCACATCTGGCTCCCCGGCGCCCACGCCATGGCCCCCACCCATGTCTCCGCCCTCATGTCCGGCGTCCTCATCAAAATGGGCATCTATGGCCTCGCCCGCGTCACCTCGCTCCTGCCCGCCCCGCCCCTCGCCTGGGCCTCCCTCGTCCTCGTCCTCGGTGTCATCTCGGCCATCCTCGGCGTCGCCTTCGCCATCGGCCAGCATGACCTCAAACGCCTGCTCGCCTACCACAGCGTCGAGAACATCGGCATCATCGTCATGGGCCTCGGCCTCGCCCTCATCGGCCGCTCGCTGCAGCGCCCCGACCTCGTCATGCTCGGCCTCGCCGGCTGCCTCCTGCATGTCTGGAACCATGCGCTTTTCAAGGGGCTGCTCTTCCTCAGCGCGGGCTCCGTCCTCCATGCCGTCCACACGCGCGAACTCGACCGGCTCGGTGGCCTCGCCCGCACCATGCCCCTCACCGCGCTGGCCTTCCTCTTCGGGGCCGTCGCCATCTGCGGGCTCCCGCCGCTCAATGGTTTCATCAGCGAGTGGTGCGTCTATCAAGGACTGCTGCGCACCCTGCCCGGCAGCGACCACGCGACCCTCATCGGCGCGCTCTTCGCCGTGCCCGCCCTCGCGCTCGTCGGCGCCCTCGCCGCCGCTTGCTTCGCCAAGGCCTATGCCACCGTCTTCCTCGGTCAGGCCCGCACCCCCAGCGCCATCCACGCGCACGAATCGCCGTGGACCATGACCCTCCCCATGGCCGTCCTGGCCGGCGCCTGCCTGCTGATCGGCCTCGCCCCCGCCCTCGTGGCCCCCATGCTCGACCCCGCCGTCCGCATCTGGGCGCCCGAACTCATGGCCTCCACCCCGGGCCTCCGCACCTGGCTCCCCCTCGGAACCCTCAGCGCCGTCAACCTCGGCACCCTCCTGCTACTCGCCGCGTCCGTCGCCCTGCTGCGCGCCCGCCTGCGCCGCGGTGGCGTCGTCGCCGGCCCCGTCTGGGGCTGCGCCTATCCCGCACCCTCCCCCCGCATGCAGTACACCGCCTCCTCCTTCGCCCAGATGCTCGTCCACGCCTTCTCCTGGGCCCTCCGCCCCCGCCGCCACGCCCCGGCGCCGCTCGACCTCTTCCCCGCCCCCGCGCACTTCCACACCCACGTCCCCGATCCCGTCCTCGATGCCTTCATCCTCCCCGGCATGCGCGTCAGCGCCCGCCTCCTCGCCAGCCTCCGCGTTCTTCAGCAGGGCCATGTCCACGCCTATCTGCTATACATCTTCGTTGCCCTCCTGCTGTTGCTGATGTGGAGCGCATGACGACGCCATGACCAACACTGTGAACATCTTCCTGCACCTGGCCGTCCTCCTCATCCTCCCGCCGCTCCTGCCCGGCCTCATCGCCAAAGTCAAAGCCCGCGTCGCCGGCCGCGTCGGACCACCCCTGCTTCAGCTATATTTTGACCTGGCCAAACTCTCACGCAAAGGGTCCGTCATCAGCCCGACCACCACCTGGGTCTTCCGCGCCGGGCCCGTCGTCGCCCTCGTCACCGCCCTGCTCGCCGCCCTGTTCATCCCCTTCGTCGATTCGCATGCGCCCGTCTCCTTCAGCGGCGACCTCATCCTCCTCGCCTACCTCCTCGCCCTCGGCCGCTTCTTCACCGCCAGCGCCGCCCTCGACACCGGCTCCGCCTTCGAAGGCATGGGCGCCGCCCGCGAACTCACCTTCGCCTGCCTCGCCGAACCCGCCTTCTTCCTCGGCCTGCTCGTCCTCGCCCGCCTCTCCGGCTCCCTCGAACTGGCCACCATGCTCGGCACCCCGCTCGCCACCCACTGGGCCACCGCCGGCGCCTCCCTCATGCTCGTCGTCCTCAGCTGGTTCGTCGTCCTCCTCGTCGAAAATTCGCGCATCCCCTTCGATGACCCCAACACCCATCTCGAACTCACCATGATTCACGAGGTCATGGTCCTCGACCACAGCGGCCCCGCCCTCGGCATGATCCTCTACGGCGCCGCCATCAAACTCTTCGTCTTTGCCGCCCTCATCGTGCGCCTCGTCCTACCCATCGCCACCGGCTCCCCCGCCCTCGACTGGGCCCTCTTCCTCGCCGGCGTCCTCGCCGTCGCCATCCTCGTCGGCATCGTCGAATCCACCGTCGCCCGCCTCCGCCTCACCCAGATCCCCCTCCTAATCGTCGCCGCCACCCTCATGTCCGGTTTCGGATTGGTCCTGCTGCTGCGGTAGGAATCACAATGAAAACGAATTGGTTCCATCGTCCTCGTCTGAGCAACCTTGTCGCGAGCTTTGTCGCGAGCTTCGTCGAATGCGGCTGTTGGGCGCATGGATGCGCCGACAAAGCTCCCGATAAAGCTCGCGACAAAGATGGGGGATCGTTTCTCACGCCCTTTTCCATCTGGCAGCTTTGCGCCAGCGGCGCCTCCGCCCCCCGCCCCCCGCCCCCCGACACCCGACCCCCGACACCCGACCCCCGACACCTGACCCCCGACACCTGACACCCGACACCCGACACCCGACACCCGACACCCGACACCGATAACCGATAACTGATAACTGATAACTGTTAACTGTTAACCGACACCCCTCCCCCCCCCCCATGAATGCCCTACTCGATGCCGCCCTCATCCTGGCCCTCGCGCTCAACTTCTTCGCGCTCGGTGTCAGCCGCATCCGCGCCGTCATCAATGCCGTCGCCCTGCAGGGCGTCCTGCTCGGCGCCTGCTCCCTGCTGGTTCACGGCCACCCCACCGTGCGCGGCCTGCTCCTCGCACTCGCCGTCATCGTCCTCAAGGGCATCGTCATCCCCGGCTTCCTTGTCCACGCCATGCGCGAGGCCGATATCCAGCATGAAGTCACCCCGTTCGTCAGCTTCATGAACTCCCTGCTCCTCGGCGCCCTCGGCACCGGCGTCGCCGTCGGCTTCGCCCACACCCTCCCCCTCGCCGAATCGCATGCCCAGGCCATGCTCGTCCCCGCCTCCTTCGCCACCGTCTGGACCGGCTTCCTCCTCCTCATGACCCGCAAGAAAGCCATCATGCAGGTCCTCGGCTATCTCCTCGTCGAAAATGGCATCTTCATCTTCGGCCTGCTCCTGCTCGACGCCATGCCCTTCCTCGTCGAAATCGGCGTCCTCCTCGATCTCTTCACCGGCATCTTCGTGATGGCCATCATCATTCACCACATCAGCCGCGAGTTCTCCTCCATCGGCACCGAACACCTCACGGAACTGAAGGAGTAGGACATGATCTACCTCCTCATCCTCTTCCCTCTCTGCATGGCCGCTCTCGCCATGGCATGGCCATCGGATCGCACCCGGCCCTGGCTGCTGCCGGTCGGCGCCGCCGGCCAACTCGCCCTCGCCTTCGCCGCCATCTCCCTCACCATGCACGGCACCTCCCTCGCAGGTCTCTCCGGCTGGCTGCGCCTCGACGCCCTCGGCCGCCTCATCCTCGGCATCGTCGCCCTCCTCTTCTTCCTCTGCGCCCTCTACGCCCCCGGCTACCTCGCCCTGCGCGCCGAACGCCCCAACCGCGTCTTCTGCGCCAGCCTCTTCCTCATGCTCGGCCTCATGCAACTCGTCTCCCTCTCCCACCACCTCGGCCTCATGTGGGTCGCCATGGAAGGCACCACCCTCGCCAGCGCCTCCCTCCTCTACTTCAACCACAACACCCGCTCGCTCGAAGCCACCTGGAAGTACCTCCTCATCGGCTCCGTCGGCATCGCCCTCGCCCTCTTCGGCTCTTTCTTCCTCGCCTACTCCGCCCTCAAGTCCGGCCTCGAATCCACCTTGCTCCTCGATGACCTCGTGCGCGATGCCGCCCACCTCTCCACCCCATGGCTCCATGCCGCCTTCGTCCTCCTGTTTGTCGGCTATGGCACCAAGATGGGCCTCGCCCCCATGCACACCTGGAAACCCGATGCCTATGGCGAGGCCGCCGGCATCGTCGGCACCCTCCTCGCCGGCGGCGTCACCAGTTGCGCCTTCCTCGCCGTCCTCCGCATCTTCCACATCTGCGTCGCCGCCGGCGAAGCCGCCTTCGCCCGCGAAATCCTCATCGGCGTCGGCCTCCTCTCCATGGCCGTCGGCGCCGTCTTCATGGTCCGCCAGCGCGACCTCAAGCGCCTCCTCGCCTACTCCAGCGTCGAACACATGGGCATCCTCGTCCTCGGCATCGGCCTCGGCGGACTCGCCACCTACGGCGCCCTCCTCCACCTCATCAACAATGGCCTCACCAAAACCGTCCTCTTCCTCAGCGCCGGCAACATCCACCGCGCCTATGGCTCCAAATTGACCGACGACGTCCGCGGCGCCCTCCGCCGCCTGCCCCTCTCCGGCGGCCTCTTCCTCGCAGGCTTCATCGCCATCACCGGCTCCCCACCCTTCGCCCCCTTCATCAGCGAGTTCACCATCCTCAGCGCCGCCATGCAGAGCGGCCACTTCGTCATCGGCGGTCTCTTCCTCTTCCTCCTGGCCGTCGTCTTCATCGGCATGGGCGCCACCGTCCTGCACGTCGTCCAGGGCGAACCCCCGCCCGCCAACCCCGACGCCCGCCTCCAGCGCGATCGCTTCAGCACCAGCGCCCCCATCGCCCTCGCCATGGCCCTCGTCCTCCTCCTCGGCCTCTACGTCCCCGCCCCCCTCGCCACCCTCGTCCGCGAGGCCGCCGCCTTCTTGGAGATGACCACACCATGAGCGCGCCCAAACTCCTCTCCCTGCGCCACGGACAACCCGTCCCCATCGCCGATGTGCCCCAACTCCCCCTGCAGGACCTCCAGAACGCCATCGCCACCGGCGTCCGCCGCGGCATGCGCGTCTCCGCGCTCTTCGGCCACGCCCCCGATCCTCGCGGCCCCGTCCACCTCTATGCCATCCTCAGTGACAGCGCCCGCTCCGTCCTGCGCGCCGGCCGCGCCACCATCGACGGCCCCTCCTTCCCGTCTCTCACCCCCGACTGCCCCGCCGTCCACCTCTTCGAACGCGAGCTCGCCGAACAGTTCAGCCTCCGCCCCGAGGGGCACCCCTGGCTGAAACCCGTCCGCTTTCAGCCCCCCCTGCGCCCCTCCGAACCACCCTCACCCCCACCCACCATCGGCGTCATGGATTTCTACCGCGTCGAAGGCGATGAGGTGCACGAGGTCGCCGTCGGTCCCGTCCACGCCGGCATCATCGAGCCCGGCCATTTCCGCTTCCAATGCCACGGCGAGGACGTCCTCCATCTCGAAATCTCCCTCGGCTATCAGCACCGCGGCGTCGAACGCATGCTCATCGGCGGCCCCGATAAACGCAGCATCACCGCCGCCGAAACCCTCGCCGGCGACACCACCATCGGTCACACCTCCGCCTACTGCCAGATCCTCGAAGCCCTCGGCGGCTCCCACATCCCCGCCCGCGCCGAAATCCTGCGCGCCGTCGCCCTCGAACTCGAACGCCTCGCCAACCACACCGGCGACCTCGGCGCCCTCGCCGGCGATGTCGGCTTCCTCCCCACCGCCTCCTACTGCGGCCGCCTCCGCGGCGATTTCCTCAACCTCAGCGCCCTCCTCTGCGGCAACCGCCTCGGCCGCGGCCTCCTCCGCCCCGGCGGCGTCCATTTCGACCTCGATGACGCCCGCCGCCAGCTCCTGCTCACGCGCCTCGCCGCCACCTACCGCGATGTCGCCAGCGCCGTCGGCCTCCTCTGGAATTCCGCCTCCGTGCAGGCCCGCTTCGAAGGTACCGGCGTCATACCCCCCGACACCGCCGAGTCCATCGGCCTCGTCGGCCCCGCCGCACGCGCCTGCGGCATCGAGTACGACGTCCGCTCCCATTTCCCCTCCGGCATCTACCGCTTCGCCCAGGTCCCTATCTCCACCTGGGCCACCGGCGACGTCTTCGCCCGCGCCTATGTCCGCTGGCTCGAAATCCAACGCTCCACCCGCTTCATCCAGGAACAACTCGAAGCACTCCCCGATGGCCCCATCCTCGCCCCCACCGGCCCCGCTCGCCCCGATCACCTCGTCGTCACCCTCACCGAAGGCTGGCGCGGCGAAATCTGCCACGTCGCCATCACCGATCCCAACGGCCACTTCGCCCGCTATAAAATCGTCGACCCCTCCTTCCACAACTGGTTCGGCCTCGCCCTCGCCCTCCGCAACCAACAAATCTCCGACTTCCCTCTCTGCAACAAAAGCTTCAACCTCTCCTACTGCGGCCACGATTTGTGAA
>CAZWQJ010000002.1:40705-42831 GCA_964635825.1 uncultured Victivallales bacterium | reverse complement strand
ATCCTCATCACCCGCATCCGCCAGAAGCACCGCACCATACGCTACCCCGCCGCACCACCCACCGTCCCCGACCGCCTCCGCGGCCTGCCCACCCTCGACCCCTCCAAGTGCCCACCCGCCTGCCAACTCTGCGCCGACGCCTGCCCCACCGACGCCATCCGCACCGACTCCCCGCCCGGCCTCCGCATCGATCTCGGCCGCTGCCTCTTCTGCAACGCCTGCACCCAGGCCTGCCCCACCAACGCCATCCGCTTCACCACCGACCACCGCCTCGCCACCCGCTCCCGCGATGACCTCGTCCTCGCCTCCCAAACCCTCCAGCGCGCTCAGGCCCTCGACGCCAAGGCCCGCCAACTCTTCGGCCGCTCACTCAAACTCCGCCAGGTCAGCGCCGGCGGCTGCGGCGGCTGCGAGGCCGATGTCAACGTCCTCTCCACCATCGTCTTCGACCTCGGCCGCTTCGGCATCCAGTTCGTCGCCTCCCCCCGCCACGCCGACGGCATCCTCATCACCGGCGCCATCTCCCAAAACATGGAAGCCGCCCTCCGCCAAACCTACGACGCCGTCCCCGCCCCCAAACTCGTCATCGCCGTCGGCGCCTGCGCCATCTCCGGTGGCCCCTACCTCGGCAACCCCGAAATCCACAACGGCGCCGAGGGCCTCCTCCCCATCGACCTCTACGTCCCCGGCTGCCCCCCTCACCCCATCACCATCCTCGATGGCCTCCTCCGCCTCCTCGGCCGCCTCGACCCCCGCGGCGATTCCCTCGCCCCCGTCACCACCTCGCCCCGCTGACCCCGCGCCGCGCTCCCCTCACTCGTCCTATGCGCATTCCCTGATCCTGTGCTGAATCCTCCACTCGTCCTCGTCGTCGTCCTCGTCCTCGTCCTCGAATTCCCCCTCTTCCGACGTTCGTGGACGAGGGAAACTCGGCATGCGGAAACCGCCATCCAAAACCCCCATTTCCCCTTGCCCACCACCGCCTCCAACCGTACCCTTTCCCCATAGGGTCGGCGCCAGGCATCGCATAAGTAAAACCACCGGCCCTCCAGCCGCCCGCCGGACGTCTCTTGGCCCACGAAGGCCTGTGACTCCCGACATTGGCGGCTACAGGACAGATGTTCGCAGAAAACGAAATTGACGTGACGTACACACTTTAGTAGCGTGTACGGCATGAATACGAAACTCACATTGCGGATGGATGTGCATCTGGTTCAGACAGCCAAGGCGGAAGCAACTCGGCGGGGAAAGTCCGTTTCTCAAATGGTTGGAGAATTCTTCGACGCCCTGACCTCAAGGCGTAAGGCGGGTCCCGCACTTCCCCCGATTACCGCCTCATTGGTGGGCGTACTAAAAGACAACTGCGTTTCGGAATCGGACTATCGAAAGCATCTTCGGGAGAAGCACTCATGAGGGTCTTAATCGATACCAACGTTGTCCTGGACGTTCTCCTCGCGCGGAAACCATTTGTCGCTGACGCCTCTGAGCTGTTTGGACTGGTCGAACATTCCCAAATTGAGGGGTTGCTGTGCGCGACCACGATTACCACCATTGACTACCTTTTGATTCAATCGATGCCGCGTCCCGTCGCCCATCAGGCGCTTCGGAAACTGCTGACACTGTTCGAGATTGCATCGGTTAATCGGGCCGTTCTGGAGGAGGCTCTCAAGAGCAAAATCACCGACTTCGAGGATGCTGTGCTCGACCAAGCAGGGAGACTCGCCGGGGCTGAAGTTGTGGTAACCCGGAATCAAACGGATTTTCGCCACTCAGCATTGAAGATTCTCGGGCCTGATGAGTTTCTCTGCAGTTTTCGAGGATAGGCACTGCGAATCAGACTTTGCAGCGTACGGCTGCGCCGCCGCTGAAAGTCAACGTTCGTCTAGGAATGACGATTGGGAAACTTATGCCATTAGCGCTTCTCCATAAGGCGGGCCACACCATGAGAGCAACAATTCTATCACTTATTGTTGTTGCCTTGTCTCTCCGCTCGGCGCACAGCCAGAACCTTCTCGTTAACGGTTCATTCGAAGCCGGGAATTTCGGCTTTACGAGCACCTACCGCTATTCCCCGGCTGACATGAATGAGGGATCCTATTCCGTGGTGGCTGATCCACACGATACCC
>CAZWQJ010000002.1:0-40605 GCA_964635825.1 uncultured Victivallales bacterium | reverse complement strand
CCGGCTGACATGAATGAGGGATCCTATTCCGTGGTGGCTGATCCACACGATACCCCTTGATGATTTCAGCTTCGCTACGCTCGACACAACCCGATTCGCGCCGCTCACCTCCGGCGCACTCGTTAACGACAAATTCACATCGGTCAGTCTGCCAACGATGGCGAGCGTCGCGAACGCCGTCCCACCTATCGATCGCCACTCCGCCACCCTCGCCACGAACCCTGTCGCCATAGTCGGAATCTATCGCTCGATCGAGATTGAGTGGCAGTCGGAACAAAACCGCCGATACCAAGCACAATGGGCAAGCTCGATGGTATCGGATACGTGGTTCGATCTAGGGCCACCGACATTGGCCACCGGCACGAACGCGTCCAATTGGGACAGGGTGCTGGAATCCGAGAGCCGGTTTTACCGGGTTTTGAGTTTCCAGTGAAGACACCAGGCTTACGCACATACTCAACCACAATAGCGACAAAGCCCGATTGTGCCGAACAACAGGCTGGTGGACATTTTCGCTCCGCTCAAAACCCACAGCCTGGGCGTTCGCACAGAGAGGAGAATATGGCCCCCGGAATATTCAGGAAGGAAAAGGGCATCGAACCACGCATCCTCAATGCACACGACGAGCAGAAGAAGCGATCGCGAAGCAACGCCATCGATGCCCATGCTGTCCAGAGGGTGACCATGTCTGATCCCAAAGCAGCCGAGCCCTGGGAGTCTAAGCGGAGTCTGCCGAAACAGGTCCTGGGGCCGCTGATGGCGGCAGCAATTCTGCTGTCCGGGAACACGGCGAAAGGAGAGCCGATGACAAGTGACACGAATACGTCGGAAACCGCGGCGACAGGGGTGATTCCGCCGAAGCGGAACCCGAACATCAAGTACATCAATCCCGAGTTGCCCAAGTTCGAGATGCCGAAGTTCAAGGGCGAGCGCTACCAGGACAAGGTGCCGGACACGCTGGACCTGGCCGAGCGGGCCGCATTGGCGGTGCACGGCCTGACGGCCATGACCGATTCGGAGTACAACGCCGAACTTTACTGGATGGCATACCTCTCCAGCCAGCCGCCGCGCATGCTCCACGATCAGAATGACTGGTGCGAATACAAGTATTATGCACCCTCGGTTCTCTTGCGCCAGGCCTGCGGTTCGGACGAGAGCCTGGACGTGGAATGGCACCGCATGGCCAACCTGCTGCAGATGCAGGGGCCGGATGGTCTCTTCTATGTTCCCTTGATTGGGCGGCCTTGGTGCAAAACGGACAGCCTGGGCGCCGACTTCTACAAGATAAGCGCCAAAGAACAGATGACGGCATCATGGATTCACGGCCGCATTCTGGAAGCGGCCGCGACCTATTATGAATTGACAAGAGACGAGCGCTGGAAGCAGATGGGGGACAAGGCGGTTTCAGCCTTAAGCCGGCTGGCGGTTGATGGCGGGGATTATGCCTATTTCCTGAAGGTCATTTACTCGCCCGAGGAGGCGGCCATGACTCAAAAGGGCCCGATCCCGCCGCCCACGTGTCACCATGGTGGGGCCTGGGTAGCGACGGGGTTGACGACCTATTACCGCATGACGAAATCCCAGCCTGCTCTCGACCTGGCGCGCAAACTGTCGCGCTTCTACTTGCTGCCCCAGAGCGGTTTCATGGGGCCGAAGGGCGAATTCCAAGGCAGTCATGAGGATGGAGATCTCAAGCCCCATGCACGCACGCATTTTCACATGAATTCCCTAGTCCGGATGGCCATGCTCAATGCCGGGATTGAATCAGGGGACCGCGAACTGGTCGAAGCGGCGCAGCGAGGCTACGCCTTCGGCAGGGAGCGCGGAAATTCCTTGTCCGGCTTCTTCCCGGAGTATCTGAACGTACCGCCCGGCCGCTACGGCAACACCACCGAATTGTGCGCCGTCGCGGATATGCTCTATCTGGCGCTCCGGCAAAGCACCTCCGGAACCGCCGACTGCTGGGATGACGTGGACCGCTGGGTGCGCAACGTGTTCGCCGAGGCGCAGCTTACGGACGTCACTTGGGTTCAGCCGTACTCAGAGAGAGACAAGTCCGGAAGCGATCCTGCGGTCACCACATGGAATGTGGCGGAGCGGGCGAAGGGCGTGTGGGGCGGTTGGGTGGCCCTCAACGAGTGGCAGACGGAACCGCGCAGTATCATGGCGTGTTGCGTGGGCAATTCGGCCATGACACTCTTCCGCGTGTGGCGGGACATGCTCAAGTTCGAGCCCGAGAAGAAGCGGCTCACCGTCCATCTGCTCTTGAACCGCGCCTCTCCCTGGGCCGATGTGTATAGCCACATCCCGTATCAAGGCTTCGTGGAGGTGAAACTGAAGCGCGATGGCGAGGTGGCCCTGCGCATCCCGGAATGGACCACGCCGAAGGACTGCGCGCTGAAATGCAACGGCAGGGAGGCAACTCCGTCCTGGGAGGGCCGCTACGCCGTGGTCAAGGGCAAGAAGGGCGAGACCATCAGCCTGTCCTGCCCGATCGCGGAACGAACCGAGAAGATCCGAACGTCGGGCGGGGAATACCAGGTGGTGATCAAGGGCAATGAAATCGTGGACGTGAACCCCAGGGGGACGCGCCGCCCGCTGTTCCAGCGCGACCAGTACCGGCAAAACGAGACCCGCTGGCGCACGGTGCAACGGTTCGTAAGCGAAAACACGTGTGAGCGGTTCTAGACACGCGATTCCTGAGATTTGCCATCCTGGCCCTGCGGAAAGCCGCCCTTCAACTCGCCGCCATCCAAGAGAAGAAGCCGCGCCGCCGCGGTGGACGCGGCCGCTCATAGCCTCCGTGACCGTATCGCAGGCGAGCCGCAAGGGCCTACCCACCAGCCATACGAATCTGTTGCTTCCAGCTCCCGTACTACATATATGTATCATTCACCGCCTACATCCGGACGCGACAGCCGTCGATTCAGGAAATGCATAACACACCTACCTGACGCCACTTACCACTACGGAATCCGAGCCGAACACGCACTTGGCACTGATCGTGCTTAACCTGCCCCAACGTGTTCGAGAACCCCAAACATCAAGGAGGTCCGTTGTGAAGTTCAGTACGCGAATCGGGAGAGGCGCCATGGTGGCGCTCGTAGCATGGTCGCTCAGTGCCGCAGTCGGATGGGCGCAAGAGGCGACCGCGGTGGTGGACGCTGCGGAAACCGTGGTGGCCGCCGCCGCCCCCGCACCGGCCCCCCTGGACACCGGCAACACCGCCTGGGTCCTCGCTTCGTCCGGGCTGGTCCTCTTGATGACCCCCGGCCTCGCGTTCTTCTACGGCGGCCTCGTCCGCCGTAAGAACATGCTGTCGGTCCTGATGCAGTGCTTCATGGCCATGTGCGTCGTCACCCTCGCGTGGGTCGTCCTCGGCTATACCCTCGCGTTCGGCAGTGACAAGGGCGGCCTCATCGGCGGCTTGGACTACCTGTTCCTCAAGAACGTGGGCCCCGAAGCCTGGCCGGGATACACCATCCCGCACCTCGTCTTCATGGCGTTCCAGCTCAAGTTCGCCATCATCACGCCGGCACTCATCATCGGCGCCTTCGCCGAACGCATGAAGTTCTCGGCCTTCTGCATCTTCACCCTGCTGTGGACGCTGCTGGTCTACTCGCCCGTGGCCCACTGGGTCTGGGGTGGCGGATTCCTCTTCAAGATGGGCGCGCTGGATTTCGCCGGCGGCACCGTCGTCCATATCAATGCCGGTATGGCCGCTCTCGCCGCGGCGCTCGTCCTCGGCAAGCGCGTCGGCACCCTCTCGCCGCCTCACAGCCTGCCCTTCGCCATCCTCGGCGCCGGCATGCTCTGGTTCGGCTGGTTCGGCTTTAACGCCGGCAGCGCCCTCGCCGCCGACGGCATCGCCGCCAACGCGTTCGTCACCACCCACGTCGCCACCGCCGCCGCCGGCCTGAGCTGGGCCATCCTGGATTGGATCATCCACAAGAAGGCCACCACGCTCGGCATGATCACCGGAGCCGTCGCCGGCCTCGTCGCCATCACGCCCGCTTGCGGCTTCGTCTCGCCCATGAGCGCGATCTGGATCGGACTCGGCGCCTCCGTCATCTGCTTCCTCTTCGTCACCTATGTGAAGGCGAAGTTCGGCTATGACGACTCCCTCGATGCCTTCGGCGTACACGGCATCGGCGGCATCTGGGGCGCGTTGGCCACCGGGCTCTTCGCCTCATCCAGCGTCAACTCCGTCATCACCAACGGCGTCGGCACGCAGTTCATCATCCAGCTCAAGGCCACGGTCATCACCATGGTCTTCTCGTTCGTCGCCAGCTTCGTGCTGCTCAAGATCGTCGACCTGCTCGTCGGCTTGCGCGTCACCGAACGCGAGGAACGCATCGGCCTGGATCTGACCCAGCACCGCGAAACTGCCTACACGATGCTCGACTAACCGCTCGGCTCATCGGAGGACTACAACATGAAATACATCGTTGCGATCATTCAACCGGACCGGCTCGACTACGTGCTGGACCTGCTGGAAAAGAAGGAAATTCACCTCGTCACGGTCTCGACCGTGATGGGCCGCGGACGCCAGAAGGGCATCTCCGAGGTCTACCGCAGTCACAAGGAGGCCGGCAGCCTCCTCAAGAAGGTGAAGCTCGAAATCGCGGTGAACGAACAGTTCGTGAAACCCACGATCGACGCCATCACGGAAGGCTCGCGCTCGGGCGCCATCGGCGACGGCAAGATCTTCGTGATGGATCTCAGCGAGTGCGTGCGCATCCGCACCGGAGAAACCGGCAACGTCGCCATCGGCTGATCACGGGCGCATGGCGGGCACAGGCCCGCCATGCACTCAACTACAACCCGGCCGCTACGGCGGCCGGACGCTCGCCGCGCCCCCTCGGGCGCGGCTTTTTCGTGCCCTCATCCCCCGCGAACCCGCCCGCCTGCCGTACCGTGATCTGCGGATAACGGTTCTGGCCCGCGCCGCCGATGCGCACAATCGCCCTCGCCGACACGGCTCAGCCGGAGGCTTCGCCCTACCCACGCATCATCCAGCATCGCGTGCGGACTCCAGGTAGGGCGAAGCCTCCGGCTGAGCCGCGGCCACAGGGCGTACTCATGGGGCGTCTCTCCTTAGCCGCACATCGGGGCTGCACCAGCGCGCTTGCGCGGGTGCAACAGGCGGGCTACCCTGCGCGCATGCTGAACGCATCCGCTCGACGCGTCATCGCCCGCCTCGCACTCGTCTTCGCGGCCATCGCCGTCGCCTTCCTTCTCGCGGAGGGAGCCCTTCGTCTCGGCTTGCGCCAGTTGCCCGTCCGCCTGCACACCCTCCTGCCCCAACCCATCCGCGTCGTCGCCCAGAACACCTATGACGGCCTGCATCCCCGCCTCTACATCGCCCTTGCCGGCGACTCCTGTGCCCGCGGCCTCGGCGATGCCTACGGCAACCGCGCCGCCGGCCCCGCCTGGCTCGGCCTCGCCTCCATCCTTCACGACCGCCTCCAACGCGATGTCCTCAGCTTCGGAGCCGATGGCGCCGGCAGCCTGCGCGGCATCGTCGGCGCGCCCATCGCCAACCTCACCACCCTCAACGCCACGGCCCTGCTCCACACCCCCGAACCCGACACCTGGATCCTCTGCTTCTACGAAGGCAACGACCTCAACAACAACCTCGTCGATCTCCAGACGCGCTACTTCCCCACCCATGACCGCGAGCGCCTGGGTGATCCCGCCTACTTCCAGCAATTCATCCAGTCCGTCGTGATCGGCAACGCCCCCTACCTCACCAGCGCCACGAACCGCCCATGGCTCGAACGCTCCCTGCTGTACACCGCGCTCGCCACCCGACTGCGCATGGGCGGCGCGCCCAGCGTGGCCGTCGAACCGCACCCGCTCTGGCACACGCAAACCAACCTGATCGGGCTGGCCGGCGCCCCCACCCCCATCCCCGGCCATCTCCAGGGCCCCGCACTGGAACTCCACGACGAAGAGATCGCCGGCAGCACCTATGTCTTCGGCCAGTCGGTGCAGGCCCTCATGGAACGCTTCCCTCAGGCCTCATTCTGGATCCTCTACATTCCGTCCGTTCTCACCTGCTACGCCCCCGCCTCCCCAACCGTCAGCATGGAATCCCATCACTATCGCCAGTCCCAGTACCCCGCCGAACAGGTGGCCACCTTCAGCACGAAAATCTTCGACGAGATCGCCCGCATCGCCGCCGAGCTCGACATCCCCATCATCGATTCGCGCCCAACCCTCCAGGCAGTCGCCCGCGACCGCCTCATCCATGGCCCGCGCGACTGGTACCACCTGAACGCCGCCGGCTACGAGGCCCTCGGCAACCTCGTCGCCCGCGCCCTCTTGTCTTCCCCTGGAGGGTCGGGCTCCGCCCCGACCGCTCTTCCGAATGAATAAGCCCAGCCGCCACACCGCTCCAACCACTGCGCAGAAGGCAAAGCGCGAAGCACCCACCCGCCTCTTCGCGGCCCTCCTGCTCACCGCCGCCACCCTCCTGATCTTCACCCGCCTCGGCCACTACGCACTCTGGGACGACGAAGCCATCGTGGCCCTCTCCGCCCGCGCCGTCTGGCACACCGGCGACACCTCCGCCATCCAGGGAAGCAACATCGTCGCCTACGCGGGAGGCATCCTTCTTCACAACCTCCACGATCGCTCCACGCCCCCGCTCCCGGCCTACCTCGCCGCGCCCTTCGTCGGGCTCGCCGGCGATAGCGCCCTCGCCGCGCGCCTGCCTTTCGCCATCATGGGCCTTCTCGTCGTCGCCCTCATGTCACGCTGGCTCGCCCGCCACGGCGCCTCCGGATTCGCCTGGTTCCTCTCCGCCATGGCCATCCTCGGCAACGTGTCGTTCATCCTCTTCGCGCGCAATTGCCGCTACTACGCACCCGCCATGCTCTTCTCCACGGCCATCGTTTACCTCTACCTTCACCTGCCTCCCGCCGGCGGGCGCCGCCGCCTGCTCGCCATGGCCGCTCTCGCCGCCGCCCTCATCGCCACCCAATATCTCAACGCCATCGCCCTCGCCGCTGTCCTCGCCCTCGATTACGCCCTCTGGGGACGCCACCAGCGCCGCTTCACCCCCCGGGACTGGCTCACCCTCCTCGCACCGCCCCTCCTCATCGGCGCCGGCGTCCTCTCCATCTGGAACACCATGCGCACCGGCAACCGCGCCCTCTTCTTCGAAAACAACCCCATGGAAAAGTTGCGCCTCTTCGCCTGGATGTGGCGCGACCTCAATGCCGCCGAGTTCGGCCCCCTCCTCCTGCTCGCCGCGGCACCCCTCCTCTACCGCCTCAACCGCGATCCCTGGCTGCGCCGCGCCCCACTCGCCCTCGCCACCTACCTCCTCATCATGGCCCTGCTCGCCCCCACCGTCGTCCAGGGACGCGTCGACTCCGATCTCCGCTACCTCGTGCCCACCATCCCCCTCTGCATCTTCATCGCCGTCCGCGCCCTGCTCGCCATCCGCCATCGTTGGGGCCTCGCGCCCGCCACCATCCTGGCCCTCCTCGCCTTTGGCACCAACATCCTCCATGGAGGACCCCTCCAACGCCTCGGCGATTCCACCCCCGCTCGCGCCATGCGACTCCTGACCTGGACCCCTCGCAGCGCCCCGCCCGGCATCCGCTGCACCCTCGCCGCTTACCTCGGCGAACTCGCCCGCCCCCAGCAGGACCCTTACCGCACCGCCGCACGCTGGCTGCGCACCCACGCCGCCCCCGGCCAGACCGCCTGGGTTCAGCCCTTTCAGGCCGCGCCTCCGCTGCTCTTCCACGCCCCCCACATCACCTACGCCTGGCAACTCCCCTTCCCACCCGAGCCCGGCTACGAGGCACTCCCCATCATCCATTTCCAGGGACGCCAACTGCCGGACTTCTTCCTGATCTTCGGACGCCAGCCGCTCGAACGCCTCAGCCAGATTCAGCAGCAATTAGACCAGCACCAGATGGCGTACACACTTACAGCCACGCTGGATTGCTATTGGCAGGATGGTTGGCGCCCCGAGCTGATCTGGCACGCCTTCACGCCCATGCGTCACTTCGACCGCGCCAGCGACGCCATCTACGTCTTCAGCCGCCCCGCGCCGCCTGCGCCTGCTCCAGGTTCTGCGCCGCCTGCGCGTCCCCCGGATTAAGTCGCAGGTTCCCCGGCCACACCAGCTTCACGGCGTATTGCCCATACGCCCACACCGCATTCGCCACTCGCACCCGCAGCGGATACTCCACCAACGCCGCCACCCGCCCCCGCCCACCAACACCCACCCGGACCTCTCAACCCCAACGCCCCGTCCGCGCATTTCCCCCTGGAGGGCCGACCTCCGCGTCGGCCGCCACACCACCCCGGCCCCTCCCCAGCGGCCACCAATCCACCAACACAAACGGAAACGTCACCAGCGCCAACACCAGCGCCAGCCCGACCACGCAAAGCGCGCTCGCCTTCATTCGCGCGCCGCGCCCGGGACCGCCGCACGCGCTCGCTCCAGATTCCGACGCGCTTCCTCAAAACCCGGATCCAGTTGCAGCGCCCGCTCCAGGTGGCCCACCGCCTCATCGAACCGCCCCTGCATCAGCAACGCGCGCCCCAGGTTGTTGCGATACTCCGGACTCTCCCCATTCAGCCGCACCGCCTCCACGAGATGCCCCATCGCCGCGTCCGCGCGCCCATCCATGAACAGCATCACCCCGTAATTCGAGTGCAGCCCCGCGTTGTCCCCATCCCGGCGCAACCCCTCCTCCGCCCGCGCCAGCGCCTCCGCCCGGCGCCCCAACTGAAACAGCGCAATCGCCGAGTTGCCATACACATCGCCTTCATCCGGCTTCTGCCGCCGCGCTTCGTCGTACGGCCCCAGCGATTCCGCCGGATGCCCGCTCCGCGCCAGAGCATCCCCCAGCAACATGTGCGTCTTGGCAAACATCGGGTTCAGGCGGATCGACTCCCGGAAGTGCGCGATCGCTTCATCCATCCGGCCTTCGTCAAGGCGCTGCATGCCCAGCCCCTCATGACCAATGGCATCGCCACCCGTCACCCGCAACTGGTGCGTGAATAGCGCCTCATTGCCGCGCCAGTGACGCAACTGCCGCCGCGTGGCCACGGCACACGCCACCAGCACCAGAATCACCACCGTCCAGCGAAGCGTCTGCTGCATGAATTCCCATTAGCACAGCAGCCCATCCCTCACACGCGAAATCCCGGAATCGGGAGGGCCGGGTGCCACCCCGGCCGCGCATGGCCAACAAGACCGTCGCCGCGCCTGCGCGAAGACGCCTGCACGCCACCGCGGGTAGGCCTGATTTCCTGAGTTCCAGATTCCCCATGGGGTTGCGGACTTCCGAAGCCGCGCGGGGCCACATACGGGCAAGCCACACGATCCGGCCTTCAGCCCTCTACCGTTCCCAGCATCGGCGCGGCGTCCGCGCCTCTCTTCGGCACCAGCGTCCGCACCAAATACAGCGCCTGCACCGCCAGCGTCCGCAGCACCCACAACATCATGCGCGGATTCCGCACCGCCTGCCGCGTCACGCGCCACAGAAACCCCGCGCTCAGGTAGTACTCCAGATAAGCCCGCCGCACGATCTGCTGCAGCTCCGCCGGCGTAAAGGTCCCCAGCTGGAAATCCGTGTGCAAAATGTCAAAGTTCTTCAACCCATTCGACAAATCGATCTTCGCCTTGAATTCGTCGAAAAGCTGCGACCCCGGCAGCGGCGTCAGCACATTGAAGGACACAAACAGCGGCTGGGCCCGCTTCACGTATTGCATCGTAAGCCGCACGGTCTCGCGCGTCTCCATCGGCGCACCAAAAATCACGTGCAGCGAAAAATTCATCCCACCCTTGCGCGTCGCCTCAATCCCGGCACCCATCTTCTCCACCGTCGTATCCTTGAGCAGATACGCCAGGATTTCGTTACTCGCCGACTCCAGCCCAAAGCGCATCTCGATGCACCCCGCCGCCTTCATCTTGCGAACCACGTCCGGCCTCACGCAATCCGCCCGCGCCGCACACCACCAGGAAATCTTCAGCCCGCGCGCCATGATCTCATCGCATACCGCGTGCACAAAACTCGGCGCCACATTGAAGATCTCATCGAAGAACACGAAGTGCCGCACCCCCTGCTCGCGCACAATCTGCTCGATCTCGTCCACCAGGTTCTTCGGACTCCGGCGCCGGATCGTGCGCTGGTTTACGCCCCACTGCGCGCAAAACCGGCAACGCGACGGACAGCCCCGCGTCGGCAGCACCCAGGCCGTCGGCTTGCCAAAATACGACACGTCCCAGTACCGGTCCGCACTCGTAAAATCCCGCACCGGGAACGGCAGGCTGTCGAGATCCTTCACCGGCGGACGCGGTGTCGTCACCGTCGCACTCCCGTCCGCATTCCGGAACGCGAGGCCATCCACCGCCTTCAAATCCGGATACCGCGCCGCCAACTCGACGATCGTTTCCTCAGGCTCCCCCAGCAGCACCACATCCCCCGTCCCCTGCCGGAACAGATGCTCGTAAATCTGCCCCGCCACGCTGCCACACACGATCCGCAACTTGCCGGCATGCTCGGCAAAAAGGCGCCGGATGTCCGCTTCGTGCACCGGCGAATAGGGAATCACGATCGCATCGGCCCACGCCGCCGACTCCAGGATGCGCGACAGAGGAATGGGCTCCGCCAGCGGGTCCAGTAAACGGTATTCAACCCCCGCCCTCTTTAACATGGCCGCCAGGTAGGCCAACCCAATCGGAAACGTCACCCCCGTCTTGATCTGCTGGCCCGCATGGCGCGTCACCACCGGATCAATGCCGATATTGTGCGAGCGCCCGTCGTAGTGAAAGGGATTGATCAGCAAAAAGCGGCGCAAGCCCCCCACACCCAAGGCCCCACTTGCCATCGGGTCCCGCACCGTCTCCATCGTGATCGCCATGTGTCCTACCCCCGACCGCCAGTGTACACCCCCCGCATCCCCCCGCCCAGCCCCTTCGCATCCGGACGGACCGACTGGAGGGCCGACCTCCGTGTCGGCCGCCTACTCAACGCGCCACCCGCCCGCGCCACCCATCGCCCAAACCCCAGGCGATCATGATAAACACCCCCACCAGCGGAATGTACGTGTACCGGTCCGCCATCGCAAAGGACCCGATCTGCACAAAACCAATCACCGGCACCAGCGTCCCCACGTACCAGCACCACCCCATCAACAGATACGGCCGCCGACGCCATGACCGCGCCACCGCCACCGTGATGCCCACCAGCGCCACCGCCGCCACCACCACCTTCCACACCGGCAACACATCCAGCGGATGCGGATAGTACACCGTCAGATTCACCGGCCAGATCATCTTCACCAGATATGTACCGTAGGCAACCAGCGCATTGCCCGCCCGCAAACTCATCGGCACGTTGCTCAGGTCGCTGACCACATCCCCCTTCGACTGCGTCACAAACGCCCACGCACTCAACCCAATCGTCAGCGCAAAAAATGGAATCTTTTCCAGGAGTAGTGGTTTCAGGTGTCGGGTTTCAGGTTTCAGGTCATCCTGACACCCGAAACCTGAACTGTCTGCCGTAGCCCTGGCGATGGCGGGCACCTGAAACCTCTGCAGCGGCCACCCATCCAGCAGCAACAGCACAAACGGCAACGTCACCGCCATCGGCTTCGCCATCAACGCACCGCCGAACAACAGCAGGCTCAGGACATACCAACCCCTCGCCGCTCTGGATTCTGCGTTCAGTGTTCTGACTTCTGCGTTTGAACCCGGTACCCGGAACCCGGAACCCGGAACGCTTCCCCGCGCGTACCGCCCATACGCCCCCATCGTCAAAAACCAGAACAGCGCACACAACAAATCCTTACGCTCCGACAACCACGCCACCGACTCCACATGCAACGGATGCAACGCAAACAACCCCGCCACAAAAAACGCCCGCCAAATCGTATCCCCACGGCCCCACCGTCCCACGGTCATCCCCGCCAGCACCAGAAACAGCACCACCGCATTCACCGTGTGCAGCCATGCATTCGTGAAATGATGACCGGCCGGGTTGAGCCCGTAGATCTCCACATCCGCCATGTGCGTCAGCCACGTCAACGGGTGCCAGTAGTTCGCCTCCTCCGTCGACTGGAACGCCCAGCGCACCCCCTCCCACGTCAGCCCCTGTTTCACGTGGCGGTTCTCGGTGACGTAGATGTCGTCATCGATGTTCAGAAACAACTGCTGCCGCACCGGCCAATAGGTGATCAGCGTGACCACCGCCAGCACAGCCGCCAACACCC
Source organism: uncultured Victivallales bacterium (assembly GCA_964635825.1). Lineage (GTDB taxonomy): Bacteria > Verrucomicrobiota > Kiritimatiellia > UBA8416 > JAIOPI01 > CAZWQJ01. The sequence continues at coordinate 28,359 of CAZWQJ010000002.1, read as the reverse complement.
AGCGCAGCCGGCGGGAATCGCGTGCGGGGGCAGGTTCTGCAGGCGCATGGCGCGCGGCGTGGCTCATAGCGCCGAAGTATGCCGCGAGGTCTTTCCCAAGGCCAGCCATTCCGCCATACCACCAGTTTGTGATATTCCGATACCCGCGCGCACGCTACCATCGACGCCATGCGCATCACCCGGTATGCCACGGTCGCGGGCATCATCGCCGCCGGCCTCCTCGCCTACTCGAATACCTTCTCCGTCCCCTACATGCGCGACGACATCGCCTCGATCGAGATGAACCCCACCCTCGAGCGCGCGTGGCCGCCCTACTGGCTCACGTCGCCTCCGGCCCTCGGCAACACCGTCCACGGCCGCCCCATTCTCAACGCCTCCTTCGCCTTGAACCGCGCCATCTTCGGCCACCAGCCCGCCTCCTACCATGCCGTCAACCTCGCCATCCACATCGCCAACGCCCTCCTGCTCCTGGCCATCCTGAGCCGACTCCTGCCGCACGCCCCTCATTCCGCGTCCCGCGTTTCGCGTTCCGCGTTCTTCATCTCACTCCTTTTTCTCCTGCACCCGATTCAGACCGAAGCGGTCACCTACCTCGTGCAGCGCGCGGAATCGCTGGCCGCCTTCTTTGTGCTGCTGACCCTGTACGCCCTTCTCCGACACACCGCGGACAGCGGTCGTCATTCACACCAGCGCCTCTGGGCGGTCCTGGCCATCTCGTCCTGCGCGGTGGGCATGGCAACCAAGGAAATCGTCGTCGCCACACCCCTCCTGGCCCTCGCGCTCGACCGCATCTTCCTGGCCTCCTCCTGGCGCGAGGTCTGGCGCCGCCGCGGCACGCTGCACGCCGGCCTCATCCTGACGCTCGCCGTGCAGGCCGCGCTCCTGCTGCGCTTCGGCCGCCTCGCTTTCGAAGAATCCGCCGGCGGTGCGCGCGCCACCCCATGGGAGTACCTGCTGACGCAATCCGGCGTCATCACCTACTACCTCGGCAAAGCATTCTGGCCATTGAACCTCTGCTTCGACCTCTACGATTGGCCCATCGCCCGCTCGCCTGCCGAGGTCTGGCCACAACTCCTCCTCGTCGGCACACTCGCCCTCGGCACCGTCCACGCCCTCGCCCGCCACCCCCGCCTCGGCTTCCTCGGCTTGTGGTTCTTCCTCCTGCTCGCCCCCAGCAGCAGCATCCTCCCCATCGAGGATGTCGCCGTGGAGCACCGCCTCTATCTCCCCCTCGCCGCCCTCTGCGTGCTCACCGTCATCACCATCGAGCGCGTCACCAGTCTCCCCGGAACACACAAGGCGACCGCCCGTTTCCAGTTTCCAGTTTCCAGTTTCTCGCTTTCTCTCCTCGCCCTGGCCCTCGGCATCCTCGCCTTCCGCCGCAATGCCGACTATCGCACCGACCTCACCATCTCCCTCGACACGCTCGCCAAACGCCCCGGCAGCGCGCGCGCCCACTACGATGTCGCCACCGCCACCTTGCACGCGGGCTCGCCCGCCGAGGCCCTGCCCGGCTTCGAACGCGCCATCGCCCTGAAGCCCAACTACGCCATGGCCTATTTCGGTCGCGGCGAAGCTCGCACCCGCCTCGGCCTCCACGCCGATGCCGTCGCCGACTTCACCCACGCCTTCACCCTCAAGCCCGACTATTTCTTCATCCCCAACAACCGCGGACTCGCCCGCCTGGAACTCGGCCAGACAGACGCAGCAATGGAGGACTTCACCCTCACAACCCGCCTCGCCCCCAATTACGGACCCGCCTGGTATAACCGCGGGCGGGTGCTCGCACGCCGCGGCGAAACGGACGCGGCCCTCGCCGACCTGACCCGCGCCGCTCAGTTGCCTGGCGCCGACCAGCATGTCTTCACCGAACGCGGCAACGTGCTCTCCACCCTCAACCGCCACCCAGAGGCCATCGAGGACTTCAGCCGCGCACTCACGCTCGCACCCAACGACGCCACCCTCCTCTACAATCGCGCCAATGCCCGCGCCCGCAATGAGGACTTGATCGGCGCCCTCAACGACTTCGATGCCGCCCTCGCCCTCCGCCCCAACCTGACCGAAGCCCTCAACAACCGCGCCTCCGTCCGCTACCTCGTCGGTCGCACGCGCGAAGCGATGCTCGACCTTGAAGCCGTCAGAGCCCTAGGCTCCGAACCCAACCCCGAACTCCTGCGCCTCGTCCAGGACGCTCTGGCCCGCGGCGAGTAGCGCCTTTCCCCTTCCCCACGCTTCCGTCCAGCCCTACAATCGCCGCCATGTCCCGTCGCAAACGCCCAATTCAGAAGCCCGTCGCCCCACCACCCAGCCTCGTTCCGGCCGCCACGCCCGCCCCTCGCGGCCGCATCCTCCGCCGCAGTGGACTCGCCATCCTCCTCGTTCTCGCCACGGCGCTGGCCTACGCCAACTCCTTTCATGTCCCATTTCTCTGCGACGATATTCCCGCCATCGTCGAGAATCCCACCATCCGTCATCTATGGCCGCTCTCCCGCGTCTTGTCGCCAGCCGCCTGGGGCGCCACCACCCACGCCCGCCCTGTCTTCAACCTCACGCTCGCTCTCAACTTTGCCGTCCACCAGTTGAATGTCGTCGGCTACCACGTCGTGAATCTCGCGATTCACATCCTAAACGCCCTGCTCCTCTTCGCCATCCTCCGACGGCTCCTGCCGCACACGGAACGCGGCACTCCGCGTTCCGCGTTCTTCATCGCGCTGCTCTGGGGCTTGCACCCGATCCACACACAGGCCGTCACCTACATCATCCAGCGCGTGGAATCCCTCGCGTCGATGTTCTACCTGCTCACCCTCTACGCCCTCGTCCGCTCTGCCCATTCTCTTGGCCCTGTGCCCACTGGAGGGCCGACCTCCGTGTCGGCCGGGATGGAGCCCGGCCCTCCAGGCGCCTGCTCGACATCAGGAACCCGACTTGTCCGCCGCAGCCTTCGCGAAGGCGGACGCCTGAAACTCTTCTGGCCCTTCGTCACCGTCTTCGCCTGCGCGCTCGGCATGGGCACCAAGGAACTCATGGTGACCGCGCCCTTCATGGCACTCCTCTTCGACCGCGCCTACCTGTCGGACTCCTGGCGCGAACTCTGGCGCGCACGCCGCTGGCTGCACGCCGCCCTCTTCGCCACCCTCGGCATCCAGGCCTTTCTGCTCCTCACCCAGGGTGGCTATCGCGCCGAAGAAACCGGATTCGGCGGCTCCGTCCACCCCTGGCACTATCTCATGACCCAATCCCGCGTCATCCTCATGTACCTGCGCCTCGCCTTCTGGCCGGCCCCACTTTCATTCGACTACTCCGACATCCCCCTCGTCACCTCCTTCGCCGACGCCTGGCCATCCATGGCCGCCGTGGGCGCGCTCCTCGCCGCCTCGCTCGTCCTGCTCTGGCGCGCACCGCGCGTCGGTTTCCTCAGCCTGTTCGTATTCGCCGTGCTCGCACCCACCTCCAGCGTCATGCCCATCCTCGACATCGCCCAGGAACGCCGACTCTACCTCCCCCTCACCGCCCTCTGCGCACTCGCCGTACTCGGCGTCTTCTCCCTGCTCCAACGTCTCATCCCAGACCGATCGCCTTCGCCTGCTCACCGCCGCATCCCCGTCGTCTTCCTGCTGCTATCCCTCCTCGCCGTCGGACTCGGCGTCCTCACCTTCCAGCGCAACCGCGTCTACCGCAGCGAGCTGGCTCTCTGGCTCGATACCTTGGAAAAGCGCCCCCAGAACGCACAGGCCGCCGTCACCGCCGGCGCCGCCCTGCTGGATCTCGCCCGCCTCGATGACGCGCTCACTCTCTTCAATCGCGCCATCGCCATCCGCCCCAACGGAGCCATGGCACTCAACAACCGCGGCCTCACCCACCACCGCCTCGGCAATTTCACCGCCGCCCTGCAGGACTTCGGGGCCGCCCTTCAAGGCACCGGCATGCCCGCCTTTTATGTCCACAATAACCGCGGCCTCACCTTCGCCGCGATCGGCAGAAACGACGAAGCCCTGCAGGACTTCACCACCGCCATCGACGCCATGCCCATGTACGCCCGCGCCTACTACAACCGCGGCCGCCTCCTGGCTCACCTCGAACGGCACGATGAGGCCCTCGCCGACTTGCAGCTGGCCGTGCGCTACGCTCCCGAACGCCCCGAAAACTACCTCGAGCGCGGCAACCTCTTCGCCCACCTCGGCCGCCATCGCGACGCCGTGTCCGACTTCACTACCTCCATGCAAGTTGGCATGGACTCGGCCGATGTCCATTTCAACCGCGCCAACTCCTACGCCTTCCTCGGCGATGTCGATGAGGCCCTCGCCGACTACGCCCGCACACTCGCCCTCAACCCCTCCCTGGCCCCCGCCTACAACAACCGCGCCTCCCTCCTTTACACCATCGGCCGCATGCGCGAGGCCTGGCAGGACATCGAATCCTGCCGCCGCCTCGGCGCCACCCCCAACGCCAACCTCGTCGGCCTCATCGAGCAGCACCTCGACGACGATGCCCGGACCTCCCCGCCACGCCCCAACCCGAATTGACGCATGTCCTCCCGCCGACGCCTCCCCCCGCGCCCCGCCTCACCGCCACCAGGCAAACGCCCGCCCAATCCGTGGCTGCAAAATCTCCGCCCCCTCATCCTGCTCGCTCTCGCAACATTGCTGGCCTACGGCAACACATTCTCCGTCCCCTTTCTCTTTGACGATGAGTTCGCCATCACCAACAACGCCACCATCCGCGACTTGGGCAATCTGCACGCCGTCTTCAACCCGCCCACCGGCGGCGTCACCACTCACGGCCGCCCGCTCGTCAACCTCTCCCTCGCCATCAACCACGCCATCCACGGCTTCGCCCTTCCCGGCTACCACCTCTTCAATATCCTCGTGCATATCCTCAACGGCTGGCTCCTCTTCGCCATCGTCCAGATCTTGCTCACGCAGAAGCACCCGCGAATGCCCGCCTCCGGCCCTCTTCCTTCTTCCTTCTCCCTTCTTCCTTCTCCCTTCCTAGTCGCCCTCCTCTGGCTCCTCCATCCCCTCTGCACCCAGGCCGTCACGTATGTCATCCAACGCGCCGAAGCCATGGCCGCCCTCTGCTACCTGCTAACCCTCTACGCTCTCATCCGCTCCGCCCTGACCGCCACCACCACCCCGTCCAATCGCGATGCCCCCCCTGGAGGGCCGACCTCCGTGTCGGCCGCTTCCGCGCCCAGCACGTCCGCCACCCCACGAATCCCAACTCCCCACCGCCGACTCCCCTGCTGGTCCCTCACCGCCATCCTCGCCTGCGCCGCCGGGATGGCCACCAAGGAAACCGTCATCACCGCTCCGCTGGCCGCGCTCCTCCTCGATCGCGCCTACCTCGCCAGCTCCTGGCGCGAGGTGTGGACGCGACGGCGCTGGCTCCATCTGGCCTTACTCGCCACCTGGGGAATCCAGCTCGCGATCCAACTGCAACCCGGAACGGCCCGCGAGGCTCGCACCGGCTTCGGCGCCATCGTCAGCCCCTGGCACTACCTCCTCACCGAGTCCGAGGTCCTTCTTCACTACCTGCGCCTCGCCATCTGGCCCTCCCCACTCGTCTTCGACTACCAGTGGCCCATCGCATCATCCCTCACCGCCGTCTGGCCCGCCTTCGCCCTGCTCGCCGCCCTCTTCGCGGGCGCCCTCTGGCTCTGGCTCCGCGCCCCGCGCGCCGGATTCCCCGCCCTCGCTTTCTTCCTCATTCTGGCCCCCACCTCCAGCATCATGCCCATCGCCGACGCCGCCGCCGAACACCGCATGTATCTGCCCCTCGCCGCTCTCATCGCCCTACTCGCGTGCGCCGCCGCCCGCCTCGCACGGACCGCCCCCACCATCGCCGCGCCCGGCGTCACGCCATTCTCTTTCCGCGCGACACTCCTCCTCGCCCTCCTCCTCGGCATCGCCACCTTCGCCCGCAACCGCGACTACCGCACCCCCCTCACCCTCTGGAATGACACCATCGCCAAACGCCCCGCCAGCGCCCGCGCCTGGTACAACCGTGGCTATGTCTTCGAAAACGCCGGGAACCCCAACGCCGCGGTCGCCGATTACCGCCAGGCCCTGGCCATCAATCCCAACTATGCTGGGCCTTATTACAACTTAGGGAATCTGGACTTGGCCGCCGGACGGTTCAGCGAGGCCATCGCCAACTATTCGCACGCCATCGATCGGGAGACCGGCAATGTGCTGCCGTACTACAACCGCGGCATCGCCAAGATCCGACTGGGCCGCGCCGCCGAGGCCATGGCCGATTTTGACGCCTGCATCCGCATCGCCCCCCACATGGCCAACGCCTACCTGAAGCGGGGCGACGTCCACGCTCAGTTCGACCGCTACGCCGAGGCCATCGCCGACTACACCCGCGCCATCGAGCGCGACGCCAACCTCGCCGACGCCTGGCACAACCGCGCCGCCGCCCATGCCATGCTCGGCAACCTCCCCGCCGCACGCGCCGACCTCATCCAATGCCGAAACCTCGGCTCCGAACCCGCACCGGAACTCGTGGACATGGTCGGCGGTCTGGACCCAACCCGCTGATGGAGAGTGCGATTCATTCCCCACGTTACAGAAGGACGCCGGGCCGGCGTCCCTCCAGCGGAGAACGGCGAAAATCAGGATCGTCGTGGAGGGTCGGCGGCTCGCCGACCGTGTTCACGATTCAATGCGCTACGCGTTTACCGCCCTTGCGCCGCCACCACCACACACCCAGCACGACCACCGTCAGCGCGCTCACCCCCGCCCCCACCAGCACGCTGACCGGCCGATAGAAGATTTCAATCTCACGATCGGCCGGGCTCACCTTCACCGCCAGCAACCCGCCCACCTTCTCGACGCGCCGCGATCGGTCTCCGCGCACATACCACCCCGGCATGAAGTTCTGATTCACGACCAGATACCCCTCACCCTCCGCCTGCAACGCCATGCGCAACACATTCGGCGTCCAGCGCACATACCGCGCCTCCCCACCCGTCCCAAACAGAAACACCTCACCCCGGTACCCCCGATCACTCACCGGCACCGCCATCTTCGGAATCGGCATCTCATCATTCCCTTCTACGATTCCCTGGTTGGCCTTCAAGGACGCGTAGTGGCTGCTCCAGGTGCATAGCAAGGTGTCATCATCCGGCGTCGCCCAACGACCCGACGCAATGGGATAGTGCTGCTCGGTCTGCACGAACGCATGTCCCGCGGCGGGTGGGATCGTGATGGGCCGGATGGTGAAGGTCTGTTTCAGTTGCGGCGAAACCACCAGCAGCAGATCGACCCATAGGGACAACACGACCACGATCCCCGCCACGCGGCAAACCCGCTCCCCCGCACGCCCACGCAACCAGCCCAGCATTGACTGCAGCCCCACCCCGGCCAGCAGTGCCAGGCACAACACCATCAGCAACCGAAAGCGCTCCGGAACGCGCATGATGCTGAATCCGGGAAGCCGGTGAAGCCAATCCCACAAACTGACCGGCTCCGCCCGCGTACCAAAGGCCAGCCACACGCACACCAATAGGCACCCCATCAACGCCCACTGCTGGCGGCGGATTTGCGCCGCCACGCCCGCCACAATGAATGCAACCGGCACCAGCCCGATGTACGTGCCCGTTTCATTCATGCCGTGGCTGACACCCCACACAAACCCCACCGTCTTGCGCAGCGAATCCACGGCATGCAACGTCTGGTCTCGCCCGAAAAGCCCATACCCCATCGAGTTCAGGCTGAAACCCGAGTACACATCCATCACGCGCGGATACCGAAACGTGTAGACCAGGCACGGAATGAGTTGGACCGCGCTCGTGCCCACAAACACCAACGCGGCCACGAACAGCACCCGCACACCCGCCAACGGAGCTCCGAAAAGTAACGCGTAAAGCGCCAGGAAAAGCGCGGTCATCACCAACAAATACGGCGCGCCACCCAACCAGATCAGCGACAGCAGCAAACCGGTCGCAACCGCCCACCCACACCAGGCGCGGTCCCGCTGCCGGGCCGCCTCCAGTCCCGCCCGATGGCAAAGCAGAGCCCACGGGATCAACCCCATCGGCAGGATCCACGTGTTGCCGACGGTCACATGCGACGTGAAGCTTCCGCTGCTCATGAAAAGAATGGCCGCGAACAGGGCGGGCAGCACACTCAGGCCGTGACGGCGCGCCAGGACATACAATCCGCAGAGCCCCATGAACAGGTAGAGCGGCACCAGCAGCCGGATGCCGTGAAAACCGCCCAGCAGCAACGGCAGCAGGAACGCCGGACCCGCGCAGGTCGCCTCGGGTCGCGCCAGCAACGGCGTCCCACCACAGAACCACGGACTCCACAGCGGGAACTGTCCATACTCCCGAATCGTGACCACCGCCGCTTCCGTATAGAAGACCGAGCTTTCCCAATCCTGAATGCCCCAGTGGTTCCAGTTCGCAAAAAGGTGTCGCACCGAAATCAGCGCCAGCAGCGCCATCAACGGCACCACCCAACGCCATTCTCGAACGGGTTGCCCTGCGGCCTTCGGCTTCGTGGTCATACCACGGTAGTATGAGAAACCCCGCGACCTCCGGCCAGCGTCTTTCACACCGGCCTCCCGCCTCCCCATCCGCGTTTCACCCTTCCCCGGATTCTTCGCCCCACCTACAATGCCCACCATGCATCCGCGCCTACGCTCCTGGTTCCCCGGGTTGACTCTGGCGGCCATTGCCATCCTCGTCTATCTGCCCACGCTGCGCGCCGGTTTCATCTGGGACGACGACCTGCACGTCACCGCCAATGCCACGCTGACCACCTCCTGGCGTGGCCTCTACGACATCTGGTTCGGCCTCTTCCGACACACCACCTGCCAGTACTACCCGCTCAGCTTCACCGCCTTCTGGATCCAGTACCAACTCTGGGGCCTCAATCCCTTGGGGTACCACCTCGTCAACATCCTCCTGCACGCCCTCAATACCTTCCTGTTCTGGCGCCTGCTCACCGCCCTGCTCGCCCCGCAGCCCGCGCTCCACCCCCTCCTGTCGCCGCCCTTCCTCGCCGCCACCCTCTTCGCCATCCACCCGGTCAACGTCATGTCCGTCGCCTGGGTCACCGAACTCAAGAATGGCCTCGCCGGCACCTGCATGCTCCTCACCCTTCACGCCTTTTGCCGCATGTCCATTCCCCAGCCTCCAGCCACGTCGCGCCCAACGCCCATCCACGCGCGCCAGATCCTCTTCGCCCTCCTGCTCTTCACGCTCGCCATGTTCGCCAAGACCGCGTCCGCAGTCCTCATCCCCGCCATGGCCCTCCTGCTGTGGTGGCGTAAACCCAACTTCCGCGCCCGCGACCTGCTGCCCCTCCTCCCCTTCCTCCTCATCGCCGGCACCCTCGTGGCCGTCACCGTGCATGTCGAACAGGGCCGCGTCTGGGGGGCCGACCCGCGCCCCACCCTCAACCTGCTCGAGCGCCTCCTCCTCGCCTCGCGCGCATTCTGGGCCTACCTCGGCCATCTCCTCTGGCCAGCCAACCTCATCTTCACCTACCCCGCCTGGATCGTGAACGCCCGCGCCCCGCTCGAGTACCTCCCCCTGCTCGCGCTCGTGGCCCTCCTGACCCTCCTCTGGCGCCAGCGCCACCGTTGGGGACGCGGCCCCTTCGCCGCCGTCCTCTACTTCTTCATCGCCGCCCCCGCCCTCATCCTTTTCCAAACCATGTACATGATGCGCTACACCCCCATCGCCGATCACTGGCAGTACTTCGGCTCGCCCGCCCTCTTTGCCCTCGCCGCATCCGCCGCCGGCGCCAGCGCCGCCACCCACCGCCGCACCACAGCGGCCCTCGCCGCCGCCATCACCATCCTCCTCGCCGCCACCGCCTGGCACCAGTGCGGCATGTACCGCGACCTCGAAACCCTCTGGCTCCGCACCCTCGAACGCAACCCGCGCTCCTGGCTCGCCGCCAACAACCTCGGCGTCCTCTACGAAGGCCTCGGCCGGCAGGACGACGCCGTCGCCCTCTATCAAGCCGCCCTCGCCGCGGATCCCGGATTTGCCGATACCCACAGCAACCTCGGCGCCATCGCCTACCGCCGCATGGACCACGCCGCCGCCGAGGCGCACTTTCGCAACGCCCTCGCCGTCAACCCGGCCCACGTCCAGGCCCACGTCAATATCGCCATCCTCCTCGCAGACCAGCGCCGCGCCGCCGAAGCTCTCGATCACGTCACCGCCGCCGAGACCCTCAAGGCGGATGGCGTCGAGGTCCGCTTCGCCTGCGGCTACGTCTGCCGCAAACTCGGCCGCCGCGACGAGGCCATCCGCCACTATCGCGAAGTCCTCCGCCTCGCCCCCGGCCACCCCGGCGCCACCCGCGCCCTCGACGCCCTGACAGCCCCTTGAAACACGCGGCCGGGGAGGCACCCGGCCCTCCCCTCCTTCGAATTCACGCCTACATGGGGAGGGCGCGGTGCCACCCGCGCCGCGTACGCAATCCGCGTTCCCTCTTTACCCACCCCCCGCCCACACGCTAGAGTTCAGTCCGATGCGCCAGCTGCGAACATTCGTCACCCCGCTGCACGTCGCCAGCAAGCGCGACTACATCGCGCGTATGGTCCCAGCCAAACCGGCCTGGATGACCACCGCAAGCCAGTACGGGTTCGACTATTGGGATGGCGAACGCCAGTTCGGCTACGGCGGCTACCGCTATATGCCCGGACGCTGGAGGCCCGTCGCCGCCGCACTCATCGACACCTATCAACTCGGGCCCGGCTCCCGCGTACTCGATGTCGGCTGCGGCAAGGGTTTCCTCCTCTACGAAATGCAGCAGCTCCAACCGGCACTCGACATCCACGGCCTCGATGTCTCCGACTATGCCCTCGCCCACATGCACCCCGATCTCAAGGCCACCCTCCACCGCCAGCGCGCCGAGGAGGCCTACCCCTACCCCGACAAGCACTTTGACCTCGTGATCTCGCTGGGCTGCCTCCACAACCTCGAGGTCGGGCCTCTGGCGCAGGCCCTCGCCGAAATGGAGCGCGTCGGCCGCCAGGGCTACACCCTCGTCGAGAGCTACCGCAACGACCAGGAACTCTTCAACCTCGAATGCTGGGCCCTCACCTGCCGCGCGTTTCACTCACCGGATGCCTGGAAATGGGTCTTCGACCATTTCGGCTACTCAGGCGATTTCGAGTTCATCTTCTTCGAATGAAAGCCGCGATCCTCGCCGAAGCGCGCCAGCCCCTGGTCCTCGCCGACCTGGCCCTCCCGCCCGATCTGGCTTTCGGCCAGGTCCATGTCCGCATCCACTACACCAGTATCTGCGGCGCCCAACTCAATGAAATCGACGAGGTCAAGGGGCCCGATCGCTTCCTGCCCCACCTGCTCGGTCACGAGGGCTCCGGCATCGTACAGCGCGTCGGCCACGGCGTTAAACGCGTCAAACCCGGCGACCACGTGGTCTTGCATTGGATGAAAGCCCGCGGCGTCCAGGCCGAAACCCCCACCTATCGCTGGAATGGGCGCCAGGTCAACGCCGGCTGGGTCACCACCTTCAACGAGGAGGCCATCGTCTCCGAGAATCGCCTGACGGTCATCCCGCCGGACTTCGACATGCGCGTCGCACCGCTCCTGGGCTGCGCCGTCACCACCGCCGTCGGCGTCATCAACAACGACGCCGCCCTCCAGATCGGACAGTCGCTCCTCATCATCGGCCTCGGCGGCGTCGGCCTCTGCCTCGTCAAGGCCGCCGTCCTCGCCACCGCCAACCCCATCGTCGGCATCGATCTGCACCCCGCCAAAATCGACCTCGCCACGCGCAGCGGCCTCAACCACGGCCTGCTCGCCTCCGCACCCGATCTGCGCCAGCGCCTGCAAGACCTGCTCGGCCCCGATGGCGCCGATGTCGCCATCGACACCACCGGCAACCCTCGCATGATCGAACTCGCCTACGAATTGACCAGCCCCAGCGGCCGCACCATCCTCGTCGGCGTCCCCAAAAAAGGCCTCAAGGCCAGCCTCTACACCTTGCCCCTCCATTTCGACCAAATCATCAAGGGCTCGCACGGCGGCGATATCCAGCCGGATGTCTGCATCCCCAGGCTCGTGAATCTCATCCGCCTCGGCAAACTGCGACTGGACGACGTCATCACCGAGGAGTTGCCCCTCGACCGGATTAATGACGCCATCGCCCACATGCGCCACGGCGCTCCCGGTCGCATCCTCATCCGCATGCCCGCCGCCGGTTGACGCACGCGGCGCCCACCGTCACTCCGGACAAACCGGCGCGGGAACACCCAGTTGCAGCGCCACCGCCCGCAACGCCTCGACGGTCTCGTCGAGATGCGATTGCGGCTGGTCCGGGCCGCAGGGCAGCACCAGCCCGTGCTCGGCGTAGAAGCGCGCACGCGGAAACTCGCCCACCGCCCGCAAATGCGGCGAGTCCGCCAGGCACGCATGGAACTGGCGCGTCTGGATGCCGCGCGCCGCCAGGGACTCCACCACGCGCGCCCGCTCCGCGCAGACAATCTGAACCCACGCCGGCACCTCGCCATGCTCCACATCCACCGGCAAGAGGCGCACACCCGGCACATCCGCCAGCGCGTCCCGATAAAATTGATAGATGCGGCGAACCGCCCGAACTTTGGCCTGCAGCTTTGCCAACTGCGCCAAACCCATGGCCGCCGTCAGGTCCGTCATCCGAAAGTTGAAACCAAATTGAGGGAAGTGCTCGTCGCGCAGCCTCTGAGTCCCATGGTTGCGCAACTCGCGCAGGCGCGTGTCGAGAGCCGCGTCACGAACCGCCACAAACCCGCCCTCACCCGTGCAGATCAACTTCGACATCGCTGTCGAAAACGTCCCCGCATGCGACTGCACCCCAAGCGCACCCGAGGCACTGCGCGACGCAAACGCCTGCGCCGTGTCCTCCACCACCACCAGCCCCAGGCGGCGCGCAAGGCTCGTGATCGGCGCCATCTCACACGCCGCCCCATTCAAATGAACAGGCACCAACGCCTTCGTACGCGGCCCGATCGCCGCCTCAAGCATGCCCGCATCCAGCAGCGGACGGTCAGCCCTCACATCGACAAGCCGCACGCACGCCCCGATCAGTACCGCCGCATTCGCCGTCGCAATGAACGTCGATGCCGGCGCCACCACCTCGTCGCCCGGGCCCACGCCGCACGCCAACAGCGCCATCGCCAACGCCGAAGAACCGTTGTTGCACACCACCACGTGCGGACAACCCAGCACCGCCGCCAACCGGTGCTCAAACTCCTCGCACAACGCGCCCTGGTTGATGCGGCGCGCCCGCACCGCCGCACTCACCTCCGCCAACTCCGCTTCACCCAAGTCCACCCAAAACCACGGTATGCGCACGGTATTCATGTCTTCCCCGGAATTGTGGCCCTTCCGCGCCCCCGGCACAAGCCCATCCCATACCCCTGGCGCCCGTTGAAGAAGCCGTGCGGCGCGGGTGGCACCGCGCCCTCCCCATACAGCCATGAATTCCATGACGGGGAGGGCCGGGTGCCACCCCGGCCGCGCATCCCCAACAAGCCCCGCGTCCCCGCCCCATCCGCTGGCTGCCCGTCGCCTCTGAAACACAACCCACGCCTCGGAATCTCGCCATCGCCCCGCGCCCGCCACCATTTTGGAGGGCCGACCTCCCGCCTACGCCGGGCCTGCGGCGGGCAAGCCGTGTCGGCCGCTCTTCCCAACGAGCGCCTAGCGGTAGTCCGCCGGCGCCCCATCGCGAACGAGGTCCAGCGTCACGCAATGCGGCCCGCCCCCCAGCGTGCGCGCATGCCGCAACCGCACCGGCACACATGTCAACCCATGCCGCTCCAGCTCCCGCATCAGCCCCGTCTGGCTCTGCTCCACCACCACCCGATCCGGCGATAGACTCAGACAGTTCAACGCAATCCACTTGGAAGCTCCATTATACTCCGGGTCGAATAGCATGGGCTCCGGCTCCGGCGCGTAGATCACATCCCAGCCGCGCAGGCAGGCCGGCAGATTGCGCGCATTCACCCGGTCCGGACACACCAGCACCAGCCCCGGACGCAGCGGCACAATCGAGGAATCGATGTGCACGAACGCGTAAACACCCTTCACGGGATGCACGCGGTAGTCGGGCCCCAGGTGAGCCTGCAGCCACACCGCCCCCGCTTCATTGCCCGTGTTGGAAATCAACATCAGGATGTCGTAGCCCAGCTTCAGGCAATTGGCCGCATCGAAGGCCGGCTCGTCGTTGCGCAACGTCGGCTTCCCCAGCACCGATCGGTCGTACAGCCCATCCCGCAATCGCGGGCGTGGCGCCACCGTGGTCCGCATGATGTGCCGATACAGCCGTGCCTCGTTCTGCCGGTGCCGCAGGCACATCGGCGCCTCGATCGCCTCCCGCCCCACCGTCAGGATCACATCGCGCGGGCAATACGCATGAAACCCGTCCACACTCCAGTCCGGCGTCGTGTAGCGCTCGGCAAAGTCGGCGGGCGCCGGACGATGCACGCGAATCCCCAACCCCGTCAGTAGCGCCGCAAATTCTTCCAGGTCCTCACGCGTCTCCTCCACAATGCGGGTCGGCAACGCCCCCGTCGCCACCTGCGCGAATTCCTCCTCCGAGAGGGCCCCATGGCATACCGCGTGCAACGACGCATCCTTCACCGTCGGCAACCGCAGCCCGTGCGCGCTGCCCACCACGATCTCCCGCAACGGATCCCATTCACTGTAGGTGCAAACCGGACGCAACCCCGTCTCCAAGTCGTTGCCGTGCTGCGCATCTGCCATCGTCGCCCCTCCACGCCACGTCCGTCACCCCGGCCGCAGAACTGCGGCGACCCTACCAAACCCACCACGAAGTTCAATCCAGCAGACTTCCAACGCCGCTTGACACGCCCTCCCCCCAGTCCTTTAATGCCACCTTTTGTTCGCCGGATCGGGTAGGCGGGGCGCGCATCACGCGAAGGGAGCTGCTTGAGCACACTCGGGACGCATCGGGATACGGAACTTCGGCTGGAACGCTTCTCCACCATCGCCAGTGACGTCGGACCCGAGAATCCGATGCCGCCACTCGATCGTATCCGCCCCTGCCGCGTGGATCCGTACGACCGTGCCTACATGAAGAAGCACCATGGCCTGCGGGCCGGCTATGGCCGCGGCGGCACCCTCCTTCCCTACCGCATGCAGGACGGTTACTCGCGGGCCGTCGCCCCGCGCACCTTCACCGCCATCGTCCTCGAAAACAACTTCCTCAAGGCCACGTTCCTCCCGGAACTCGGCGGACGCCTCTGGTCACTCGTGGATAAACCGGCCAAACGCGAACTGCTCGACGCGAACCCGGTCATTCACATGGCCAACCTTGGTTACCGAGACGCCTGGTTCTCCGGCGGCGTGGAATGGAATATCTGCCAGATGGGCTACCATACCCCACTGACCGCCTCCACCCTCTTCACCGGCTTAACCCAGCTCGACGACGGCACGCCCGTGCTGCGCTTCTGGGAGTATGAGCGGCGCCTCGGCGTCGTGTACCAGATCGATGCCTGGCTGCCGGCCGGCTCCGCCTTCCTGCGTGTGCGGCCCAGCATCCACAACAGCCAGACCCACACCGTCCCCATGTACCAGTGGTCGAACATCGCCGTCGATGAAACGCCCGATACCCGCGTCATCGTCCCGGCCACCAAAGCCTTCGTCAATACCTACAGCAAGCGCGGCATGCGCACGGATCTCGAATCCATCCCCGTCTATAACGGCACCGACATCACCTACCCCACCAACAGCGAGTCGGCCCGCGACTACTTCTTCGACATCCAGCGGCGGCGCGCATTCGTCACCGCCCTGCGCGGCGATGGGCGCGGCCTCATCCAAACGTCAACCTCCCGCCAGGTGGGCCGCAAGCTCTTCGTCTGGGGTTTCTGCCCCGGCGGCCGGCGCTGGCAGGAATACCTCTCGGAACCCGGCCACAACTACATCGAGATCCAGGCCGGCCTAGGCAAGACCCAACTCGAGAGCCTGCCCATGCCGGCCCACGCCACCTGGGACTGGGTGGAAGCCTACGGACTGATGGAGGCCAACCCCGCCATCACCCACGGCGACAACTGGAATGCCGCCAGTTCCCATGTGGACGAGCGCCTCGCCGCCGCCCTGCCCGCGGCCCAACTCGAACATGAACTCACGGAGACCCGCTCCATGGCCGCCCGCCCTCCCGCACAAACCCTGCTCCAAGGCAGCGGCTGGGGAGCCCTCGAACGCTTGCGCAGCGAACGCGAACACGACGGCATGTCCTGGCCATCCGGCGCCGTGTTCGAGGCGAGCACCATCGGCGACGATCAGGCCCCTTGGCACCAGCTGCTCGAGAATGGGCGCTTGCCCGCCCGCAAACCCGCCGACGAGCCCGGATCCTTTCAGTCGTCCCCCGCGTGGAAACAATTGCTGGAGCGTTCGATCCGGCGCGGCGGAAGCGACCACTGGCTCGGCCGGTTCCACCTCGGGCTCATGCGCTACTCAGCCGGAGGGGCCACCCGCGGCGCCGCACTGGCATGGGAGGCTTCCGTTCGCAAGAAGGCCAACCCCTGGGCGCTGCGCTGCCTCGCCCGCCTCGCCCATCGCGAACACGACCTCGTCCGAGCCGCGGCCCTCTACCGCCGGGCCCATCGCGCGCTCCCGTCCAATCCCACCCTGGCCGCCGAGGCCGCCAGCTCCATGCGCCTCGCCGGCCGCGTCCGCGAAACGCTCGCCCTCATCGCCGCCCTGCCCCGCTCGCTCCAGCAACACGACTGCGTGCGCATGGCCAAGGCCTGGGCTTCTCTCGATGTCGGCGATTACCGCACCACCCTCAAGATCCTGAACGGCCCCGAATTCGGCTCCATTCGCGAAGGCGAAATCGCCCTCTCGACCCTCTGGTTCCGCGCCCACGATCTGCTCATCGCCGAGCGCGAGGGCCTTCCCGTCACGCGCGAACTGCGCCTGCGTGTCCGCCAGCAGTTCCCCGTACCGCCACGCATGGACATGCGCATGCAGATTCAAACCGCCGAGGAGGAAACCAACAACGACATGCGCCGCGACGAACACGTCGCCCGACTGCGCAAACAGGCCGCCGACCTCGCCCGCAAGCGCCGCGCCCGCTAACCCTCACATGTAGCCCAGGCTCCGCATCTTGTCCATGAGGCCTTCCTTGTCCTGGCGACGGCCTCCGCGCTCCGACGTGTGCTCCAGATCCTGCTCCCAGGCCGCGATGTCACCGGCCTTCACCGTGCTCACGCGCGCGCCGAGCGAGCGGTAGCCCCGCCGGTACAGTTCGCAGAACGGAATCTTCAGCGCGAAGGTCGCATCCCAGATGTCGCGCTCCATGAAATGCAGGATCGGATGCACGCGTACATGCGCCGGCGAAAGATCCGTGGCCGGCCGCGGGCTGAAGTACTCCTCGCCCACCCGCGCCGCCTGCTCGTCCCAGCGAATCCCAACGAAGCACGCCTCGATCTGGTGCTCCTCCAGAAACTGGTTCATCACCACCGTCTTCATCAAGTGGTTGCCCACATACGATTCGGGCTCGTAGTTGAATTGGTCCTCTTCATAGCCGAGGCGCGCAATCTCGCGGCGGTTGCGCTCGCTCAACGCCGCCACCGTCACCGGCGCGCCAAGCTTCCCGCCCGCCGCTCCCGAGATGTCGTGGTTGTGCGCGAGAACGAAATTCAGCCCCCACTCCTTCGAGTAGGTGTCCAGCATGTGGCGAATCTCCGGAAACATGTCGCCCTCGTCGATCGAGAACACGATCGGCAGCGGATGCCCCTCTTCACGGCACACCTCGCGGATCAGCGTCATCACCAGCCCACTGTCCTTCCCGCCCGTCCACGACGCCGCGATCCGCTCCGCCGGAAATTTCGCAAAGGCATCCCGAATCACGCGCTTACTGTCGTCGAGCTTCTTCCGCAGTACGTCCGTCGCCATCGTCGCCTCCTCCGTGCAAACTCGCCGCCGCCTCATCCGCCGCCGCCCGGGCCCACAGCGCCAATTCCGTGGCCCGCAGGGCATCAGCGCTTGATAGCAGACATCGGTGGGAAGGGTCCACCACCGAACGTGCGAAGTCGGCCACCAGGCCAAGCGACGGTCGCTGAACCGCCACCAGTCGCGAGCCGGCCGCATCCGTCAGGCGCAGAGCGTCGGGCCCCAGGACCTCCAGTTCGCCGCGCTCGCCCGCCAACCGCAGCCCAACCGCACTGTGCGTGGCCGCCCCCACCGGGCGCAGAAAATCCACCTGCACGGTCATGGTGGCGCCGTTGTCAAACGCCAGCACGCCGGCCGCCGTGTCTTCCATCTCCGGATAGTCCGGGGCGTGCAGCTTGCTGGTCCAGGTTCGGACGCCCGCCACCTCGTGCCCGCTCACGTACCGGCACCCGTCGATGACATCAATCCCAACCCATGCCCAGATGCCGCCGAATGTACAGCGCCGGCGGAACCAGTCCGGACGCCGGCCCCGCTTGAAGGATTTTTGTGCGCTGCCCCCGGTCGGCTCGCCGATGGCCCCTTCGCGGACCAGCCGCTGCGCCGTGTGAAAAGCGGGCTCATAGCGGCCCGCCAACATCATGCCCAGCGGCCGCCTCGCCGCCTCGTGCGCCGCCCGCACCAGCACCAGGTCCGCCACCGTCAGCGCCATCGGCTTCTCGATCATCACCGCCAGCCCGCGAGCGAGGCACGCGCAGGCAATTGCGCTCTGCAACGCCAGCGCCGGTGCGACCACCACCAGGTCCGCCCGCTCGCGGTCCAGCATCACGCGGTAGTCGTCGTAGCGCGTCCACGCCCGGCCGCACTCCGCCGCGTGCCAGGCAAACGCGTCCAGCGTGTCCCCCGCCCCGCCCGGCGCGGCCGCCACCAACTCCAGGGCGTCCCACTCCGTCAGCGCGGCAAACAGATACGCAATGTGGTCGGTGTCCCCGATCGCCACGACGCGCACACTCATGGGCACAACCCCCGCGATTCGGTGCGACGTTTGCCGCGGCGCGCACCCGGTGGGGCGAACCCTCCGGGTGAGCCGCGGGGCATCGAATCAGACGCTCAGCGCCTGCAGGTGGCGCGCAAAGTGCTCCGCCAGCACCTCGCGATAGCAGCCCGCGTGGCGCTGCAGGCAGTCGCGCAGCGCCGGCCCCAGCTCCGGATGCGTCAGCACGGACCCGAACGTGCAGTGCAGAATCTGGCGCCCCGGCGCCGTAAAGCCGCGCCCCGCCGGCACATCCGCCCAGCACTCGAGATACAGACGCTCCAGCGTCTTCGCGTCGCTCACGGCTTCCGTCGCCGGCACATCCGCCAGTTCGGCGTGCACATGGTAGGTCGCCTTGTCCGTGTCGTAGCGCTCGCGCCCGAAGGCACAGATGCGGCGAAAGAGCGCCGGCTCCTCAAGCGCCGGCACCCGCAGCGCCTCCAGGTAGGACGTCCCCGCCGTCTTCACATGAAAACGCCCGCGCGTGGCCCGCGCCAGCTCCCCGTACATCGAGAGCTTGTCGGAACCGGAGTGCAGGCTGAGCTTGTACGGCCCCACCAACTCCGCCAACGCGCCGTGGTCCGCCAGCGAACGCCGCAGCGCATCGAGGTCGCCCAGGTAATCCACGCCCTTCTCCATCCGCCCCACAAACCGCGGTGCCAGCGACACCAGTTTCATGCCCCCGGCCAGGCAGCGGTGGGCGATCAGGTAATGCTCCGCCAACGTGGTCGGCTGCTCGGTCTCATCCACGCTCAGCTCAATCTCGAACGGCCGCCCCGCGCGCATCTGCACGTCGCGGATGTAGCCCGCCAGCTCCAGCGCCGCATTCACCGCGCGCCCATATTTCACCGCCGCGCGCATCATCACGGGCTCATTGATGTCGATCATCGCCCCGGATGGCAGCGGCACCTGGCGCCCGCGATACGCCTCCACCCAACCCACATCGCCTCGCACCCCCGCATAGCGCTCGCGCAGCTCCGTCGGCGAGTAGCCATCCGCATGCGCATCCACGTGCGCGGACGGATCGATGGTGAACATCACGAAGCCCGCCGCCGCCGTGCGATCCACGTCCTCGTGCGTCTTCAAATGGTCGGCGTCCGCCCCCGAAGGCCCTGTCCATCCCGCCGCCTGCATGCCCGCCAGCGCGTCCCCCATCACCGTTTCCGGCGACCGCCCCGTACGCGTCATCTCACGAATCGACTGCTGCGCAAAAATCGGCGCAATCCCGCCGCCGTGCCGCTTGATCGCGTCCACGTGGCCCGGCGTCGCCAGCCCAATGCGATCCCCAAATCCAAAACTCGCCGTCAATCCCAAGGTCGTGGGTTTCAGTGTCGACAACTCCATGAGACTCATTCCTCCCTGCCGCAACGTCATCACGCCGCGTCTGTTCCCGTCAGCCCCGGTGCCATCCCCGCGCCTCAGGCCTTGATCCGGCTCGCGTCTTCTCCCGTGATGCACTCCACGTGAATGACGCGTTCACGCGCGATCCCGCGCCGGCGGTCGGACAGGTAGTCCAGCCCCAATCGCAGAATCGTGCCGGCATGGAAGCCCAGTTGATGAATCGGAATCTGATCCGGCAATGGCAGCGGAAAGTTGTTGTGACAAACCAGGCACAGGTGTTCGGCCGCATGCGGGCCCATCTCGCACAGCCCCTGCACGATGGGCGCCACAAAATTATCATCCGTCACCAACACGCCCAACGGCCGGTTCTCACGATAGGCGCTGGCCAGCAGTCGCACCCAATGCCGCGCCGCATGCGTGAAACTCGCCGGCAAGGCCATGTACCCATTGGAGGCCAGCGACAGGCCGTAGCGACGCAGGATCGCGCACCGGTCCGGCGGAAAATCGGCAAGGCCGCATCCGTAGGCGTCTTCCAGCACCGCGATCTCACGGCAGCCGCGCTCGGCCAGGTAACGCGCGCCGCGGTCGATCATCTCGTTGTAGGCCATCAGCAGAACCCCGCTCTCCGCAGGAACATCATCGGGATCCCCCACGGCCACCGTCGGCACGCCCGATGCCCGCAGCCGCGGATAATCATTGTTGCAGCGCCAGGAAGCAAAGACCGTCCCCGCCAGCCGCTGCGACTCCATGTCCGCCGCCAGCTTCTCCAGCGTCTCCCCGGGATTGCCTTCGAGCCCCTCCACACAGTTGAGCTCCTGCGGGATCACCCGGGCCAGCCGCTCCGCTTCCCGGCTGAGCGCCTCGTGAAATCGCGACCAGCGCCCCACCTGCCCCCGCCGACTGGGAAACCCCAGCGCAAATCGAAACAGGTGCGGCGGGTTGCTCGCGACAAAGGTCCCCACACGATGGCGAATCTCGATGAACCCATCCTGACGAAGACGGTCAAAGGCCTTCTGAACCGTCGGGGCCGTCGCCCCAAAGCGCGCCTCGTATGCCGCACGCGTCGGCAGCATCGCACCCGGCGCGTACTTCCCCGCCACGATCTCCCCACGCACCTTCTGCAAAATGTGTTCGTGCTTCGCCGTCATCCGATTCTTACCTACTTCCTTTTTTGTTCCGCTGTATAGTAAAGTCTTGGCGCTTCATTACAAGACCAAACTTCCTGAAGCGGCCCCGGAACAGCCCAATTGACACCCCACCCACCCCGACTTATCCTCCGCCTCATGGTTCCACAATGGGTCATCGAAAAGAAGCGGGACGGCCAGGCCCTGAGTCCCGATGAAATCCGCGCCTTCATCACCGCCTACACGCGAGAGGAAATCCCGGACTACCAGATGGCCGCCCTCGCCATGGCCATCTTCTTTCGCGGCATGACCTTCGATGAAGTCGCCGTTCTGACCGACACCATGATGCGGTCCGGTGAACTGGTGGATACAACCTCCATCCCGCAACCCAAGGCCGACAAGCATTCCACCGGCGGCATCGGCGACAAGGTCTCCCTCATCCTCGCCCCGCTCGCCGCCTGCTGCGGCGTGGCCGTCCCCATGCTCTCCGGCCGCGGACTCGGCATCACCGGCGGCACGCTCGACAAACTCGAGGCCATCCCCGGCTACCGCACCAACCTCACCACCACCGAATTCCTCGCCGTCATCGCCCGCTGCGGCTGCTCCATCACCGGCCAGACCCCCACCCTCGCCCCCGCCGACCGCAAGCTCTATGCCCTGCGCGACGTCACCGGCACCGTCCCCTCCATCCCCTTGATCTCCGCCAGCATCATGTCCAAAAAACTGGCCGAGGGCGCCGATGCCCTCGTCCTGGATGTCAAATGGGGGCGCGGTGCCTTCATGAAGACGCTCGACCAGGCGCGTGAGTTGGCCCGCACCATGGTCGAAATCGGCGCCCGCATGGGCCGCGGCATGACCGCCCTCCTGACCGATATGAATCAGCCCCTCGGGCGCACTGCCGGCAATGCCCTCGAAGTCCTCGAAACCATCGACACCCTTCAGGGCCGCGGCCCCGCCGACCTCGTCGACATCACCCTTGAATGCACCGCCCACATGCTCACCCTGACCAAACTCGCGCCCGACCACGCCCACGCCATGGCCACCGTGCGGCGCGAACTCGACTCCGGTCGCGCCTGGCAACGCTTTCTCCAGATGGTCGAACTTCAAGGCGGCGACCCTCGCACGCTGGAACATCCCGAGCGCCTCCCGTCCGCCGACATCCGCCGCGACCTCCCCGCCCCGCACGCCGGCGTCGTGACCATGGTGGATGCCGATGCCATCGGCCGGGCCTGCATCGTTCTCGGCGCCGGACGCGTGCGCGTGGAGGACCGCATCGATCCCGCCGTCGGCGTCAGCGCTCTGGTCAAGATCGGCGACACCGTCGAACGCGGCCAGCCTTTGATGGTCATGCATGCCAACCGCGATAACAAACTCGAGGAAGCCCTCGCCCTCGCCAACGGCGCCGTCTGCATCGGCGATCGCCCTACCACCCCACTCCCCCTCATCGCCGAAATCATCCAACCCCAGAGCCGCTGATGACCCCCGCCGCCATAGCCGACCTGCTCGAGCGCGCCGCCGTCGTCTCCGCCCACGCCCACTGCCCCTACTCCCAGTACCAGGTCGGGTCCGCACTGCTCGGCGCGGATGGCCACATCTATGCCGGCTGCAACGTCGAAAACGCATCCTACGGACTCACGATCTGCGCCGAGCGCAACGCGGTCTTCCAGGCCGTCGCCGCCGGTTGCCGCGCCTTCACCGCCGTCGCCATCGTGTCCGGCGGCCCCGCCATGCCCTTCCCCTGCGGCGCCTGCCGCCAGGTCCTCGCCGAATTCGGCTCGCCGGATCTCCCCGTCTACATCGCCGTACGCGGTGCCCTCGGCGCCGTCACCACCACCACCCTCGGCACCCTCCTCCCTCACTCCTTCCGCCTTAGCCCCGCTTGACGTTCCCCCGCTCTGGCCTATGATGGCGCGCAGAGGATCACGCCATGCCCGCCGCACCGCCGCCACTCGCCCCCAGTCCGCCCACGCGCCTCGCCGTCCTGTTCTCCGCCGTCGTCTATCCCGGCGCCGGACAGTTCCTGCAAAGCCGCTGGCTCGCCGGCACCCTCTGCGGCGGCGCCTTCACCGCGGCCTTCATCGGGTTCATCGCCGAAATGGTGCGCATCATGCACGCCTACCTCTCCACCGCCTTCTTCGACTCCCCACCGGATGCACCCCCCGGCTATCGACGCCTCCTGATGTTCGCACTCGCATCACTCCTTCTCTTTACCATCGGACTCATCGATACCATCCTGGCGCATCAGCGCGCCCTGCGCCGCTTCCAATCCGCGTCCCGCCCCCCCCCTCCCTGACTCCCAATAGTCCGGTCATAATTTGGAGGGCCGACCTCCCTCCTACGCCAGGCCTCCGACGGGTAAACCGCGTCGGCCATGAATCCCAGTGGTCCGATCTTCAATTTGGAGGGCCGACCTCCGTGTCGGCCGTGCATCCCAAATGGGTCAGGATAGACCCTGAGAAGTAGGCGGCTTCGAGCCGCTATTGGTTTTGCCCACGCCATCGCCTATACTCGAACCATGAGTGACGCCGAGTCCACCCAGGCCTCCCGCGTACCGGCCCCAACGCCGGCCGCGGCATCCCCGGCCGCGCCGCCCCTCGATACGCACTGGGTCCCCAACAGTGCCATCGCCGAAATCCCGGGCGCCCTCAAACCGAGCGCCTATGTGGCCCGCGCCTACCATCACCTCCAGCACCATCGCGAGCCACCCCCTTGGGCCCGCAAACTCCCCAACGGCCACTGGCTCTTCGATGAGGCCTACGTGAAGGCCGATGCCGCCTTGAACGCCACCACCCTCGGCGTCTCCGAAGCCGCCAAGCTGCTGGGCGTCACCCGCCGCGCCGTGCAGACCTGGGTCGATGAAGGCCGCATCCCCTCCCTCCGCGACCAGCGCCAGAAAGGCGAGATCCGCCGCATCCCGCGCGACGAGTTTGTGCGGCTGATCCCGTCGCTGCAGGTGCGCCTGCCCGCCGAGGCTCGCACCGCACCCGCCACCGCCTCTGCACCCCCAGCCTCCCCCGACGAGCTTCGCCAACGCCTGGAGGCCGAAGCCGCCGCGGAGGAACGGCGCCTCGCCAACCATGTCGAACAGGAACTCCAGGAACTGGCAGCCACGCGCGAGCGCCTCACCCGCGAGCGCGACGCCGTCGGCCGCCGCCTGCAGGAATTGGAACGCGCCGAGCTACGCGCCCGCGAGCGCGCCACCCGCCTGCGCGCCGGCTATCAACAGCGCCTCGACGACGCCCGCCACCAGGCCCAGGAGGCGGATCGCCAGCGCGCCGCCGCCGCGCGCGAAGCCCAGCGCATGGCCCGCGAACAGGAGCGCCTCGCCACCCGCGCCAACCAGCTCCAGAATCGCATGGTCTCGCAGATCGACGCCTGGCGCCGCCGCAGCGCCGCCGCCATCGCCGCCCAGATTCGCGAAGCCGCGCGCCTCTGGAACCGCCCGCCCGCGCCACCCACCGCCCCCACCTCGCCGCCCGCGCACGAAGCCGCGCGCCGCAGTGCCGCCGCCGTCGCCAGCCAGCTCCACCGCGCACGCGATGAACGCCAGCGCCTCGGCGACGCCGAAACCCGCGCCATCCAACTCGCTGATCACTGGCGCGCCGAGATCGCCGCCGGACGCGTGGACCGCTATGATGCCGCCATCCGCTTCCACCAGGACTCCGAACCCCTCAACATCCCGGATGATATCCGCATCGACATCATGAAACGCTACTTCAGCAAATGACCGCCACCCGGCCAGACGGAGAGTCCACATGCATGAGTCCCTGATGCGCAACGCCCTGCTCGTCGAGGAGCAGGCCGGACCCTGGCGAGCCACCTTCTGCTTCGACGTGCGCGACCCTCAGGACGCCACCCTGCTCATGACGTGCCGTGAGGAACCCATAGGGCGCCTGACGCGCATCGTCCGCTACTCCACCTACCGCCGCACGACTCCATTCAATCTGCGCGTGCGCGACAACGATGGCCGCCCCATCGTCCGCCTCGCCCGTGGCGTGCCCATCCTCTCCTCGCATGTCCGCATCTACGATGGAGACGACGTGCTCATCGGCACCCTGCGCCAGCGCCCCTTCTCCATCCGCGGGGTCTTCGATGTGCTCGATGCCACCGAACGGCCGGTCTGCCGGCTTGAAGGTCGTGGCGTCCGCACCGAATTCGCCCTGCTCACCCCCGAACGCGTCGAGCTCGCCCGCATCACCAAGCGCTGGGCCGGCCTTCGCAAGGAACTCTTCACCAGCGCCGATCACTACCTGCTGCAGGTGGCCGACATCGTGCCCCCGGACCCCCTGCTGCGTCAGCTCATCCTGGCCGCCGCCGTCGGAATCGGCCTGGTCGTGAAGTTCGAACTGCCGTAGGCGAAACGGTTCCGTTTACAGGAACTGGAACCGCAGATGAACACGGATGAACGCGGATGCGACTGTGAACGACCAAGTCGGAACAAGATCACCAAACGGTGAGCCCGCCCAGATGTTCAGAGTGAGGTTCACGGCCCCTATCTGCGTTCATCTGCGCGTGCCTCGGCGGAGCGTCCTCGCGGAGCCGGGAACATCAGCGGTTTCCGTCTGGAGGGCCGACCTCCGCGTCGGCCGCTTCTTCAACGGGCGATTGGCTCCAACCGCCTTGCCCGCCGACCGTTTCGCCTTGCCCGTAAACAGCAGGGCCACCACGTCTGAGAACATGCGCACGTAGTGCGGCTTCAAGCCGCGTCGCACGTGCGGCGGCAACTCCTCGAAGTCCTTGCGGTTGTCTTCCGGAAATATCAGCTCCGTCAGCTTCGCGCGCTTTGCCGCAATCGACTTTTCTTTCACGCCCCCGATCGGCATCACCCGCCCGGTGAGCGTCAACTCGCCCGTCATCGCGAATCCCTTGCGTGGCGGAATCCCGCGCGCCAGCGAGTACAGCGCCGCCGCCATCGTGATCCCCGCCGACGGCCCATCCTTCGGCGTCGCGCCCGCGGGCACATGCAGGTGCACAAAGCGCTTCTGCAAAAACGACTTCGCCGTGGCATCGCCATCCAGAAAGGACCGTACATACGTGTAGGCCAGTTCGGCGGATTCCACCATCACCGCACCCAGTTGTCCCGTCTGCTTGAAGCCTGACCTCTCCGCATCCACCGACAACGCCTCCACATGCAGCACGGCCCCACCCATGCTCGTCCACGCCAGCCCCGTCATCACACCGGTCATCGGCGTCGCGTAGAGCGACTCCTCCGTGAAGGTCGGATTCCCCAGGTAGCCCGCAACGTCCTTCGCGTTCACCTTCACGCGCAGCGCGCGGTCGTCCACCATCCGCCGCACCGTCCGCCGCATGATCTTGCGGATATGCTTGTCCAAACTGCGTACGCCCGGCTCCCGCGCATACCCGTCGATGATCGCCCGCAGCGCCGGCGTTGTAATCGTCACCCGCCCCGCCGCAATCCCATGCTCGCGCGCCTGCCGCGGCACCAGGTACCGCTTCGCAATCTGCAACTTCTCTTCAAGGATGTACCCCGACAACGGGATCACCTCCATGCGGTCCAGCAGCGGACGCGGAATCGTGTCCGTCTGGTTCGCCGTGCACACAAAGAAGACACTCGACAGGTCGAAGCGCACATCCAGGTAATGATCGAGAAATTCGCGATTCTGCTCGGGGTCCAGCACCTCCAGCAGCGCCGATGCCGGATCCCCCTGGTAGCTCGCCCCAATCTTGTCGATCTCGTCCAGCATGATCACCGGGTTCGCGCTCTTACACACCCGCATCGTCTGAATGAACTTGCCCGGCATCGCCCCGATGTACGTCCGCCGGTGCCCCTTGATCTCCGCTTCGTCGCGAATGCCGCCCACCGAAAAGCGATAGAACTCGCGCCCGATGCTGCGCGCAATCGACTGGCCAATCGAGGTCTTCCCCACTCCGGGCGGCCCCACAAAACACAGGATCGACCCCGTCAGGTTGCCCTTGAGGATGCCCACCGACAGGAACTCCAGGATGCGCTCCTTGACGTCGTCCAACCCGTAATGATCCCGGTTCAGGATCCGCTCCGAGCGCCGGATGTCGTTGCTGTCCTTGGTATATACACCCCATGGCAATATCGTCAGCCAGTCCAGGTAGGTGTGCGACACGTGGTACTCGGGCGAGGCCGGCTCCAGCAGCTTCAGCTTCTCCAGCTCCTCGTTCACCCGCTGGCGCGCCTCCTCCGGCAACTTCAGCTTCGCCAGCCGCTCCTCAAACTTATCGAGCTCGGCTTCCTTGCCCTCCTTGGAGAGCCCCAGCTCCTTCTTGATCGCCTTGAGCTGCTCCCGCAGGAAGAACTCGCGCTGCTGCTTGGTCAGCTTTTCGTCGATCTGCTTGCCGATCTGCACCTGCAGCCGCGACACATCGATCTCTTTCTTCAGCAGCGCCAGCACCTTGCGCAGCCGGTCGCGAATGCTCAATGTCGCCAGAATGTCCTGCAACTCCGCGCCCGTCGACGTCGTCAGCGCCGCCGAGAAATCCGCCAGGCGCCCCGGCTCGTGCAGATTCGAGCGCGACATGAACAGGTTCAGCTCTTCCTTGTGCAGCGGGTTGAGCTGGATCAGGTCCTTGATGCTCTTGATGACCGCCAGCGAGTAGGCCTTGAGCTCCGGGTTCCCGGCCAGCTCCGTCTCCAGCAGGTAGTCCACCTTCGCCACAATGTGCGGCGTCTCCTGCACCACGCCCGCGATGCGAAAACGATCCTGCGCCGACAGAACCACCTGCACGCCCTGCCCGTCCGGCACTGGGTTGATCTGCAGAATTTCGGCAATCACGCCCACATCGTGCAGATGCGCCCCGGTCACCGGCGCATCGCTGTCGAGTTGTTCAAACTCGCGCGCCAGCACCACCCCCACAAACCGGGTGTCGGATTTTGCCGTCGCCACCAGCATCGCCACCATCGCCGCATTGTCCAGTTGCAGCGGCACCGTCATCTTCGGAAACAGCGGCCGGTGATGAAACGGCAGGATCGGAAGCTGCCC
>CAZWQJ010000001.1:0-79187 GCA_964635825.1 uncultured Victivallales bacterium | reverse complement strand
TGGTACAACGGCATGCACCTGGCCGGCCTTTGGTCGTGGGCCTATTTCGTGCAGGATCCGAAGACCGATCAGTTCCTGCGCGGTCGCTGGGGCCTCGTCCAGCGCTTGATGAACTACATGACGGCCTACAACGACTGGGCCTTGGTCGCCCCGTGGACCTGCGCCCGCGGCGAGGCCATGTGGCTCGACGGCATCAACTACGCCTACGAGGGCATGCTCGGCCACGCCGCCTTGGCCCGGCGGCTGGGCAAGCAGGCCGAGGCCGAGTACAGCGATTATCTGGCCGCCAAGACCGAGGCGCTCCTGGTGCGCTCCTGGCGGGACACGCGCTATATCATGGAGCAGTTCCCGAACCTGAAGCGCAAGGAGGCCATGCAGAACGGCTACTTTGAAGGCCGCCCCCCGCGATCGGAGGATGATGACGATTGGTCCTGCGGGACCTACGGCTACCAGGTGCGCGACCTGACGATGCTCCAGGCGGATATCGGCGGCGCCGATGCCGTGCGCCGTGCCCGCCGGCCATTCCGCAAGGCCTTCCCCAAATGGTTGACGGACCCCTACAGCTACGGCAAGGCCAACAACTACCCCGGCTCGGACGTCCGCCGGACGGTCCACCACTATTTCCTCGATCCGCGCCTGATCACGCTCGCGCTGGTGGCAGGCGATGACATCCGCCCGCTGATCAAGGAAATCAAGGTCCCCCTGACCGGCCCGGTGCTGGAATCGTTCCTGGTCTCCCTGGCCCCGCGCGTGCTGGTCCCCCGCGATGTCCGCTTCGGCGGGGTGACGTGGGACCACCGGCGCAAAACACTGACCGTGAATCTGGATGGCCAGGGGCGGACATCAGTTGCCTTCCCCAACGACCGCCTGCCGCGCGACGCATCGCCCCAGCCGCTGAAGATCGAGCGCCGGGGTGGGTATGACCACTACCATGTAGGCCTCTCCGGCCCGACGACCATGGTGTTCCAGTTCTGACTGGCGCGCCCCCACGTGTTGACGAATGGAATCGCCTGGTCGCTTGGCTGATCCAGGCGTTTGCCGGCGGAGTGGTTAGTGGATCATCCAGTCGTGGTCATGGATTTCCGCCCACGGAATAACGGCAAGGTCTGAGCGCTTCTGCGGGGTGTCGCCTCCGTACACCAGGCGCATGTCCGTAGCCGGCCCCTTCAATGCTAATCCCATGTGGATCCGGTGCACCGCGCGCAGCATCTCCTCGGACACGGTAGCTCCGGCCTTGGCTTCCACGATCGAAACGGTACGTCCGCGCTCGACGACCACATCTGCTTCCAGGCCCTGGCGGTCACGATAGTGGAACAGGCTACCGGGCTCGCCTCGATGCAGGCGGTTCTTGACGATCTCCGATGCCACCCAGGTTTCAAAGATGGCTCCACGCAGCGGGTGCGCCCGAAGCTGGGCGGTCGTGCGAATGCCGAGCAGCCAGCAGGCAAGTCCGGTGTCGTAGAAGTGCAGCTTCGGCATCTTCACCAGGCGTTTGCGCGCATTGCGGCTGTATGCCGGCAGGCGAAACACGATGAACGTGGATTCCAGGACTGACAGCCAGGCCTTGGCCGTCGGCTGGGAGATACCGCAGTCCCCGGCCATCGTCGAGAGATTCAACAACTGGGCGGTGCGCCCGGCACACAGTTCGACGAAGCGCTGAAAGGTTGTCAAGTCGCCGATGTTGAGCACGGAGCGCACGTCGCGCTCCACATAGGTAGCCACATACGCACCGATCCAGTCCGCAGGGCTCAGGTTCCGATCCAGGATGCGCGGGTAGCCGCCCGTGATCAGAGTCTCGTCGAGCGTGCGGGGATGCCGCCGAAAGCGCAGCGCCTCGTTGTGCGCCAGCGGCAACAGTTTCAACACCGCGGTGCGCCCGGCCAGGGACTGGCTCACCGATTCAAACAGGGTGAGGTTCTGTGATCCGGTCAGGATCCACCGGCCCGGTGCGGGGTCCGCATCAATCAGAACCTGCAGATAGGAGGGCAACTCGGGACAACGCTGCACCTCATCAATGACGGCCCCCTTGGGAAACTGCGCGAGAAAGGCACGCGGGTCTTCCTGCGCAAAGCGGCGGACATCGGGCGCTTCCAGGTTGGCGTAGGGATGCTCGGGGAACACCGCGCGGCAGAGGGTGGACTTGCCGCTCTGCCGGGGCCCGGTTACGGTGATGGCGGGAAACGCACCTGAGGCGGCCTGAAGCTTGGCGGCCAAATCCCGATCAATCATGCGAGCATTCCTACCACACACACCCGGCTATTTCAAGATTACATTTTGAAATGGCCACGGGCGAAGCGGAGCGGTATGAACAGATGCTCCGCGGTTGTGGTCCGTCAGGCGCTGGGTCAGGTCGGTTGAGAAGCCCGCGTAAAGTTGGCGGTCTGATTCGCTGCGGAGGATGTAGACGCAGAACGGGAGCTTGGCGGGCATCGGCCGAAACATTAGCGGAAAGGCGCCCTGCAGTAGAGGCCTTTGGCCTCACTGCAGGACTGCCATAAAGCAGCGCCTCGCGAATGGAATGGCCGTGCCATAAAGTGAGCCGAGTCCGCGAGGCTCTACTTTATGGCGCGCCCACGTGTTGAGGAATGGAACCTCCTGACCGATTGGCTGCTCCGAATGAACATGGCCCGAGTCATCCTGGAACGGAACTGGAGCCGGCTGGGTTTGCTCAGAGTAGCTGGGCGAAGCGGGTGGCGTCGGCGCGGAGGTCGAGGCGGGCGTCGATGGCGACGGGTTCCCTGTGCTTGAGCAGCCGGCCGGTGGTGATGTCGTCGGCGATGCGGGACGTGATCGCCGGCCAGTCCTGGACCGTGGCATCGATCCGGCAGCCCGCCAGGTAGACGGCGGGCATTTCAAGGCGCCCCCCGATGAGCACCCGCTTGCGCTGGAGGAGGTTCGCCATGCGCCTGGCGTGGTCCTCAGAGGCAAAGCCGCCAAACCAGTCATCCGGTAGCCAGATGCCGCTGGTCGCGCGGCGTGTAAGGTGCGCGCAGAGTGTCGGGAAGTGCTGCCAGTCGGGCAGGAACTCGAAATGGCAGTCCATGCGCGCCTCCTTCAGGCGCCAGCGCAGCCAGCTCGGCCACTCGGAGTCCGGATCCAGGGGCCAGGGTTGGGCGACGACGACCGAGCGGATTCCGTCGCGCCGCCAGGCCGCGAAGGCGCGGCGGATGGCGTTATCGAAGCGCAGATGGTAGGAGGGGAGGGAGAGGTTGACGTAGCGCTGCATGACGACCGCGGTGTGCACGCCGCGATCGGCTAGCATCTGCGCGATCATACTGTGCTCCTGCCGCGGTTTGAACCAGACGATCCAGTCGAGGTGGTGCGCCATCAACTGATCCAGCAGGCGGGGCTGTTCGCCGGACTGGAAGAAGATGAGGTCCGCGACGTAGCCGCGATGGCGCAGGGCGTCCGAGAGGGCCGCCACGAAGAGGCGCCAATCTGTGAGGTTGCAGTAGCCGTATTGCCAGAGGGGCAGCCCGACGACGCCGCGGACGGAGGCGGATGGTTTGGCCTGGCGCGGCTGGAGCAGGGTGCCGGACCCGCGGACGCGCAGCAGGATGCCCTCCTTCTCCAGTTCGGCAAAGACGCGGAGCACGGTTGGCAGGGGAACGCGGAAGGCGTCGCCCACGGCGCGGGCGGGGTAGAAGCGCTGGCGGTCGCCGCGGCGGGCGTCACGGGCGATGCGGCGCAGAAGGTCAAGCAGCGCGGCGGTCTGGGTGCGGGTCTGCGCCAGGCGCAGGAACTCCGCGGCGTGCGGCGCCAGCGGCGGCAGGGCGTGCGGCGTGCGAATCATGCTCATGCGGCCAGCAGCATGCGACCCATGCGCGCATTTTGCAAGGGTGGGAAGCGCGTCATGATACCAAAGTGATAGTTTTGCGAGGTCTGGACACGCTCCGGTACCATTCCGATGATGTATTGGGGGCGCATGAGGATTCGGGGGAATCTGCGCAAGCGGTCGTAGCGGCAAGCCGGGGTAGCCTGTCGGGAGGGGTGCATGCAAGCACGCAACGATTGGGTCAAGGCCCATGACGCGGCACGGTGTCCGGTCATGCGGTCGAGGGGTGGCGTTTTGGTGCTGGCCCTGCTGGTGGCGCTGCCGCTACTGACGGCGGGCGAGGCGCTGGCGGCCGCCAAGACCTGGAGCGGCAACAACGATGTCAACTGGAACACCGGCGCCAACTGGGGCGGCACGGCGCCGGTGGGTGGCGACAACCTGGTTTTCGGCGCGGCCGGCTCGAGCGGGACCAGCCTCAACAACAACCTGACCGCCGACATCAACTTAGCGAGCGCCACGGCCATCGCGTTCAACAACAGCGCCGCCTCGTACACGATCTCCGGCAACCGCATCACGCTCGGCGGCAACATCACCGTCGGCACGGGAATCACGGCGGAGAACATCAACGTCGACATGATCCTGTCGGCGACGCGGACGTTCACGGTCAGCAGCGGGACGCTGACGTTGGGGGGGACGATCAGCGACGGGGGGACGTCGGGGCGGGGCGTGACGGTAGGTGGGTCCAGCGCAACGACGGTCATGTCCGGCGCGAACACGTTTGACGGACCGGTGACGGTCTCCGGCGGCACATCCCTGTCGAGCGCGGCGACGCTGAGCGTGACTACGGTCAACAGCGTGAGTGGGAGTGCGAGCAGCAACCTTGGTCACCCGACGAGTTCGGCAAATGGGACGATCAACATTGGTTCCTCCGGCGGGACGGCGGCAGGCCTTCTGAAGTACACCGGTGCGGGGGAAACGAGCGACCGGCTGCTGAAGATCGGGGGATATCTGAGTGCGGCCGCCGCCGGCATTGAGGCATCGGGCACCACGACATCCGGTTCGCCGCTGAAGTTCACGGGCGCGGTTTCCTACTCGTACGGCAACACGATACACATCGCCCTAACCGGCACGGGGTATGGCGAAATCAGCGGTGCGATCGGCGCCGGGTCCTCCGGCAGCGGCATCACCAAGAGCGGCAGCGGCACGTGGACCTTGTCGGGCGCCAACGTTTACACCGGGCCCACGAAGGTCAACGAGGGCACGCTGAGCGTGGCGTCGCTGAACTACATCACCAGCGGCAGCCTTAGTCCCAACACCAGCAGCAGTCTTGGGAAGCCAACCACCTCTGGGAACGGCACGATTGCGCTCGGCAACTCCACGACGGCGGGGACGCTGGTGTACACGGGGGCGGGCGAGACGAGCGACCGGGTGATCAACCTGGCGGGCACGAGCGGAAGCGCGACGCTGGATCAGTCCGGCTCGGGGCTGCTGAAATTCACGAGCGCGTTTACGGCGGGGGGCGCCGGGAGCAAGGATTTGACGCTGAAGGGCTCGACGGCGGGCACGGGCGAGATCAACGCGGCGATTGTCAACAACTCCAGCGGCAACAAGACCGCGGTGATCAAGTCCGGCAGCGGCACATGGACGCTGTCCGGCGCGAGTACGTACACGGGCGGCACGACGATCAATGATGGGGTGCTCAATGCGGGACGGGCGCAGAACGGCACGACCGATGGCCCCCTAGGCGCGAGCGGCAATATCGTGTTCGGAGGCGGCACGCTGCAGTTCAGTGCGGCCAGCGCGGCGTGGGATCCGTCATCGCGGATTGCCTCGGGCACCAGCGCGAGTGCCATCAAGATCGACACGGCGGGCGAGAGCATTACGTTCGCCACCCAACTGACGTCCACTCAGTCCGGTGGGCTGACGAAGCTGGGCAGCGGGACGCTGACACTGAGCTATAACGGGACCGAGGCCTACAGCGGGACGACGACGCTGAGTTCCGGGACGCTGGCGCTCTCGGGCGCGAGCTGCGCGCTGCCGGCGGGGTCGGATGTCCGAATTGAGGCGGGCGGCACCCTGGATGTGTCCGCAGCGGCGGCCACTTACACGCTTGGAACCAGCGCCACGCTGGACGCGCGAGGCACCGGCACCAGCGCCGGGACCACCGCCGCGACGATCAAAGGGAACACGACCGTCAGCCTGGGCAGCCGGCCGGTCAACCTGAAGTTCACGCCGACCGGGTTCAGCGGCGACACCACGCATCCCTCGCTCTGCATCTCGCAGGGTGCGCTTACGCTGAACAACAACGCCTTTACGGTCAACAACGCGGGCGGCACGCCGCTGGGCAGTGGGACGTACCGGCTGATCGAGGTGGCGGGCGGGACGATCAACCAGGCGGGGTCGCCGTCGTACACGGTGAATGTGACGGGATCGGGGATCGCCGCCGGCGGGACCGCGATCATCGCGGTCAGCGGTGGGTCCGTGAACCTGACGGTCAGTACCGGTCCGAGCGCCTACAAGATCGAGGGCAGCGCCACGCAGACCGCGGGCGCCAGCCAGAGCCTGACCATCACCGCGCTGAGTGGCGATGGCAACACGATGGATTACGACGGCGACGTGAACGTCACCTTCAGCGGGCTGGCGGATTCACCGGACGGGAGCCATCCGACCGTGACGGACAAGAACGGGGCGGCGCAGAATTTCGGCACGGTGGAGACGCTCACGTTCCTGGATGGCGTGTGCACGGCCGGCGGGGCGTTGGTGCCGAAGAAGGCGGAAGGGCCGGTCACGGTGCATCTGACGGACAACGGCGGTAAATCGAGTTCCAGCGGCACGGGCGCCTCGGGGCTGAGCCTGACGGTCGGCCCGGCGACGGCGGTCAAACTGGCGATCACGGGCAGCGGCACGCAAACGGCCGGGGTTGGCCAGAACCTGACGATCACGGCGAAAGATCCCTATGGCAACACGGATCCGGCCTATGCCGGGTCGAAGAACCTGACGTTCTCGGGCGCCGGCAGTTCGTCCAACCCGGTGACGGATCCGACGGTCAAGGATAGCGGTGGCGCGGTGGTCGCATTCCAAACGGCGACGCCGATCACGTTCGGCAGCGGCGTGGCCACGGTCTCCAGTGGCAACAACGGGGTGATGACGCTGTACAAGGCCGAATCGGCGACGATCAGTGTCTCGGACGGTTCGATCAGTTCCAGTGGCAGCGACCGGTTGTCCGTGACGGTCTCGGCGACCACGGCGGCGGCCATCGCCTACACGTCGGGGAACAACCAGAGCGGAAGCCTGAGCGCGGCGCTGGCGAGCCCGTTTGTGGTGACGGTGACGGATGGCTACGGGAACCCGGTCAGCGGCACGACCGTGACCTTCGCGATTGGCGCGGTCCCGGGCGGCGCGTCCGGTCAAGGCTTGAGCGCCACCGGCCCGACGACGGCCGGCAGCGGGCAGGCGTCGAGCACGCTGACACTGGGCAACGTGGCGGGGACCTACACGGTGACGGCGACGGCGGCGGGGCTGAGCGGCAGTCCCGTGACGTTCACGGCGGCGGCCGTGCCGGCTTCCAATAACGGGACGTGGACGCAGTCGACCAGCGGCGGCAACTGGGGCACGCCTGGCAACTGGAGCGGCGGTATGGTGGCGTACGGGTCCACGCGGACGGCGAACTTCAGCACGCTGGATCTGACGGGGGACAACACGGTGCACCTCGACTTTCCGCTGACGATCAACAGTGTGGCGTTCGGCGACACGGCCACGGGCACGGCGGCGGGGTGGACGCTGGACGACAACGGGAACGCGGCCAACATCATCACGCTGGCAGGGACGACGCCCACGATCACGGTGGGCGGGTTGGGCGGGACGAAAGCGGTGACCGTCAACGCGGCGGTGGGGGGGGCGGCCGGCTTGACCAAGGCGGGCGCGGGCACGCTCGTGCTGGCGGGCGCGAACACGTTCAGCGGGGCGGCGGCGGTCAACGCGGGCACGCTGCGGTTGGACTACACCGGCCAGAACAATGCCAAGCTGGCGTCCGGCTCCGCCTTGACGCTGACGCGGGCCACGCTGGACCTCAGTGGCGGATCGCACACGGAGGCGGTCAACGGGGTGACGGTCAGCGGTGGGGCTTGCGCGGTGACGCGCACGGGCGGCGGCAGCGTGCTGAGGCTGAATGCGCTGACCGAAAGCGGTTACGCCACGGTGGACGTTGGCGCGGCCGGCATCGCGGACAGCGACACCGCGAACAACGCCTACAACATCCTCGGCGGCTGGGCCACGGTGGCGGGAGCGGACTGGGCGGTGACCGCGTCCTCGGCAGGCGACACCCCCGTCACCGCGCTGGCGACCTACTACCCGTCCAGCAGCGGTGGCGATACCGCCGCGAACTACAACAACAAGAACGCCGACATCGTCAGCAGCCAGACGATCGGCGCGGCGCATCCCAACACGCTGCGGTTCAACAGCGCGGGAGCCTACACCCTGACGCTGACCGGGACCTGCACGTTGGGCGCCGGCGATGCCGCCGTGGTGGGCGGCATTCTGGTGACGCCGGCGGTGGGGAACTACTTGAGCAAGATCGCCGGTGCGACGCTCTCCGCGGGCTACCAGCGCGCGGTGTACCTGCAGCAGTGGAACACGGCGAATGTGCTGGAAATTGAAAGCGCGCTCGACAACGCCCAGCACCACTATGTGAAGACGGGCCCCGGCACGGTGGTGCTCTCGGGCGGCGCGCCGAGCGGTTACGATTACTACAACGGATTCTGGATCAATCAAGGCGCGATCCTGTTCAACGCCGGCAGCTACTACAACGGGCCGCTGACGGTGCGCGACGGCGGCACCCTAGGTGGCAGCGGGACCTACATGGACGACGTGACGGTGAACGCCGGGGGCACGATGCAGCCATCGCTTGCCGGTGCGTCCGCGACGCTGACACTCGCGAGTTCCACCTCGCCGTCCTTTGGTGCTTACGCCACGCTGAAGATCCGCGCGCCGGCGAGCACGCCGGACAAGGTGGTGCTGAGCAACAGCGGCGCGACGTTTGCCTGCGGCAACGTGGACCTGGTGATCGACACCACCGGGCTCAGCAGCGGATGCACGGGGGCGACGATTGTGGACGCGTCGGCGCACGGCAGCGGCGGCGTCGGAGGGACGTTCCACACGATGACCGTAATCGGAACGTACCAGGCGACGCTGCATTACAACACCGCCGCGGGCACGATCACGCTGGATCTCGCCGGTGCCGCGGAGGCCGCGCATTCGACGCTCAGCCCGGCCACGGCGACGAAGGCGGCGGACGGCACCATCACGCAGGTGGTGACCGTGCAGGCGCGCGACGCCGACGGCAACCCGCGCAGCAGCGGCGGCGACACGGTGGTCTTCGACGCGACGGCGGGATCGATGGGCGCGACGACCGATCACGGCGACGGAACCTACACGGCGACGTGGACGGCGCCGTCGTCGGTGGGGGCGGGCAGCGCGACGGTCACGGCCACTCTGGGCGGCACGGCGGTGGGCACGGCCGTGGGCGCGGACGAATGCGTGATCACGCTTGTGCCGGCGGTGGATCATTTCGACATCGACGCGATCGCGTCGCCGCAGACGGCCGGGACGCCCATTGCCATCACAATCACGGCCAAGAACGCGAGCAACGCGACGGTGACCGACTACACAGGCCTGACGGTCGTGTTCGGCGGTGACGCGGGCGTGACCGGCACCTCGCCGCTGTTCCTCGCCGGCGTGTGCAATGCCAGCGTGACACCTACTGTGGCGGGGATGAGCCTGCATGTCACGGTCAGCGACGGCGCGACGCCGGTGGAGCACACGGGGTCGGTGACGATCGGCCTGATCCGGCCAGGGCCGGTCAGCCAGTTCACGATCGCGCCGAATCCCGTCGCCTAGGCCACGGCGGGGACGCCGTTTGCGCTGACGAGCATCACGGCGAAGGACGTTTATGGCAACGCCTGCGACTCGGGCGCGAATGAGTTCACGGGCACGGTGACGTACGGTGGGACGGCGGGGATGACGGGAACCTCGGCCGCGTTCTCGGCGGGCGTGTTGAGCAGCCCGAGCGTGACGGCAACGAGCGCGGGCAGCGGCAAGACGATCACGGTGGATGACGGCTCCGGCCATACGGGTTCGGCCACGATCACGACGGTGAGTTCCGCGTCGGCCCACGCCATCGCCCTGACCTCGGGCAACAACCAGAACGGCACCACGGGCGCGCAGTTGGGTTCGTCGTTTGTGGCGACGGTCACGGATGTCTATGGCAACCCGGTGAGCGGCACGACGGTGAACTACGCGATCGACACGGTGCCCGGCGGGGCGTCGGGGCAGGCGCTGAGCGCTGCCGCCCCGACGACCGGCGCAAACGGGCAGGCGTCCAGCCGATTGACGCTGGGCGACAAGTTGGGGATGTACACGGTGACGGCGACGGCGGCGGGGTTGAGCGGCAGCCCGGTGACGTTCACGGCGTATGCGGTGCCGGCGTCCGCGAGCGGGACCTGGACGCAGACGGCGAGTGGCGGGGACTGGTTCACGGCCGGGAACTGGAGCGCAAGCGCCATCGCGTACGGCTCCGGCAGCACGGCGGACTTCAGCACGCTGGACCTGACGGCGGATAACACGGTTCACCTGAATCAGCCGGTGACGATCGGCAGCCTGACCTTTGGCGATGCCGCCACGGCCACGGCAGCGGGGTGGACGCTGGACAACAACGGCAACGCCGCGAACACGGTGACGCTGGCGGGGACGACGCCGACGGTCACGGTGAACGCGCTGGGCGGGACGATGAGCGCGACCATCAGCGCGGCGGTGGGGGGCTCGGCAGGCTTGACCAAGGCCGGCGCGGGCACGCTGGTGCTGGCCGGAGCCAACACGTTAAGCGGCGCGGCGGCGGTACATGCGGGCACGCTGCGGCTGGACTACGCGAGCCAGAACAACGCGAAGCTGGCATCGGGATCGGCGTTGAGCCTGACGCGGGCGACGCTGGATCTGAGCGGCGGGACGTACACCGAAGTCGTCAACGGCCTCACGGTCAACGCCGGGGCGAGTGCCGTGACGCGGTCGAGTGGGGGCAGCGTGCTGCGGCTGAATGCGCTGGCGGTGAGCGGCGATGCCACGGTGGACTTCGGCGCGGCGGGCATCGCGGAAAGCGACACCGCGAACAACGG
Source organism: uncultured Victivallales bacterium (assembly GCA_964635825.1). Lineage (GTDB taxonomy): Bacteria > Verrucomicrobiota > Kiritimatiellia > UBA8416 > JAIOPI01 > CAZWQJ01. Next base: position 68,246 of record CAZWQJ010000001.1, on the reverse strand, counting down.
CTACGGGATCGTGGGCGGCTGGGCGACGGTGGCGGGCGCGGACTGGGCGGTGACGGCGTCCTCGGCCGGCGACACGCCGGTGACGGCGCTGGCGACGTACTATCCCTCAACCAGCGGCGGCGACACGGCGGCGAACTATGCCGGGCAGAATGTCGACATCGTCAGTAGCCAGACGATCGGCGCGGCGTCACCCAACACGCTGCGGTTCAACAGCGCCGGCGCCTATACGCTGACGCTTACGGGGCGCTGCAGTCTGGGGGCCGGTTCGAGTTCCACGGCGGGCGGCATCCTTGTGACGCCGGCAGTCGGCAACAACCTCTGCCTCATCAGCGGCAGCGATCTGGGCACCACCGACTCCGCCGTCTATCTGCAGCAGTGGAACACCGCCAACGTGCTGCAGATTGCCAGCGCGCTCAACAACAACCAAATCACCTACGTCAAGACGGGGCCTGGAACGCTGCTGCTCAGCGGCGGGGCTCCCGATCTGTACGATTACTACAATGGGTTCCGCATCAACCAGGGCGCGGTGCTGTTCAACACCAGCAGCTACTACAACGGGCCGCTGACCGTTCGCAGCGGCGCCATCATGGGCGGCAACGGGACGTACAGGGATGCGGTGACGGTGGACGCCGGCGGGACGATCCAGCCGTCGCTCTCCGGCGCGGCCGCGGCGCTGACCCTCGCGAGTTCCTCGTCGCCCGCCTTTGGCGCCTACAGCACGTTGAAGATTCGCGCGCCGTCGAGCACGCCGGACAAGGTGGTGCTGAGCCACGCCGGCGCGGCGTTTGCCTGTGGCAACGTGGACCTGGTGATCGATGCGGCGGGTCTTTCAGGCGGGTTTGCGGGGAAGACGATCGTCGACGCGTCGGCGCATGGCAATGGCGGGGTCAGCGGCACCTTCCACAGCGTCACGCTGCAGAATGGCGGGTCCTACGAGGCGACGGTGCACTACAACACGGCCGCCGGCACGATCACGCTGGATCTGGTCGGAGCGGTGAACGCCGCGCATTCCACCCTCAATCCGGTGACGGCGGTCAAGAGCGCGGGTGGCGTGAGCACGCTCGCGGTGACGGTGACGGCGCGCGACGCGAGCGACAACAACCGCGGCATCGGCGGCGACGCCGTGGTCTTCAGCGCGACCGAGGGATCCGTGGGCAGCGCCACGGACAACGGCGACGGGACGTACACGGCCACATGGACGGCGCCTTCTTCGGTCGGGTCCGGCAGCGCGACGGTGACGGCGACGCTGGGCGGCACGGCGGTGGGGACGGCGGTGGGTGCGTCGCAGTGCGTCATCACGCTAGTGGGTGCCGTGGACCACTTCGACATCGATGCGATCGGCTCGCCGCAGACGGCGGGCACGCCGGTGGCGATTACGATCACGGCCAAGAATGGCGGCGGCAGCACGGTGACCGACTACACCGGCGCCACCGTGACCTTCGGCGGCACGGCGGGTGTGACGGGGGCGTCGCCGGCCTTCGCGAGCGGCATCTGCAATGCCTCGGTAACGCCCACGAACGCGGGCAGCAGTCTGACCATCACGATGAACGACGGGGCTGGTCACACCGGCAGCGCCACGATCACGACCATCAACCCGGGGCCGGTGAGCCAGTTCACGATTGCACCCGCGACGGTGGCCTCAGCGACGGCGGGGACGCCGTTTGCGCTCACGAGCATCACGGCCAAGGACGCCTACGGTAACGCGTGCAGCACGGGGCCGAACGCGTTTGCGGGCACCGTGACGTACGGGGGCACGGCGGGGGTTACGGGAACTTCGGCCGCATTCTCGGGCGGGGTGCTGAGCAGCCCGAGTGTGACCGCGACCAGCGCCGGCAGCGGGAAGACGATCACGGTCACGGATGGCTCCAGTCACAACGGTTCCGCGACCATTACCACGGTGAACGCCGGCGCGGCGCACGCCATGGCGTTGACATCGGGCAACAACCAGAGCACGACGATGAGCACGGCGCTGGCCAGCCCGCTTGTGGTGACGGTGACGGACGAGCATGGCAACCCGGTGAGCGGGACGACGGTGAGCATCGCGATCGGCACGGTTCCGGGCGGTGCGGTGGGGCAATCGCTCAGCGCGTCGAGTCCGCAGACGGGGGGCAATGGGCAGGCCGCGAGCACGCTGACGCTGGGGGACAAGTTGGGGACCTACACGGTGACGGCGACGGCGGCGGGGCTGAGCGGCAGTCCGGTGACGTTCACGGCGTACGGCGTGCCGGCGACGAGCGATGGCACCTGGACGCGCACCGGCAGCGGCGGCAGCTGGATGGCCACCGGCAACTGGAGCGGTGGCAATGTGGCTTACGGATCCGGTCGCACGGCGTACTTTGGCACACTAAACCTGACCGCGGACAACACCGTGCATGTGGACGTTCCCGTGACCGTCGAGGACCTCGCCTTTGGTGATGTAGACACCAACACGGCGGCGGGCTGGACCCTGGACAACGACGGCAACGCCGCCAACACGGTGACCCTGGCGGGCGGCACGCCGACGCTCACGGTGAACGCGCTGGGAGGGACGAAGGCCGTAACGATCAGCGCGGCGATCGCGGGTTCGGCGGGGCTGACCAAGGCCGGCGCGGGTACGCTCGTGCTGTCGGGCGCGAACACGTATAGCGGGGCCACAACCGTCAGCGACGGGGCGTTCACGCTGGATTTCGCAAACCAGAATAGCTCGAAGCTGGCGGACGCCTCGACGCTGACGCTGAACGGCACGGCGCTGACCCTCGCCGGCGGCTCCCACACCGAGGCAGTGGGTTCGGCGCAACTCGGGTCCGGGGCGAATCGCGTGGTGCGATCCGGCGGCTCCGCCACGCTGCGGATGAACGGGGTTTCCACCAGCAATGGCGGGACGGTGGACTTCGGTGTGGCGAGCCTGGCAGACAGCGATACGGCCAACAAGAGTTCGGGGATCCTGGGCGGCTGGGCGACGGTGGCGGGTACGGACTGGGCCGCGACGGCGGCCTCGGCGAGCGACACCGCTGTGACGGCGTACGCGGGTTACGTCAACAACACCTGGGCGTCGGGCAACAACGTGAATGTGACGGCCGACAACTCCGTGTCCGGTGCGACGTGCGAGAGCCTGCGCTTCCACGCGGCCGCGGCGCGGACGCTGACCTTGTCGGGGACGTGCACGGTGGGCGACGGCAGCAACGGCGGCATCCTCGTGAGTCCGAACGTCGGGAACAACCTCAGCCGGATCGCCGGGGGCACGCTGCAGGCGGGGTATCTGGGCACGGTCTACATCCAGCAGTGGAACACGGCGAATGCGCTGGAGATCGGGTCCGCATTGCGTGCCTACACGGCCTACTACGTGAAAGCCGGGCCGGGGACGGTGGTGTTGAGCGGCGGTACCACGGGCAGCGGCGGCTACAACAGCTTCACCATCAACGCGGGGGCTGTGCTGTTCAACACGGGCACGTACAACTTTGATGGCGGCACCATGACCGTTCGCCGTGGTGGCACGCTGGGCGGCAACGGCACGGTCGCCAACCCCGTCGCATTCAGCGCCGGCAGCACGCTTCAGCCCACGCTGTCGGGGCAGCCTGGAACGCTCACGCTGTCGAGCGCCACCGCACCCGCATTTGGCGCGGCCAGCAGCCTGCGCATCCGTGCGACGACGATCACGGGCACCGCCTACGCGGACAAGGTGCTCCTGAGCAACGGCGCGGCCACCTTCGCGTGCGGCAACCTGGACTTGGTTATCGACACGACCGGTCTCAGCGGCACGATAGCGGGAGCGACGATCGTCGACGCCTCGGCTCACGGCAACGGCGGCGTCAGTGGCGCGTTCCGCAGCGTCACCGTGATCGGGAACACGAGCTACCGAGGCACGGTGAGCTACAACGCGGCCGGCGGCACAATCACCCTCGATCTGTCTGCGGCGGATGCGGCGCATTCGACCGTCTCGGCGGCGCCGGCGTTGATCGCGGCGGATGGGGTCAGCACGGCGGTCCTCACCGTTCAGGGGCGGGATATCCATGACGTCAACGTGACCGCCGGCGGCGAGACCGTGGTGATTGCGAAGCAATCGGGGACGGGCACTGTCGGCGCCACGACGGACAATGGCGACGGGACGTACACGGCGACCGTGACGGCGCCGACGGCGACGGGGGCGGGGACGTTCGTGGCCACGATGAATGGGACCGCGGTGGGGACGGCGGTGGGGGCGTCGGCGTCGGTCGTCAGCTACACGCCCGGGCCGCTGGACCACTTTGCCATTTCGGCGATCGCGTCGCCGCAGCGGGCGGGCACGCCCATCACCGGCATCATGCTGACGGCGCAGGATGCGTTCAACAACACCGTCACCGGTTTCGGCGGCACAGTGACCTACAGCGGCACGGCCGGGATCACGGGCACCTCGGGGGCCTTCACGGCGGGCGTGTTGTCAGGTGTCAGCGTGACACCGTCCGTGACCGGTGGCGCGCAATCGTTCATCGTGACGGGCGCAGGCCAGTCGGGGAGTGCGGTCTTCACCGTGTTGCTGCCGCTGACGACCATTATCACGTTCGAGTAGGGAATTCGACATGCAGGAGAATAGTCGCATGACAAGCCATTCACGTCCGTACGCGTTCCGGGCAATGCGGGTTGTGGGGTGTTGGGTTGGTGTGTGGATGGCCGCCCTGGGTGTCCAGTTGGCCGCGGCGGCCAGCCTGACATGGAACGGGGGGACGAGCACCTGGGGCGACGGGACCGCGGTCGGGTGGAACGGCCCGGCGCCGGTGCCCGGTGACATTGCCTGCGTGTACAGCGGCACGGCAACCTGCGATCACAAGGACCAGGTGAAGGGGCTGTTCCTCATCATCGGCACCAATGGCACGGTGGCGTGCAACGAAATGAACTACATGGGACAACCGGCGTTGCTGACGTTCTCCGGCGGCGGCGCGCTCGCGCTCGTCCGCAATGCACACTACAACAACTACGGCGCGCTGCTGCTGCCGGCCACGGTTTGGGTCACCGGGCGGCACTGGCAGCCGGCCTTGATCGAAGCGAGGGGAGCGACCGAACACAACTTCATCAATCTGCCGGCGACGGCGACGTTGCAGGTTTACGACCTGACCGGCGACGCGAAGCCGGATCTGAGGATCGCGGCGCCGCTGGCGGATGGCGCCGATTTGGGGCAGGGGACGACGTGGGTTCCGGCGAGCTTGGTGAAGGACGGGCCGGGAACGCTGGAACTGGCGGCCGCGAACGCATACAGCGGGACCACGACCGTTCGCGCGGGAGCCCTGTTGGTTCGCGGTTCGCTTGGGGCCGGCGGCGTGACGGTGGCCTCCGGTGCCACGCTGTGCGGGGATGGGACCATCGGCGGCGAGGTGGTTTCGGATGGAATCGTCGGCCCTGGCGACGGGGCCGGGCGGCTCTCCATCCAGAAGCGCTACACTCAGAATGCCGGGGGAACTCTGGAGGTGGATATTCTCGGGACTACGCCGGCGAGCGGGTATGACGTCCTGGCGGCGAGCGGAGCGGTCGCGCTCGGGGGGACGCTGACGGTCCGGACACGCGGTTACGCGCCGGTCGCTGGTGATCGATTCACCATCCTGACGGGGGCGGAGGTGACCGGCGCGTTCGCAGCCACCAATTTGCCCGTGCTGGCGCCGGGCCTGAGTTGGGAGGTGAAGCTCACCCCGACCGCCGTCACGCTGCTGGTGTCCGCCGCGACCGCCGGCCAATGATGATACCAAACTGATAGTTTTGAGGGGGTGGCCGGCTTGCGGTAGATTTCATGTATCGCCGTTCCGGGGCGGTCCGTTGTTGTGCAGGGATGGGGCGTACGGGACGCGAAGGAATGGAGAAGGCTTGCGTTGATTCCTGCAGTAGTGCGTTCCGCGATCCGGGATTGATCCCGCAGCGAGGAAACCCGCTGTACGCCCAGTACCGCGTGATGAAGGTTGCCCCCCAGCCTTCGATGGTGGACGGTCCGGGTACGGTACGCACTACTGCAGGAATCAACAGGGGGCGCCGGACGATGAACACAGGACGTGGATGGCGGCGGACTGCGGTTGCTGTCGCCATGGTGGCGGTGGCGACATCCCATCTCGGCCGGTCCGAGTATGCGGACTACACGTGGGACGGGAGCGTGAGCAACTCCTGGACCTCGACGACCAATTGGCATCTGACCGGCTCACTGCTGCCCACGAATTCCTACCCGAGATCCGAGAGCTTCGATGCCGCGCGGATCTACAGCGGTACGGTCATCGCGACGACCAACAACGAGCAGCAGCGGCTCCTATTGTACGTCGGCGAGAGCGGCACCTTGCAGAGCAGCGACTACGCCTACATGAACCAGCCCCGCCTGCTGACGTTCACAAACGGCGGCACGATCTTCATGAATCGCCTGTTCCATTTGAACAACTTCGGCGCGCTCTCGTTGCCGCACGACGTCTATGTGGTCGGCACGAATCCGGCCGGGTCCCGCATCACGAGCCGCACGGAGGTGGACCACAACTTCGTGAATCTGGCAACCAGCACGACCTTCTGGGTGGATGAGGTCACGGGCAACGCGGACTCGGACTTCACGGTGATGGCGCCCTTGCGGGACGAGACGTATCCGGACGGTGGGACGAACTGGTTGCGTTCGAGTCTCACGAAAGAAGGGCTTGGCACGCTGGAACTGACGGTCACCAACACGTACACCGGCGACACGCGGGTGGAATTTGGGACGCTGGCGGTGCAGGGCTACGGCTACGGTGGGTTGTACAGCGACCTGGGGTGGAGCACGACGCCGGCCGTGCTGGTGAGCACAGGCGCGGTGCTCGAGGTGAATGCGTGGGGCGACCAGCGGGGGCAGGCCGGGTTCGGGCTGGGGCAGCTTGGGTTCGAAGCCAGCCTGACGCTGGACGGCGGCACGCTGCGTTACAACGGGTGGAACCGCGATGCAGGGCGCCTGGACCGGCAGATCGCCATCGGTCCGGCGGGTGCGACCCTCGAGTCGAGCGGGCCGCAGGTATTCAACGTGGGCACTCCGCCTCCGGGCACCAACCGCTGGGACGTGATCCATGACCATGGCCACAATCTGACGCTGTCGGGGGCGGGGAACGGCGCCCTGAACGCCATGTTCGGCGGGTCCGGCAATCTGATCAAGGACGGCGCCGGCACCTGGAGCCTGAATGCCGCGACGAATACGTATCTTGGTTCGACGACGGTCAATGCGGGAACGCTGTTGGTGAACGGGGCGCACCACACGACCAATGCGGCAGGCGGGTGGTACTACGTGGCGAACAAAGCGACCCTGGGCGGGGTGGGTGCCCTGACCACGCTGGTGACGGTGGCGGCGGGCGGCACGCTGGCGCCGGGTGGTATTGGAGCCACAGGGCGCTTCGGCGTGGAAAACGTGTTCATGAACGGCGGGACGACGCTGGACATCGACATCCGCGGCACGACGGCGGGCGCGGCGGAGGGCGGATACGATCAGTTGGTGGTGATGCCAGGGAAGACGCTGCAGCTCGGCGGCAGCGTCATCACGCTCAATGTGCGGGTGCCGGCCGGGGTGAACATTCCGTACGGTCAACCCCTGACCATCGTTTCCGGCGCCGTGACGGGCGAGACATTTCACAACCTGCCGGAAGGAGCGGAGATTGCCGTGGGGCCTTACCGCTTCGTGATCAGCTACGGGGGCGGCTGGAATGTGGTGCTCACGTCGCGATCGGCGGGGTTCAACAGTACCGGCCTGCTGATGAGCGTGCGATAGCGACGGAGTGAGCGGGTGGCGGAGGATAGGATGGAAAGCAGGGGGGCAACCAAGAGCCGAACACATGTCCGCGCGTGCGTGCGGGTTGGGGCAGCGGTGTGGTTGGCGGTGGCGGCCGGGGCGGCGCGGGCGGCCACGCGGACGTGGAACGGCAACGGTGGCGATGCACTTTGGGGCACCGCCGCCAACTGGAATGAAGGTGTGCTCGGCGCCACGAATACACCCACGTTTGGCGCGGCCGGGGCCAGCGGCGCCACGCTGACGAACGACACGGCCGGCACCACCGTGGCCGGCATCGCGTTCAACAACGGCGCCGACGCCTACACCATCCTTGGCAACGGGATCACGCTGGGTGGCGACATCAGCGTCGGCACGGGAGTTGTGGCGGAATCCGTCAATCTCGATGTAGCGCTCTCGGGGACGCGGACCGTCACGCTCGGTAGCGGTTCGCTGACGCTCGGCGGCGTTGTCAGCGGAACGGCGGGGCGAGGGTTGATTACCACCGGCGTGGGATCGTTGGTCTTGTCAGGCGCGAACACCTTCGACGGTCCGGTGACGATCGGCGGCACGAGCGGTGGGCCGGGTACCCTGAGCGTTGCGTCGATGAACCGTGTTTCCGCCCCTGTCGCCAGCAGCAACCTGGGCAGGCCCACGACGGTGGCGAACGGCACCATCACGCTGGGCACCCTCGGGGGCAGCGCGGGCAAGGTGCTGTATACCGGCGCCGGCGAAACGACGGACCGCACGATCAAGATCTACGGGGCGGCCTCATTTCCGGGCAGCATGTCCATTCTCGACCAATCCGGCGCCGGCGGGACACTGGAGTTGTCGGGGAGTGTTGGACTGGCGACCGGGGTTGTCAGCGCCAAGCAACTTCAACTGCAGGGATCGACGGCTGGGATCGGCAAGATTTCCGGCGCCATTTCCGGGAACACCCTGTCGCTGATCAAGAACGGCACCGGCACCTGGGTGCTTTCCGGAACCAACACGCTGGGCGGCTCGACGACGGTCAGCAATGGCGTGCTGCTGGTGAACAGTCCCGGCTCGCTCCCAGCAAACAGCGCGGTCACGGTGGCGGGCACAGGTACCCTCGGGGGATCGGGCACGATCCATGGCGCCGTGACGGTGAGCGCTGGCGGCACGATCCAGCCAACGATGTCGGGTACACCCGGCACCCTGACACTATCCAGCGATACCGCGCCGACATTCGGCGCATACGCCACGCTGAAGATCCGGGCGACGGACGGTGCGACGGACAGGGTGGCCTTGAGCAGCGCGACGCCGGTCTTCGGGTGCAACTCGCTCAACCTGGTCCTTGACGCGACGGCGCTCTCCAACAACGTCATGGGTGCGACGATCGTGCAAACGGCCAATGCGATCGGGGTTGCCGGCAAGTTCAACACCACCAACGTGGTGGGCTCGTATCGGGCGACGCTCGCGTACTCGCCTACGAACGTCACCGTCGATCTGATCAAAGCCGCGAACCTGGCGATCGTGTCCGTGAACGGCGGCACGAATGCGGTTTCCGGCGTGGGGTTCAGCGTGGTGGTGCAGGCGCAGGATGGGCTGAGCGGGGCGACCAACGTGGCGGCGGATACGGCCTTCGCGCTGACTCTCAAGAGCGGCAGCGGCGCCCTGGGCGGAACCACGAACGGCACCATTGCCGCGGGCACCAGCGAGGTGACCGTCAGCAGCGTGACGTACACCAAGGCCGAGTCCAACGTGGTCATCACTGCCACACGGACGAGTGGGGACTTGCTGGCGGCGGGTGACAGTGCGGCGTTTACCGTGGTCGCGGGGGATCCCGCCACGCTTTCGCTGACCTCGGGAAATGGCCAGGTCGGCGACGTGCTGACGGCGCTGGCGAGTCCGTTTGTGGTGACGGTGACGGATGCGCACACGAATCCGGTGTCCGGTACGGCGGTTGCCTATGCGATCACGGGCACGCCGCCCGGGGCGACGGGGCAATCGCTCAGCTTCACCAACGCGACGACGCTGGCGAATGGCCATGCATCGAGCCTGTTAACGATCGGCAGCGTGACGGGGGCCTACACGGTGGCGGCGAGTGCGGCCGGGCTCAGCGGCAGCCCGGTGACGTTTAATGCCACCGGCGCGTCCATTCCGCCGACGACGCTGGCGATCACGCTGGTGAACGGTGGATCGAATCCGAGCGCGGGCACCGGCTTTGGCGTCGTCGTTCAGGCTCAGGATGCGGGCGGGGTACCGCGCCATGTGCTGTCCGATACGGCGGTTGTGCTCAGCCGCTCGGCGGGCAGCGGAACGCTGGGCGGGACGCTCACGGGCACCATCACCAACGGCAGCAATTCCGTTTCCATTTCCGGCGTCACCTACACGAAGGCCGAGAGCGGCGTGGTGTTGACGGCGACGCGCACGAGCGGCGATGCGTTGTCTGCCGGCACGAGTGCGGCCTTCACCGTCGATGCGGGGGCGGCCGCCGCGCTGGCCATGACGTCCGGCAACAACCAGACCGGGGGTGCGGGGACGGTGCTCGGGCCCTTGGTGGTGACGGTGACGGACGCGCACACCAACGCGGTGCCGGGCGTCGACGTGGCGTATGCGATTGCCGCGACGCCGCCGGGCGCGACGGGACAGGCGTTGAGCAGCACGAACGCCACGACGACGGGGAGCGGGCAGGCGTCGAGCACGCTGACACTGGGCAACGCCACGGGCACGTACGCCGTCGTGGCGAGTGCGGCGGGGTTGAGCGGCAGCCCGGTGACGTTCCTGGCCATGGCGGTGCCGCCCTGGGATGGCATGACCGCGACGTATGACGCCGACACCGGTACACCGGGCGCGCAGGACGGCACCGGTACGGGCTGGAATACGGCGAGCTCCAATTTCTGGAACGGCGTCCGCAACATCGCGTGGCCGAACGGGACGACGAATGTGGCTGTTTTCGGCGCAGGGACTGGCGCCGCCGGGCTGGTGACGGTTGGGACGGTGAACGCGAATGGGCTCGTGTTCAACCCGCCGGGATCGGGCGCGTACGCCCTGACGAACGGGACCATCACGCTCGTTGGTGCCGCGCCCACGCTCACGGCCAACAGTGCGGCCGTCATCCAGTCTGCGCTGGCGGGAACGGCCGGGCTGACGAAAGCCGGCGGAGCGGACCTGACGCTGTCGGGTGGCAACAGCGTCAGCGGAAGCGCGCGCATGGGGGCTGGGCGGTTGCTCCTGAACAACTACGGCAGTTGGATGCCGGCCGCGGGGATCACGATCGATGTCGGCGCGACGCTCGAGTTCAACAACACGGGCACCTACACACCCGCGAACGGGGCGACGATCGGCGGTGGAGGGACGTTGGCGAAATCGGGCGCCGGCACGTTCAACGCGGGCAGCGGAGCCGGCATGTTGACCTTCGCCATGACGGGCGGAGTGGTCGATGTCCAGGCTGGGACGTTTGCGGCCACGGCGAGCACGGCCGGTGCGGCGCCCAACTGGGTGAACAACCGGGCGGCACTGAACATTGAGGCGGGTGCGCGGGTCACGATGTCGGCGCAATCGGTGGCGGGCAACAACTTCACGGTGGATGCGCTCACCGGCACGGGGCAGCTCATCATCACCGGCTTTGGTGGTGCGTTCACGGTTGGCGCGAACGACGGCTCCGGCACGTTCGCGGGGGTGATAACGAACTCGAGCGGGCAGTCCCTGGCGTTCACGAAGAACGGCACCGGCACGCAGATCCTGAGCGGAACGAATTACTACTCCGGCGCCACCACCATCAATGGCGGCGTGTTGCTGGTGGATGGAGACCACACGGCATGTGCCGGTTCGCTGACGGTGAAGACGAACGCGACGCTGGGAGGGCGGGGTACGCTTGGCGGGGCGGTGGTCATGCAGAGCGGCGGCACGCTGCAACCGACGCTGACGGGGGACAGCGGCACGCTGACCCTGCTCAGCGCCACCGCTCCCAGCATCGCCACGAACACGACGCTGCGGATCCGGGCGCCGAGCAGCGTGCCGGACCTGGTCAACCTCGCGAATACGGGCGCGGTCTTCCGCTGCGCGGGACTTGAACTCGTCGTGGATATCACCGGGCTGACGGGAGATGTATTCGGGGCGCCGATCGTGCAGGTTGCGCGGGCGAGCGGCGGCATCGTTGGAACCTTCCGCGGGGTGCGGGTGGAGCCGGCCGGCGCGGCGTTGGTGCACTACAACGCGCAGACCATCACGCTGGACCTTCCGCCCCACCTCGTGATCGTGTCTGTGAACGGCGGCACGAATCCGGTTGCGGGTGCGCCATTTGGCATTCTGGTGGGGGCTGCCGATGGAGGTGGCCAACTGGCGCCGGTTTCGCAGGACACGTCCTTTGCGCTGAGCCTCAAGACCGGTGCCGGCGTGCTGGGCGGCACCCTCTCGGGGACCATCCCGGCGGGCAGCAATGCCGTCACGGTCAGCGGCCTGACGTACACGAAGGCCGAGAGCGGCGTGCGACTGATGGCCTCGCAAACCGCCGGCGACTTCATGCTGGCCGGAGATAGCGCGGCGTTCACCGTTGACCCCGGGCCAGCCTCCTCTCTGACGCTGACCACGGGAGACGCCCAGACGAATACGGTGGCCACGGCGTTGGCGAGTCCGATGGTGGTGACGGTGCGGGATGCGAACGGCAATGCGGTGCCGGGTTATCCGGTCGCGTTCACCCTTGATGGCGCGCCGGGCGGGGCGGCCGGCCAGGCGTTGAGCGCGACCAACGTCTTCACTGCCGCCAATGGACAGGCCTCGGCCACGCTCACCCTGGGGGACAAGCCCGGGCTCTATGCCGTGTCGGCCGTCGGGACTGGACTGGCGGGCAGTCCCGTGCACTTCACCGCGACCGGAGCCGGGCGGCTGGCGATTCTCTTTGTGAACGGCGGGTCCAACCCCACGGCGGGCCTGGGGTTCAGCGTGGTCGTGCGGGCGCAGAACGCGCTGAACCAGCCGCTGGCGGTCACGACGAATACGTCGGTTGCGCTGACCTTGCACACCGGTACCGGGGCGCTGAGCGGCACCCTGGCGGGCACGATTCCGGCGGGAGGCAACACCACGACCATCACCGGCGTCACCTATACGCGGGCCGAGAGCGGGGTGGTGCTGGCGCTGAGCGGCACCGGCGGCGACCCGATGACGCCAGGGACCAGTGGCGCCTTCACGGTCAACCCAGGGCCCGCCGCGCGCCTGCAGGTGAGCGCGGGCAACAACCAGAGCCGACTGGCGGGACAGACGTTGCTCAACCCGCTGGTCGTGTCGGTGATCGACGCCTTCACGAATTCGGTGCCGGGAGTCACGGTCGGCTTCGCGATTGCCTCCACGCCGCCCGGCGCCACGGGTCAGTCACTCGGCGTTACCAACGCCATCTCCGACGGGCTCGGGCTCGCGGCGACCACGCTGACGCTGGGGGATGCGATCGGGACCTACACGGTGAGCGCCAGTGCGGGGGCGCTGGCGCCGGTGACGTTCACCGCCACCGCCCGCGCGCCTTGGGACGGGACCTGGGGTATCTACGATGCGAACACCGGCGTGTACGGCCCACAGGACGGCGCCGGAGCCGGGTGGAACGCGACCAATGTGAACTTCTGGGCGGACACCAACAACATCGCCTGGCCGAACGGGTACGCGCTCGCAATCTTCGGCGGAGGCCAGGGCACGGCGGGCACGGTGAGTGTAGGCAGCGTGCTGGCGCAGGATCTGCGTTTCGATCCGACCGGCGCGGGCGAGTACACGCTGGCCGGCGGCACGCTCTCCCTGGTGGGCAGCCCGGTGAGTGGTCCGTCGGTTGTCACCGCCAACACCAATGGCACGATCACGGCGGTGATGTCGGGCAGCCAGGGCCTCACGAAGCGCGGCCCGGGAAGCGTGACCTTCTCCGGCACGGGGTTCAACGCCTTCTCCGGCGTCCTGGCCATTGAGGAAGGGCGCGTCGTGCTGCGGGACCTCGACGTACTGTCCGTCACCAACATCCATGTGAGCAGCAATGCGGTTGTCGAACTCAGCACCGTGACGCGCGACTATAAGATCATCCGCAAGCGGGTCGTGCTGACGGGAAACGGTACCTACGTGAAGAGTGGTCCGCGCGGGTTCGATTACGAGAGCCGCTGGTTCTGCGGTGGCGGGGCGGACCCGTTCGACTGGGATTGCACGCACTACGCCTACTTCCAGTACGCCATGTCCGGGGGCCTGCTGGACATCCAGGACGGAACGCTCTTCCACGATTACGACAGTGGCGAGGAGAACGGATTTCCCTGGATTCCGGAAGCGCCGCGCGCGTTCGGCAGCAACAAGGCTTCCATGCACATCGCCGCTGGAGCGCTGGTGAAGCTGGCGCACTGGCAGTTCGGTTACATGTGGGTGGACGCGCTCACGGGGCTGGGGACCGTGCAGTGCCAGTGGCAGTCGGCGCAGACGCGCCAGCCAGCGGTGCTGACCGTGGGCGTGAATAACGGCTCCGGCACCTTCAACGGGCTGCTGGATGGGACCGGCGGCGGCGTGGCCTTGACCAAGGTGGGATCGGGGACGCAGACGCTCGCCGGCATCAGCCAGTATCTTGGCCCCACGGTGGTGGCCGGTGGCACGCTCTTCGTTCGCTACGCGCTGGCGTCCCCGTCCGTCGCGGTTTCGTCCAACGCGACGTTTGGCGGCTCCGTGACCGTCAGCGGGACCATCACGAATGCGGGGACACTCGCCCCCGGCGGCGTCGGCGGGACCGGTTCGCTCAGCGTGCTGAACGACGTGACGATGCTGGCCGGCTCGACGCTGGATATCGATATCCAGGGACCGGGCGGCGGCTCGGCCGCCAACGGATACGATCAGGTGCTGATTGCCCCGGGGCGCCGTTTCGCGCTGGGCGAGGGGACCGCCGCACTGAACGTGCGCGTGCCAAACGGCGCCGGTGTGCAGGTTGGGCAGGTGTTCACGATTGTGTCCGGCGATTTCAGCGGGACGCAGTTCCAGGGCTTGCCGGAGGGGCGCACGGTGAAGACGGGAGACTACGCCTTCCTGATCCACTATGACCATGCCGGAAGAGCCATCACGCTCACCGCGACCGCGGCGGGTGGGGGCGGCGTATTGATGGTCGTCCGCTGAGCCACCCCGCATGAAATCGAAGGCAACCACGAGACGCGAGAGTTCGATGCCAGGAGCACGCCGTGCCGCCGCCACCGCCTTGAGTCCCGTGGTCGCGCCCGTGCCACCGGAAGCGTCGCCTGCTTCGGGGCTCGTCCCGGCGGCGGTGGCGGAACCCCGCGGCCCCGGCGCACCGTGGGACGATCCGCGAGCGATCGAGCGCAACCGCGAGCTGATGCACGCCCCCTGGCAGGCCTGTGCCAGCGCCGGCGATGCCCGCGCCGGTACCGCATCGCCATGGCAACGCCGACTCGATGGGCTCTGGGCGTTCTTCCTGGCGCCGCGGCCCGGCGCCTGTCCGCCGGGCTTCGAGGCCCCCGGGTTCGACAGTGCGAGCTGGGCGCGAATTCCGGTTCCGGCCAACTGGGAACTCCATGGGCATGGCGAGGCGCTTTACTGCAACAAGGCCTATCCGTTCCCGGCCGATCCGCCGCGGGCGCCTGCCGAAAACCCGACCGGATGCTATCGCACCGCGTTCGCGATTCCGCCGGCGTGGTGGGGGCGTCGGATCTTCATCGAGTTCGGCTCGGTCGATTCCGCGTTTCAGTTCTGGGTGAATGGTCACGAGATCGGCTGGTCGACCGACAGCAAGCTCCCCGCCGCCTTCGAGATCACCGATGTTGTGGAGCCGGGGACGAATCTGCTTGCCGTCAAGGTGTGCCGTTGGGGTGCCTCCGCCTACCTGGAGAAGCAGGACTACTGGCACCTGTCGGGCATCCAGCGCAGCGTGCGCCTGTTTGCCAAGCCGGAGGTGCACCTGCGCGACTGGTCGGTGCAGACGCGGCTCGACAGGACCTCGCGCGCCGCCTCGGTTCTGGTGCGCGCCTGGACGAACCGGATGCCCGGGCCGGCCGGCATGCGCGAGAACGGCCAGGTCATCTTCCCCGCGGCGGAAGGTTGGCGGGTGGCCATGACCCTTGTGACCCCCGACGGTGAGGACGTCGCCACCGCCGTGGCGGACATCGCCACGCGCAGCCCGATGTATGGAGAAGCGGATCCGCGCCTGCATGAGGAGGCGTTCAGCGCCGCCGCGGAACTGGTGGTGCCGGACGCGCTGGCGTGGACGGCCGAGACGCCGAACCTGTACACGCTGCTGCTGGAACTGCGTAACCCGGATGGCCTGGCCATGGACTGGGAGCGGACCTCGTTCGGCATCCGCCAGATCGAGATTGTCGACGGGGTGGTGCGGATCAACGGCGAGCGGCTTGTCGTGCGCGGCGTCAACCGCCACGAATTCCATCCGCGGCGCGGGCGTGCCGTGACGCGTGAAGACATGCGCGAGGATCTGGTGGCGATGAAGCGCCTGAACTTCAATGCGGTGCGCACCTGTCACTATCCGGATGCGGAGGAGTGGTACGATCTGTGCGACGAGTTGGGAATGTATGTGCTCGACGAAGCGAATCTGGAGACGCATGGGATCGAGGCGTTGACCTCGCGCGATCCGCTGTGGGCGCCGGCCTATCTCGAGCGCGCGATACGGATGGTCCTGCGCGACCGCAACCACCCGTGTGTCATCGGCTGGTCCCTCGGCAACGAGTCCCACTGGGGGCCGAGCCACGCGGCGATGGCGAACTGGGTCCGGGCCTGCGATCCCACGCGGCCCGTGCAATACGAGAACGGGCGCCCGCCCGCCTTTGTCAGCGATATCGTGGCCCCGATGTATCCGTCCTTTGCCTGGATCGACGAGTTTCTGGCAGACGCCGGCGACAACCGGCCGTTAATCCTGTGCGAGTACGCCTATGCCAAGGGCAACTCGACCGGCAACGCCTGCAAGTACTGGGACCGGATACAGGCCCACCCGCGATTCCAGGGGGGCTTCGTCTGGGATTGGCGCGACAAGGCGCTCGAATGCGACGAGCCCACCGCGATCAACGGCGTGCGTTGGCGATACGGCGAGCCGCGTTGGGAGCAGGCCGGCGTGGAACGCATGTGCCTGAACGGCGTCGTGGGGCCGGACCTCGTTCCGCATCCCGGCGCGTGGGAGCTCAAGCAACAGCAGTCCCCGGTGCGTGCGATGGCCGCGGAGGAGGGACTGGCCGCCGGGCAGATCCGGGTTCAGAACCGGCACCAGTTCCTGCGCCTTTCCCATTTGCAGTGCCGCTGGAGCGTCCACGAAGAGGGCCGCCTGCTTGCCGAGGGGCATTGCGCGCTGCCGGACCTCGGGCCCGGCGAAGAAGGCGAGGTCGTGCTGCCGCTGCCCACACGACCGCCGGCGACCGGTGCCGAACGCTTTCTGGATGTGGGCTTCGTGCTCGCGGCCGCCACGGACTGGGCCGATGCCGGTCATGAGTTGTGCCGGGAACAGTTCGCGTACCCGGTCATCCCAGCCCCCCGCGACGTCACGCCGTCGGCGACAACACCGTTGTCGATGTCCATGGTTGATGGAGCCTGGCGGTTCGACGGCGCAGGTTCCAGCGTCCTCGTCGATCCGGCATGCGGTGGCGTCTCCCAACTGACGATCGAGGGCCGGGCGCTTTTGTCGCGGCCGCTGTTGCCGACCGTGATGCGGGCCCCGACCGACATCGACCGGGCGGAGGGAGATTTCGGGTATGCCTGGGACTGGGCGGCTTGCGGGCTCGACCGGCTGGTGTGGACGCCGGGGCGGGTTGCCGTTGATCGCATCGATTCTGCTCATGCCCGGGTACGGGTTGAAGGCGCATTGGAGCGCAACGGCTGCGCGGCACGCGTGCAGGTCTGGCAGGAATGGACCATCGGCGGCGATGGATGGATGATCGGCGACGTCCGGATGGAGGTTGCGGCGCCGGTTGAATCGTTCCCACGAGTGGGGTTGGTATGTTCACTCCATTCCGCCAACCGTGAGCTGATCTGGTATGGCCGAGGGCCGCACGAGAACTACCCGGATCGTGGGGAGAGCGCGCTTGTCGGCCTGCATCGCGCGCATGTGCGCGACCTGCTCACCCCCTATGTCTATCCCCAGGAGTGCGGGCTGCGCTGCGACGTGCGGCGCGGCGCGCTCACGGGCGCGGCTGGCGGGCTTCTCTTCCAGGGCGAGCCGTTCCTGCACTGTTCGGCGCTCCCGGTACGGACGGAGGATCTGGCTGCCTGCCCGAACCTTGCGGATCTGCGGTTGCGCGACGAGACCGAGCTGCATCTCGATGGCTTTCACATGGGCGTTGGCGGCGACACGGGCTGGAGCCGCAATGTGCATCCCGAATACCGCCTGCCCCCCAGCTGCTATCGCTTCCGTCTGTGGCTGCGCCCGCTGCGGGCCGGGGAGGAGTTGGAATGCTGAAGAACCCGACCCGACAGAACCACACCCAACGGGGACCCGCATGAAGACCATCCGCCTGCTTACGATCGGCAACAGCCTTGCCGACACCCCGCTGACCTATCTGAGCGACATCGCCGCGAGCGAGGGGCACGTGCGTTTCGAAATCGGCCGCGCGAACCTCGGAGGCTGCTCGCTGAAGAAGCACTGGAATCTTGCCGAGTACACGCGCAAGCATCCGGAACAGAAGATCTACATGCTGCGCGTGAACGCGGATGGCGGGCCGTGCATGGTGAATCTGCAGGACGCCCTGGTGGCGGTACCCTGGGATTTCGTCACCATCAATCATGCCAGTCTCGTGGCGCCGCGGCGGGAAAGCTATCAGCCGTACCTCGGGCTCTTGCACGGGCTCGTGCGGGAGCGGGCACCACAGGCGGAGGTGGTGCTGCACCAGACGTGGGCCTACCGGGAGGACGCCTCCTACCTGATCGACAATGGCCTGACCTCGGAGTCCATGTTCGCACGCATCGAGGCCAACTTCGCACATTTTGCCACCGAACTGGGCTGCCGGGTGATCCCGACCGGGGAGGCGATCCAGGCGGTCCGGCGGCTTCCAGGGCGGACGTTCGCGTGGCCGGACCCGGACTTCGACTACCAGCATGCGGAAGCGCCGGCGCTGCCGAAGCAGGAACACTCGCTCTCCATCGGCTGGTACTGGATCTTCAACGACAGCGCCGACGGCATCCCGGAATTGCGCCTCGACACCAACCACCTCAATGCCGCCGGATGCTATCTGACCGGCTGCGTCTGGTTCGACGTCCTGACCGGGCAGGACGCGCGGGCGGTGACGTTCGTCCCGGCCGGCGTGGATGCCGGCTATGCCGCCTTGTTGCGCGAGACCGCCCACGCGGTGAGTCAACGAACCGCCGCCGCGCCCTCCGCGCGCACGTCGGAGAGGCCGGCGTCATGACCGCAGCGGTTGCGCCGGCGAAGGCGTACTACGTGGATGCGGAAGCGGGCTCGGACTCCGAGGACGGCTGTTCGCCCGAACGTGCATGGAAAACGCTGCAGAGAGCGTCGGTGCGGGAGTACGGCCCCGGAGACCAACTTCTGCTGAAGCGCGGATCGGTCTTTCATGGCGGCCTGACGTTGCGGGGGCGGGGGTCCGTCGCGGCGCCGATCATGCTGGCGACCTATGCGCAAGGATCAAGGCCGATCATCCACGGGCTGGAGAACCATGCGATTAGCGCCGCGTCGTCCATCAGCCAGTGGCGGATATCCGGACTGGAACTCACCAGTACGAACCACAAGAACCCGAACCGCCGTATCAAGGGCGGGACCTGTGGAATCCATGTCAGCCAGGCGGATGCATGCGAGCGCCTGTGCATCGCGGACTGCCTGATCCATGACACCAGCGGACCGGGGATCTTCCTCCATGCCGAGGGACCGCCCCACGCCGTCTACTTCGACTCCGTCATCGAGAATTGCGTAGTCCACGACAGCAGTTGCGGCATCCAATTTGACGCCGACGGCGGCGCGGGCGACCGCACGGCCTACTTCGAGCGCTTCCGGATTGCACGGTGCCAGGTTCACGACATCGGCGGCGATGGCGTCGTTCCGTTCTGCTCAAACAACGGGGTCGTGGAGTACTGCAGGGCGTGGCGCACCGGCCTGGGCGTGAGCCCGGATCCCACGATCGATCACTCGCCCGTTGGAATCTGGGTCTGCTTCGCGCGCAATGTGGTCATCCAGCATTGCGAGTCTTTTCAAAACCAAACCGGCGGGCGCAACAAGGATGGCGGCGGGTTTGACATCGATGGCGGGTGCAAGGACTGCACGCTGCAGTACAACTACGCCCACGACAACGCCGGGGCGGGGTTCCTGTTCTGCACCTGGAACCCGGAGCAGTTCCCGTGCGAAGGCAACATCGGACGATTCAACGTGTCGATCAACGACGGCCTGGCCAACGGCTACGGCGGCATCGAGTTCTGGCAGGCCTCGAATTTCAAGGTCCACAACAACACGGTGATCACGCGGCGAGGAGGGGCGAGTCTCCGGTTTGTGGATGAGAACCGCGGCAACCACATCGCCAACAACCTCTTTGTTGTCGACGCCTTGGACGACACGCCCCTCGTCAAATGGGAATCCGCGGTCCAGGAGAATCGCTTTCAGAACAACCAATTCTGGCGTGCGGGCGGTGAAGCCCGCTTCGATTTCGACGGCCAGGTCGTCACATCGTTCGATGCCTTTAACGCCCGCGTGCGGGGCGACGGGCAGCACTTCGCCGACCCCGGCGAGCCATGCGCCGACCAGCCGGTGGTCGGTGCCGCGGGTGCGTTGGAGCCGCTATGAAGGCTCTGATCTGTCTGACCTACGATGACGCCTTGCCGGTGCACCGGGAGCTGGTGGCCCCGGCGTTGGCGGAGCGCGGCATACGTGGGACGTTCTACGTGCCCGCCGCGCGTGATGATCTGCACCAATGGCTTGAAGGCTGGCGCGCCGTTGCGGCGGCGGGCCACGAGCTGGGGAACCACTCCTGCTGGCATCCCTGCCGCACCCGGCCGCAATGGGATTGGAAGCCGCCGTATCGACTGGAGGAGTACGACCGCGCCCGCGTTCGCGACGAGTTGCTGATGGCGAACCGCGTCCTGCACCTGATCGATGGCCGCACGGAACGCAGCTACGGGGCAACCTGCGGGGACACCACGTGCGGGCCTGGGGAGGGGGTGTCGTTCCTGGAGGATGTCCGCGACCTGTTCACGGTGGTGCGGGCGGGACATACGCGCATCCCGCTGACGGGCCCGGCGCCGTTTGTCGTGCCGGCGCTGATCATGGATGGCCGGCGCGCCGACGACCTCATTCCCATCCTGGTCGGCATGCGCGAGCGAGCTGGCTCCTGGATCGTGGCGGCAGGGCACGGTGTCGGCGCCGGCACGCACAACAACTTCATGGAGGCCGCCGAACACCAGCGCCTGATCGATTGGATTGCCGGCCAGCGCGCCTGGCTGGAGGCTGTGACGGTGCTGGAGGCCGTGGCGCGGCAGACAGCATGAGAGGTGTGATGGGGAAAGGCCCGCTTAATGAATGACGTGACGAATTCACCCGCCGACGACGCCAGGCTGCACGATGCCTTCTTCGCGCAGTTCCACCCTGAAGTGCTGCTTCCGCCGCAAGAGCCCTTTGCGCTTCAGCGGGGCGATCGGTTGCTGCTGGTCGGAGCCTCCATCACCGAGGCGCGGCGCTATGCGCTGATGCTCGAAACGTATCTGGCCGTCTGCGCGCCCGAGCTCAACGTGGAGGTTCGCAACATCGGCAAGTGCGGGGAGACCGCCGAGGGCTTCTTGAAGCGAATCGAGACGGAATGCCTGAATTACCGTCCCACCGTGGCCACGCTGGGTTACGGCATGAACGATTCCGGCTATCTGAATCACAACACGGCGGCGGTCGAGCGGTTCCGCACGGCCATGGCGGTGGTGGTGCAGAACCTACAGGCCGCCGGCGCGCGCGTCGTGATGGGTTCCGTGACCTGCATCGGCCGGCTCCCGCCGTGGCCGTTCATCGCCGAGTGCGGGTGCACGCTGGACGGCATCAACGGCACCCTGCTCGCGATCCGCAACGAGGCCGCCGCGCTGGCGCAGGCGCAGGGGCTGCCGTTCTGCGACCACTTCTGGAACCTGTACCGCGCGCGGCTGGAGTCCGAGCACCGCTACGGGCGCGACTACGCGGTGTGCGGCCTCGACGATGGCGTCCATCCGTCCTGGGCCGGGCACGTGGTGCTGGCGCATGGATGGCTGCGCACACTCGGGTTCGACGGAAACCTGGGGTCGCTGACGATCGATCTGGCCGCCAGGACGGGGACCGGTGAGGGGGGGCACGCCTTCACACCCATTGCGAGGGAAGACGTCTATGGGTTCGTGAGCACGCGGTACCCCTTCTGCGCACGCGGCGTGCCCGACAAGGACTGGTCCGTGCGCTCCGGCCTGACGCTGGTGCCGTTCGACCGGGACTTGAACCGCCTGATCCTCAAGGTGACCGGCGCCACGGCCCCGCGTTACCGGATCGACTGGATGAACCACTCGGCCATGCTCGAAGAGTGGCACGTCTACACGCGCGAGCAACTGGAGCGGGGCGTCAACCTGGCCGCGGATTTCCATCAGAACCCGTTCTCGGCCGTCTTCCATCGGGTCGAGGATCTGATCGCCCAGAAGCAAGCCATCGAAGCGCATGAGGTTTGGCACGGCTGGGAGCGGGAACAGAAGGACGCTGCCGCCGGACTGGCGGAAGCCGAGGCCCGGCGTGCGGAGCTTCTTGCGCAGATCCGCCGCGCCTTCGTTCCCGTCACCCACACCATCCGGATTCAGCCAATACCCTGAATGTGATACCACAGTGATCGTTTTGCAGGGGGTGACCGCGCGCGGTAAACTGGAGCCCGGATTGTTGGCGATATGGGAGGACGTGGCCATAGTCAACGCGGGCGGCGAGAGCCCGAACTCGAACCAGGCCAGCGCGACGGCGAAGTAGAGTCGCCGGCGACGGAGGCCGTTCGCATGGGGAGCTGGATGGAGCACGTGCTTCCACGGTTGTTGTTGCTCGTGGCGATCCCGGCCGTTGGTGCTGACTACTACGTCAGCCCCGATGGCGTCGATTCGAACACCGGCAGTGCCGGACGGCCGTGGCGAAGCATCTCCGGGGCGCTGAGCCGCGCCGCTCCGGGAGACACGGTCCATCTGCAGGCGGGCGCCACGTTCAACGAGAATGTGTACATGGGGACCGGCGGGGAGGTGCGGCGACCGGTCACCCTGACCTCGGACCCGGTCAGGCGTGCCACCGTGAGGCAAGCGGACGCCTCGCAGCCGGGGCTGTTGATCTACAACGCGGGCCACCTCATCATCGAGAATCTCGTGGTGGTGGGCAGCGGGGCGCGAGCGACGGACAAGGAAGGGATCGCCCTCGGCGCCGATGCAGGTCGCTATGCCGGGCTGACGTTCCGCAACCTCGATGTGTCGGGATTCCGCCAGGGGTTTCACCTGTACGCCGCGGGGGGCGCCGCGAACGGGATCGACGACGTGTTGATCGAGAAGTGCGCCGCCAGCCAGAACCGGAATGCCGGCATCGAAACGTACGCCGACGCCGTCGGAGGCATCAGCAACATCGTGTTGCGCGACTGCGTCTTCGCCTACAACCTTGGCGACCCGGAGCTGGAGGCTCGCCCCTCCGGGTTCGGCGTTTCGCTCTCGCATGCCGTAGACGGTTTGATCGAGCGCTGCGTGGCGCATGACAACGGAGGCCAGGGGGCGGCGCGGGCGGGGCCGGTGGGCTTTATGGTTTACAACAGCCGGCGAATTGTCGTTCAGCACTGCGAGGCGTATCGGACCCAGGCCATCCACATGGACGGCGACGGTTTCGATCTCGACTTGAACACCTGCGACTCGCGGATTCAGTACTGCTATGCGCACGACAACTTCGGCGCGGGCTTCCTGCTGAGTACGGACGGCACGACCGGCGCATGGACCAACAACACGTTTCGCTACTGCATCAGCGAGAACGACGGCATCGGCGGCAAGATGGGCGGGCTGCATGTGTACTCGCCCGCCGGCTCTGCCCCGCTACGGGACAGCCACGTCTACCACAACACCATCCTGAGCCGCGTCAGCCCCGCCGTCTGGTGCCACGAGTACGAAACGATCGAGAACCTGTGGCTCGGGAACAACGTGTTCGTGACGGCGGCCGGCAGGCCGGTCCTGGAGGGCTCGCCGGCGGCGACGCAGGTGCGCTTTCAGAATAATACCTATTGGGCCGGCGGCGGGGCCTGCGCCATCGCCGGCTATGACAGCCTTAACGCCTGGCGGCGGGGCACCGGCCAGGAAACGCTCGATGGCAAGGGCCTCGGAGTCAGCGCCGATCCTCGGCTGCAAGCGGCCCGCGGGGCAGTCCCCAGCGCCGTCCACCCGCAGCGTGGTTCTCCGGTGATCGATGCCGGGCTTAACCTCCGCACGTGCCTCGGTGTGGATCCCGGCGCCACCGACTTCTTTGGCACGCCGGTTCCACAGTTGCGCGGTCGTGACATGGGCGCCGTGGAATTCCGCGGGGCGGTTCCGGGCCGAACCGGTCGTGCGCCGTGAGCTCTCCATGACAAACGGGAAGACGGTCTTGCTGATGCTGCTACTCGCGGTGAGCGGCGCCAGGGCTGCGAATCTGCTGACCGTCAACACGAGCTTCGAGACCCCGACCAACGGCTACGTGGACGAAACCTCCGCCTGGATCCCGATTCCGGGCTGGGCCATCAGCTTCACGAGCGGCGGGGTCTTCGACTACGCCGGGCTCTACACGCTGTCCCCGGCCACCGGCATTGACGGCGCGCGCTATCTCTATGCGGCCGGCGGACCGCTTTCGCTGCAAACGAGCGTCGATGCGCGTGCCCCCGTGGCGGGGGGCCACCTGTACACGCTGTCGTTTCTGGCGGACTACCCGGCGAGCGGTTTCCGCGCCGGGATCCGCTGGTACGACCAGGCGGGAACGCTACTGGGGCAGGACACGTTCGCGCCCAGTGTCGACGGCTTGTCGCCGCAGTTTCAATCGTTTCAGTTCCGGACGAATGCCCCGGCGAGTGCGGTGACCGCGGCGGCTTCCTTCACGCTCAATGTCGGGCCGCTGGCGCTGGACAAGGTTGTGCTCGAGCCGGGCTCCGGGGACGGCAGCAACACCTATTCGCAAGTGGATTACTACGTGAGCTCCAGCGGCAACGACACCAACGCCGGCACGTTGGGGCAGCCATGGCGGACGCTGGCGCGGGCGTCGCAGGCGGTGGCGCCGGGGGTGACGATTCATCTGCAGGGGGGCGCGGTGTTCCGGGAGAACGTCAGCATCGGGACGGGCGGTGCCGCAGGGTATCCCGTGGTGCTCACGTCCGACCCCACGAATCGGGCGACCCTCGTGCAGACCAATGCGCAGCAACCGGGCGTTTTGCTCTATAACGTGGGGCACATCACGCTGGAGAACCTGGTCGTCGTCGGGATGGGGACGGCGTTCACGACGCAGGAGGGCGTGGCGGCGGGCGTCAGCGGCGGGACGGTCGCGGGGTTGACCCTGCGCCATGTGGCGGTGTCCGGTTTTCGCGAGGGCTTCCACATCTATGCCGCCGGCGCGGGAAGTGTCTGCTCCGATGTGCGGGTGGAGAACTGCGTGGGGTACTACAATCTGCACGCGGGCTTCGAGACCTCCGCCACGTCCATTGGAGGGGTCAGCAACATCGTCGTGCGGGACAGCGTCTTCAGCCACAACCCTGGGGATCCCGCCGCCTGGTTCGACCCGTCCGGGTTCGGCCTGGTGCTTGGCGGCACCGTCGACGGCGTGGTCGAGCGCTGCGTGGCCCACGATAATGGAGGCGCGGGTCCGGCGGATGCCGGGCCGGTCGGCTTCATGACCTACCACTGCAGGCGGATCACCATTCAATCCTGCGAGGCCTACAACACACGGGCCACGAATCAGGACGGGGACGGCTTCGACCTGGACCTGAACACCACCGACTCGACGATCCAGTACTGTTATGCGCACGACAACTTCGGCGCGGGGTACTTGCTGAACACGGATGGTGTTGCCGGACACTGGTGGACCAACAACGTCGTGCGCTACAACATCAGCGAGAACGACGCCTATGGCGGACGGATGGGGGCGCTGCACTTCTACTCGGGCGGCGCCGCGGCGGCCCTGATGAACAGCCACGTCTACGGCAACACGATCTACAGCCGCGTCAGCCCCGTGGTTGGGTTCTACATCGGCAACATGGTGGGTGTCGCGCTGCGGAACAACGTGTTCTGGGCCGGGGGCACGAATGCGCTGATGTGGTGGGCCCAGTCGCCCGCGAGCTCGCCGACGCCTCAGCAGGCGCGCTTTCAGGGAAACTGCTACTGGACCGGCGGCGCCACGCACCGCATCGCCGGCTACGCATCGCTCGATGCCTGGCGTGCGGCAACAGGACAGGAGACGCTCAACGGCACCAACGTGGGCTTCTGTGCCGATCCGCTGCTCACGTTGGCGGGCAGCGCCGGAACAAACGGCAACCCGCGGGCGCTGCAGACGCTTGCGGTCTACCAGCCGAGGACGAACTCGCCGCTCATCGATGCCGGGTTGGATCTGGCGGCGCTGTTTGGACTGACGCCAGGCCCAAGCGATTTTTTCGGCACCGCGGTTCCGCAGCTCGGAGGACTGGACGTGGGCGCTGCCGAGCTCGTCTCCGCGCCGCCGCCCGTGATAGCGGGTCTTCACTGGGGTGCCGGCGGACTAACGTTGGCCTGGCCGGGGACGAATGTGGGCCGGTATTGGGTGGAGTTCACGGCGGCAATGGCGCCAACGGCTTCGTGGGAGACACTGACCGGCCCGGAACCGGTGGCCGGAACAAATGGGTTGTTGGCGATGACGCCCACCAATGCCGCCACGCATGGCGGCTTCTACCGGGTACGCTGGGGCTTCTGAAGAGCGAGGCTGGCCGTCATGAAAGACACGCGCCGTTTCGTGTTTCGTGTGGTGTTTGTCGGCACCGTCTGGATGCGTGGATCGGCGATGGCGGCCGACAAGCTCTGGGTCGGCAACACGGACACCAACTGGAGCACGGGCGCGAACTGGTCGCCGGTGGGCGCGCCGGTCGCGAATGACGCGCTGTTCTTCGGGGCGGCGGGCGGCAGCGGCGTTCATCTCTACAACGATCTCGCCGCGGCCACGGAATTCTCAGGCCTGACCTTTGGCGACGCGGCGGGCGCGTTTGTCATCGGCGGAAACGGCATGACCCTGGGCGGGAACATCGCCGTCGGCACGGGGGTTGCCTCCGTCGTGGTGAATGCCGACGTGGTGCTGTCAGCCGGCCGGACGATCACGGTTGACGGCGGCGCCCTCACGCTGGGGGGCGCGATCGTCGGGCCGGGCTTCGGCCTGACCAAGGCCGGGGCGGGGATGCTCGCCCTTCGTGGCGCGAACGGCGATGAGGGCACCCTTGAGCTGTGTGGCGGGACGGTTGAAGTGGATGCGGGAGCGGGCGGCGCCCTGCATACGAACTCCGCCTTGACCTTCGGCGAGACCGCGACGTTCCGCTACGGCAACACGACCGCGGCGGGCGTCAGGGCGCTATCGCTGGGGGCGCTGACGTCGACCGCGGGCGAGGGAACTGTGGAACTCGCGCGGACGGCGCCGCACGCCGCGCGTCTGAGCTTCGCCTCCCGCGCGCCGGCTCGCTACACGACGGTGAACTACGCGATCAGCGGGGCGCCGGGGACCAACGGAACGGACGCCGCGATTTCCTTTACGGCCCGGCCGGCCACCGCGCGGCGCCTCGACCAGTACACGTTCTTCAACGGCGCGTCCTTCGCCGCGTACGACACCAATGGCTATGTGCGGGAACTCAACTACGCCGCCGATGCCAATGCCATCGGCATCACCAACAGCGTCGCGAGCTTCGCGTCCGCGGGCGCCGTCGGCAAGGATGTGGATCTGGGGATCTCGGGCTGCGTCACGGGCGCCACCACCGAGAAGATCGCGTCCTTGCGCCTGGGGGCCACGAACATGGTGACGATCGCCGATGGTCACACACTGCGCTGCAACAAGGACGGCGGCGTAAACACGGGGGCGATCCTGAAGACGGGAGGCGGCGTCGCTGTGATCCGTGGCGGAACGGGGCTGGAGGGCACATGGGGGGGCAGCGGGGACTTCGTCATCCGTTGCGACCACCCGGACGACGTGCTTCGGATTGAG
Organism: uncultured Victivallales bacterium; assembly: GCA_964635825.1. Lineage (GTDB taxonomy): Bacteria > Verrucomicrobiota > Kiritimatiellia > UBA8416 > JAIOPI01 > CAZWQJ01. Next base: position 40,458 of record CAZWQJ010000001.1, on the reverse strand, counting down.
ACGCCCCTGCTGGACTGGTCATCCACCGCCCTGACCAAGAGCGGATTGGGGGTGCTGACGCTTTCCGGCGCGACCGGCACGTGGGGTGGCCCAACGACGGTCAATGCGGGGACGCTGCTGGTGAACGGGGCGCATGTCTCCACCAGCATCTGGGGGCCCTACCACATCAGGCGCAGCGGTGTCCTGGGCGGCAGCGGGCGGATCCGGATTGCGGGGCCGCTCACCGTACACGCCGGCGGCATGATCGCGCCCGGCGACGGCCCCGGCACCTCGCTGAAACTCGACGGCGGCGCCTTGGGCGAACCGTACGTGACGATGGAGGAAGGAGCGGCGTTCCGCTTTACACTGGATGCCGGCGGGGGAGCCCCGACAAGCGTGGACTTCTGGAACTACGCCTCGGGCGATCTGGCGCTGAACGACAACGCGGTGGACCTCGCGCTGGCCGGGACTCCGGTGACGGGCACCTACACGGGCCGCATGTTTCGCTTCTACGCCGATGCGGGCCTGACGCCTGCGAGCCACGGGATTGCCGGCGGCCTGAAGGTGGGTGCCGTGGACGCGAACATCCATGGGGCGCCAACCATCGTCTACGGCGTGCAGTCGATCGATGTGGTCTACACGGTTTCGGGCCTGACCGCGAAGTCTCTCGCGTTCACGACCGCTCCGGCGGTTGCGACCGCCGGCGTGGTCTCCGCCATGATCACGGTGCAACGCCAGGACGAGCGTGGCATGCCGGTCACGTCAGATCCCGACCTCGTCGTGGGCTTGTCCAGCGATTCGAGCGGAACGATGGTCTTTGACCCGGCATTCGTCCGTATCCCGCTTGGCGAGAGTGTCGCCCGGTTCACCTATACGGACACCCGGGCTGGTGCGGCGACTCTGCGGGCACACGCCGCCTTCGTGGCGGACGCGACGCAGCGGGTGGTGATTGTCCCGGCGGCCGCCATCGCCCTGGCGGCCACGGCCGGCGATCGCCAATTCGGAACTCCGGAGACGGCGCTGCCCGGCCCACTTGTCGTGGCGGCCCTGGATGCCTACGCGAACGGCGTGCCCGGAGTTTCTGTGGATTTCGTGTTTGTCACCACGCCGGTTGGTGCGACGGGGCAGGCGCTCAGCGTGACCAATACCGTGACCAGCGAAGACGGCCATGCCTCAAGCATCCCGACACTCGGAGACGGCCTCGGCGCCTACACGGTATCGGCGGCGGCAGCCGGGTTGACCGGCAGCCCGGTCCTCTTCATGGCCACCGCCGTGCCTCCGTGGGATGCCGTGACGTTGCACTATGATGCCGACACGAACGCGGCCGGACCGCAGGATGGCGCGGGGGCCGGGTGGAATAGAACCAACCGGAACTTCTGGACGGACACGACGGACATCGCCTGGCCGAACACCACCAACAACGTGGCGGTCTTTGGCGCGGGCAGCGGAGCGGCCGCCACGGTCCACGTTGACTCCGTGATCGCGAGCGGCATCGTGTTCGAGCCGCCCCGTGAGGGCGCCTACACGCTGGCGGGCGGCACCATCGCTCTCGCCGGCACGTCCCCGAGCGTTGTTGCGAGGCACGATGCCACCATCGCGTCCGCGCTGGCCGGCGCCAACGGATTCACGAAGACCGGGGGAGGCACGCTCACGCTTTCCGGAGCCAACACCCTTTCCGGAACCGGGCGAATCCTGGACGGGCTCCTGCTGTTAGAGAGCCCCGATGCGTGGATGCCCGCCGGAGGCTTCGTCATCGGCAGCAATGCCGTGATGGAGTTTCGCAGCGCCACGCGGAACTACACCCCGGAGCGGAGCGCGGTGCTGAGCGGCCGCGGGACCCTGGTGAAATCCGGCGGTGGCAGGTTCGACGCGGGGAACGACCACGCCCAACTCACGTTCGCCATGGATGGTGGCCGGATGGAGGTCCTGGCAGGGACCTTTGCGGCGACCGCTGGCGATGCGGCGGCGACGCCCGACTGGAGCGCCAACAAGGCCGTGCTCCACATTGCGGCCGGTGCGACGGTCACGATGCCGGCCCTGTCCGTGGCGCCGAACGCGCTTACCGTGGGTGCTCTCACGGGGGCAGGTACGCTCGACGCGGATGGCTGGGTGCCCGTTCTGACACTGGGAGCCGGCGGCGGGAGCGGGTCGTTTTCCGGGGCGTTGCTGAATTCGGGGCAGGACCTGGTGGTCATCAAGGTTGGCACGGGCACGCAGACACTGGTGGGCGCCAGCGCGCATCGTGGCGACACGACCGTGTCCGGGGGCACCCTGTTGGTCGACGGCATGCATGAGGCAGCGGAGGGAACTTTCTCGGTTGGCCATGGCGCCACGCTGGGTGGCTCGGGGACGGTGGCCCGCCCCGTGATCGTGTACGGTGGCGGCACCCTGGCGCCCGGCGGCGCAAGCGCAACGGGCCGGTTCACCGTCTCCAACCACGTCACCATGGAGACCAACTCCGTTCTGGACGTGGACATTCGGGGCCCGACGGCGGGCGCCGCGATGCTGGGGCATGACCAGTTGCGCGTCCTCGGCGGAAATGCGTTTGCGTTTGGCCAGGACGCGGTGGCGCTCGCCGTGCATGTGCGGCGGGGGACGGAGATGCGGCACGGGCAGCTCTACACCATTGTGTCAGGCCCCATCAGTGGCACCCGGTTTCGTAATCTGCCCGATGGGGCCGTGTTCACGGCCGATGGCTACGCCTTCGCGATCGACTACGGGCCGGCATCCATTACGTTGACCGCGCTGACAACCTTCCTGCCCAACACGGGCCTGCTGATGAGCGTGCGCTGAGGGCATTGTCTTTCTGTCACGAAGATGAGCAGTTCAAGCAGGTCGGTCAGGAACGCTTCCGGTGCGATGCCGGTCTTGCTGCTTTGGATATGGCGGTCATAGGTGGGTGACCTCTGTGTTGGGGTCGGCCTCGTGGAGGATGCAGGCGAGCATGCCGTCGGGGTTGAGGTGGCCCACCACCGCGCGGTTGCAGTGAGCGAGCACGTACTGGTTGCACCACACCGCGCGGCGAGCGTTGGGGGCTTCGAGGGCAATGTCGAAGGGTGAGAGCACAAGCAACCAGCCCTCCTCGATAGCAGCACGGCATGCCGTGCTGCCATGGATGGCGTCGAGCCCTGCCGGCAAGATCCAAATCATGGGGCGTTTGTGGGCCAGCCCGGCCCGGAATACGGCGCGCTCCATAGGCGAGAGAAAGCCCGAAACAATGGCCTCGCCGGGTTTGATTGGCAGGTTGCCATGCAGACTTGCCTGCCCGCGCGAGGCCAGGAACCCGACCTTGGGCATGTTCAACAACGCCTTGTTGCCCAGGCATTGCGGTTCGCCTCCATTCATGACGGCATCGAAATTCTCAGGGTTGCGGCGGATGTAGTTGCGGATGTTGAACCGCGCCCGCTCGTCGCGCGCCCGGACCTCGTAGAATCGGCGATGCCAGGGGTTGCAGCCCAGCGCACGCGTGACGGCGCCTTTGTACGAGCGCACGATGGTGGGCACGGAGCCGGCGACCGGTCTGCCGAACGCTTCACGGCGTGCCGTGAGGCCATTGATGGTCCAGCCGTCTGGCGTGAGGTGCAGCAAGCCATGCACATGGTTGGGCATTACGACGTGTTCGTCCACGACGGCGCGCGGGAAGTGCTCATGGATCTCGCGCCAGAACTGGTCGGCAAGGCGGCCGGCGTCGTTCAGGGTCATGCGGCCGTTTACAACAGTGCCGAACTCGGAGCGCATGCTCTTGGTGCAGATGGTGAGGAAATACCAGCCGGGGCTGGTGAAATCCCAGCCCTGCATGCGCAAGTGTTTGCGTGCTTTCAGTGGCGCCGCGGCATGCCGTGGCGCCAAGGATATGGAGGATGGTGCATTCATGGGCCCACCTCGGCTTCCGCAACTTGCGCGTGGCTCACCAGAACGATCCCCTTGACCTTGGCCAACGTCTGCTGATTCTTCCACCGGTGATCTGTCAAGAACGTTGCGCAAGCATAACAGATGCATCTTGACCGTCCATGGCGCACGCAATTCGGGTCGCGCGGGGTGCATGGATGGGCGACTGTATGTGGCCGGTAAGTTGGTGTCCGGATGGGAATGATATCAATGTGATCGCGTTGCCATTGGCGGTGGCGGGCACTACGATTCGCCGTGACACACGCTGAACCCCGACGTGGAGATTCATGGACGCGATCGTGGATGCGAAGGACTGCTGCTTCACTGATCTGGAGCAGGTCGCGGGCAAGCTGCGGATTTCCGATGCCGGCAGGGCGCTTTGTACGGCCTGGGACGCGGCCATGGACGATCCTCCCGCACAGGGGTTGGCCTTTCTTGCGCCGGCTTACGTGTCGCAAGCCGGACAGGATGTGTTCCTGACCGAACCTATGATTCAGGAACTGGTCGCGTTCGCCGGTCGTGTGGCGGCGGACGCGGAGCTGGTCGCCTTCTTCTGGTACTGCCGGCATCGGATGCTGCACGACCCCACGCTGGTCCAGTCGTGGGAGGAACAGTGGCCGCCGCTGGATGACTACCTGGGGCCGGAGGCGGGGCTGCTCAACGTCCTCGTCATGCTCGCCGTCGTGCCGGAAATGAAGGCGACATACCGCCGCCTCGGCATTCCCGCCGACATCGTCCGCGACACGGTTTCGGATCTGCGGCTGTGGATGGAGACGGATCTCTACTACAACCGTTTTCAGCGCTGGGGCATCACGCCGTGGATTGCGCGCTGGTTGTGCAAGCACTGGCAGGGGAAGCTGCTGCAACTCGGCCGGCTGCAGTTCAGCGCCAGCACGTTCCCCGGGCGGCTGCGCGCCTACCGCCACAAGGAGCGGCGCGAGGTGCTGGCACTTGCGGAAGCGGGCATCCGGTATGGCTCCGATGGCCATGCCTGGTGCGAGCGGTGCGGCAACCCGGATGGAGCGTGGACCAGCACACTGGACATGACGGATCGCGCCGTCGTCGGCCATCCGGTGCACGCCACGGGGCTGGCGAGCCGGCGGCGGCGGTCGCTCGCGCTCGACGAGTGGGAGCCGGCATTGGCACCCGACGACCCCATGCTGACCTTCCATGTCTCGGCGGGCGGGCGCCTGGCGTTCGAGGATTGCGGGGACTCGTTCCGCCGCGCGCTGGAGGTGTTCCCGCGGTACTTCCCGGACCTCCGCTTCCGCGGTTTCTGGACGGCATCGTGGCTCCTGGACTCGCGCCTCCAGACGATGCTGGCGCCGGAGTCCAACATTGTTCGTCTGCAGCGCGAGCTGTATCTGTACCCGGGACTTCAGGGCGACAACCAGCAGATCTACGCGCGCGTCTTCGGCTGGGGCGTCACCGACATCCGCGATGTGCCGCGCCGAACCTCTCTGCAAAAGGCCGTGGGGCAGTATCTCGATGGAGGCGGACACTTCCACGGCGGATACGGGTTTCTGCTCAAGGAAGACTTTTGCTGGGGAAATCAGTACTATCTGCGGCCATCGCCACAACCAGGGGACTAACGCCATGAAGATCAATCTGAAGTCGAATGAAGTCTGGTTCGTCACCGGCAGCCAGCATCTGTATGGCCCGGAGACGCTCAAGGCGGTGGCCCGGCACTCGCAGGAAATCGCGCGGACGCTCAACGGGGCCCCGGCGATGCCGGTGAAGGTCGTGTTCAAGCCCGTGCTTGTCTCGCCCGACGCCATCACGGCGCTGTGCATGGCGGCCAACAACGCGCCCCGCTGTGTCGGCCTGATCACCTGGTGCCACACCTTCTCGCCCTCGAAGATGTGGATCAACGGGCTGAAGCAACTGCGCAAGCCCGTTGCCCACCTGCACACGCAGTACAACCGCGACATCCCCTGGTCCACCATCGACATGGACTTCATGAACATGAACCAGGCCGCGCACGGCGACCGCGAGCACGGCTTCATCTGGTCCCGCCTGCGCAAGAACCGTAAGGTTGTGGTCGGGTTCTGGCAGGACGAGGCGGTGCAGGCGAAGCTGGGGGCGTGGGCGCGGGCCGCGGCCGCGTGGGCGGATTGGCAGGGCGCGAAGTTCTGCCGCTTTGGCGACAACATGCGGGACGTGGCGGTGACCGAAGGCGACAAGGTGGCCGCGCAGATCAAGTTCGGGTTCTCCGTCAACGGCTACGGGGTCGGCGACCTCGCGAACCGAGTCCGGGCGGTGTCGGACAAGGAGATCGGCGCGCTGTGCGACACGTACGAGGCCGTCTACGACGTTGCCGCCGACCTGCGCCGGGGCGGCAAGCGCCACAAGTCCGTCCGCGAAACGGCGCGAATCGAGCTGGGGATGCGGGCGTTCCTGTCCGATGGTGGGTTCAAGGGCTTCACGACCACCTTCGAGGACCTGCATGGCCTGGTGCAGTTGCCCGGGCTGGCCCCGCAGCGCTTGATGGCGGATGGCTACGGCTTTGCGGCCGAGGGCGATTGGAAGACGGCGGCGCTGGTGCGGGCATTGAAGGTCATGGCCAGCGGACTGGCGGGCGGCACATCGTTCATGGAGGACTACACGTACCACTTGAACCCCGCCGGGCCATGTGTTCTTGGCTCGCACATGCTGGAGATCTGTCCGTCCATCGCCGACGGCCGGGCGTCGCTGCAGGTGCACCCGTTGGGGATCGGTGGCAAGGCCGATCCGGCGCGGCTGGTGTTCGGCACGCCGGCGGGCGCCGCGCTGAACGCGTCGTTGATCGATCTCGGCAACCGGTTCCGCCTGCTGGTGAACGAAGTAGACTGCGTGGCGCCGGAGCAGGCGATGCCGAAGCTGCCGGTGGCGCGGGCGGTCTGGCAGTGCCGGCCGAATTTCGAGGATGCCTGTGCGGCCTGGATCCATGCGGGCGGGGCGCATCACACCGGCTTCAGCCAGGCCGTGACCACCGAGATGATCGAGGACTTCGCCGGCATGGCCGACATCGAGCTGGCGATCATCGACAAAAGAACCACCCTGCGCGAGTTTCAGCAGAACCTTCGCAACAACGAAGTCTACCACGCCCTGCGCAGCGGCCTGACGGCGTAACCGCCGTGTCCGAGTGCGAACGGCGTGCGCGCCGTGCCGGCGTGGCATCTTCTCCGTCCGCTTGCTACAATAGCAGAAGGGTGGGGAACGCGGCATGAGCATGGCACATCACCGCTGGCTTTTGTCGGCCGCGCTGGCGCTGAGCCTGGGGCCGGCATCGCCGGCGCAGGTGGTCCTGAGCGAATTCATGGCGTCCAACGGGAGCACGCTTCAGGATGAGGACGGCGCCTACTCCGATTGGATTGAGATTCAGAACACCTCCACCGGCGCCGTGAATCTGGCAGGGTGGTACCTGACGGATGCCGGCGGGAACCTGACCAAGTGGCGGTTTCCGGATACGCCGCTTGCCGGTGGGGGCTTCGTGATCGTGTTTGCCTCCAACAAGAACCGCGCCGTGTCCGGTCGCGAGCTGCACACGAACTTCAAGCTCGACGCCGGCGGCGAGTTCCTGGCGTTGGTGGAACCGGATGGCACGACGGTCGCCACGCGGTATGCACCGACCTATCTCCCCCAGGCGGAGGACATCGCCTACGGGCTGGTGCTGAACCCGGTCATCGAGCCGGTGATCGCCGCGGGGGCCGCGGCGCGATACCACTCGCCCGCGGATGACGCGCTGGGGACCTCCTGGCGGCTGCCCGAATTCGACGACAGCGGTTGGTCGGCCGGTGCGACGGGGCTGGGGTTCGACTCCACCACCAACGCGCAGCCGTTCATTGCGACCGACGTGAGCGCGCAGATGGCCGGGCCCAGTCTCTACCTGCGGCAGCCGTTCGTGCTCAACGCCGTGTCCGGCGTGAGCGCGCTCCAGGTTCAGGCGCGCTACAACGACGGCTTCGTGGCCTGGATCAATGGCTCGGAGGTGGCCCGCACGAATGCGCCGACCACGCCCGCGTGGGACTCGTACGCGACCGCACCGCACGCCGCGACTGCATGGGAGATATTCCCGGTTGCCAACCCCTCCGGACCGTTGGTGGTGGGAACCAACATCCTGGCCATCCAGGTCCTGAATGTGTCGCCGCACAGCATGGACCTTCTGATGGCGCCGGTGCTGGCGGGCGATGTCGGCACCAATCCGCCCGCCTTTGCCCCCGCGTACCTCACCACACCCACACCCGCATCGATCAATGGCGGCGGACTTCCCGTCCTCGGTCCCGGCCTGCGGGCGGTGACAGACTATGCGCCCGCCTTTGTGCCGGGCGCGTCTCTTGTGGTGACCGCGCGCGTCGAGGCCACGCTGTACCCGGTGAGCGCCGTACGCCTCTGCTCGCGCCGGATGTTCGATGGAGAGACGATTTTGAACCTGAATGACAGCGGGGTGGACGGCGACGCGGCGGGCGGGGACGGGGTCTACTCCGGAACGCTGGCGACGACGAACGTGGCTGCGGGTCAGATGCTGCGCTGGCGCTTCGAGGCGGTGGACAGCCATGGCCAGTCCACGCGGTTGCCGGCGTATCTCGATCCGTTCGATTCGCCGCAGTACTGCGGGACGGTGGCGCTGGATACGGCGATCGTGTCGCGGCTGCCGGTGGTTCACTGGTTCATTCAGAGCCCGTCGTCGGCCGACACCGCGCTGGGCACCCGCTGCAGTGTCTGGTTCCTGGACCGCTTCTACGACAACGTGCAGGTGACCCAGCACGGGCAAAGCACGCTGGGTTTCATCAAGGGCAGCTACAACTTCGACTTCAACCGAGGCGCACGGTTTGCGTACCGGGAAGGAGCCAAGCCCGCCAAGGACATCGATCTGCTGACCAACTGGGCCGACAAGTCGAAGTGCCGCAACACGCTGGCCTACGGCTTCTTTGCGGACTCGGGGCACCCCGCGCATTTCGGGTTTCCCGTGCGGGTCCAGCAGAACGGGGCCTTCTTCAGCGTGGCCGACATGGTGGAGGACGCGGATGACGTGTTCCTGGACCGCGTGGGGCTGGACCCCGATGGGGCGCTCTACAAGCTGTACAACGGCCTGACGTCCGCAATGGTGGGCGTGGAGAAGAAGACCCGCCGGGATGAAGCCAACAGCGACCTGCAGGCCCTGATCGCCGGCCTGTCGAATCCCGCCGGTGCCGCCGCCATGCGCTATGCGTACGACCACACGGAGTTGCCCCGCACGGTCCATTACCTGGCCATGCAGGCGATCGTGAACAACACCGACCACGGTCATAAGAATTACTACCTCTACTGCGATACGGATGGGGGCGGCATCTGGACCATCCTGCCGCAGGACGTGGACCTGACGTATGGGCACGTCTGGACCGGCGGCTACTTCGACGATACGATCTACACGGCGAGCAGCATCATCTACGCAACTGCGAACAACCCCTACTACCAGGTGGTCTACCAGCATCCCGAGCTGCGGGCGATGGTGATGCGGCGGGTGCGCACGCTGGTGGATGAGTACCTGAAGCCGGCCGGCTCGCCCACCAATGCCCTGTACTTCGAGCCCCGGTTGGCGGCGCTGGCGGAGCAGATCGATCCGGACCCCGGGATTTCGGATGCCGATCTCGACCGGGCCAAGTGGGGCACCTGGGGAAACGGGGACACGATGCGCCAGGGCGTGGTGCGGATCGTCGACCAGTACCTTCCGGGGCGTCGGAACTACTTGGGCACCACGCTGAGTGTGGCGAATGGGGGCGAGATTCCCGACAGCCAGCCGCCCGATGCGCGGCTGCGCTTCGGCGCCATCGAGTTCCTGCCGGGGAATGGCGCGGAGGATCAGCAGTATGTCGAAGTGATCAACACGAATGCGTACGACCTGGACATTTCGGGGTGGACGCTGGGCGGCGGGGTGTCGCACACGTTCTACGCGGGCACGGTGCTGGCTCCCGGCCAGAGCCTCTTCGTGTCGCCATCGGTGCGGGAATTTCGCCGCCGTGCGGTCAGTCCCACCACGAATGAGAACCGCTATGTGCAGGGCAACTTCAAGGGACGCCTTTCGCCGCGCGGCGAGGCGCTTGAATTACGCAACCGCGCGGGCGTCGTGGTGGATGCCGTCACCTATGTTGGGTACACCAATGCGTATGGTGGCGCGCTTTCGATCAGCGAGGTCATGTACGCCCCGGCCGACGGCGACTCGGAATTCCTGGAGCTCCACAACGGCGGCGCCTCCGCCGCGAGCCTCAGCGGGTTGCTGCTGATGGGCGGCATCAGCTTCGATTTCCGGGAATCCGCGACACCCGTGCTGCCGCCGGATGGCTATGCCGTGCTCGTGCGCAGCCTCTCCGCCTTCACCAACCGCTACGGCGGGGCCGCCGCGCTGGTGGCCGGGGTCTACACGGGCGCGCTGGCCAACGCCGGCGACTCACTGACCCTGGTCAGCCGCGGCGACGAGGCCGTCGTTGCCGACTGCACGTACGGCGACGGGCGTGGCTGGCCCGCGTCCGTGGATGGGGCCGGGCACTCGCTGGTGCCGCTGGCCATGACGCACCAGGACGACGGCCGGCTGGACTACGGCGGCAACTGGCGGGCGAGCGCCTTTCGCGGGGGATCTCCCGGCCAACCCGACCCGCCGCCCCCGCGCGACGTGGTCCTCAACGAGATCATCGCGCACACGGACTACACGAATGCGGGGCATCCGGAATACGATTCCAACGATCAAATCGAGATCTACCATGCGGGCGGGGCGCCCGTGTCCCTCGAGCACTGGTACCTGAGCGACAGTGCCTCGAACCTGAAGAAGTGGGCCCTTCCCGCGGCGCCCGCGTTGAATGGCGGCGAGTGGCGCGTGTTCGATGAAGTCAGCGGATTCCACGCTCCGATCACGGCCGGCTTCGGCCTGAACAAGGGAGGGGAGTCGCTCTACCTCTCCCACCTGCCCGGGACCGCGGCGGACCGCGTGGCCGACAGCGTGCGTTACAAGGCGCAGGAGAACGAGTGTTCGCTGGGGCGCCATGGCGATGGGGGGGCGTGGTGGTACGCGCAACTTCGGACGCCGGGCGGCGCCAACGGGCTGCCGCTGCAGGATGTCGTCATCGACGAGCTCATGTACCACCCTGCGCCCACGGTATCGAAACCCGACGATAATACGCGGGACGAATTCGTCGAGCTGCTGAACCCGCGAACGAATGCGGTGATTCTGATGGGGGAAGCGGGCCCCTGGCGGCTGGATGGGGCTGTGACGTTCACGTTTCCGAGCAACCTGGTGATGGCGGCGGCGGAGCGGCTGGTTCTGGTGGGTTTCGACCCGGCGGCGGACGCGGCGGCCTGCGGGGCGTTCCTTCAGCAGCACGGGCTCACGAACGGCCAGATCCGACTTCTGGGCCCCTGGCAGGGGCAGCTCGGCAACCACGGGGAACGCGTGGCGCTCGAACGCCCGCTGTTGCCGGACGTGGAGAACGAAGCCGTCTCCTGGGTCATCGTGGACGAGGTCCTCTACTTCGATCGCGATCCCTGGCCGGCGGAAGCGGATGGTACCGGCATGTCGCTACAACGGCAGTGGGCGGGACAAAGCGGCAATGACCCCGCCAACTGGCTGGCGGCCCTTTTCCCCACGCCGGGCCTGCCCGGCGCCAAGGTGGCGCTGTCCGAGCCCCGTGCCGGTGCGGTTTACTTCGTGCCGTCCGAGGTGATCCTGCGTGCGCGGCTGGATGAATCGCAGGTGGCGGGTCCGGTGGAACAGGTTGCCTTCCTGGACGGCTCCAACCTCCTGGGCACGGCCACATCCGCGCCCTACACCTGTTCGGTTGCGCTAACAGCACCGGCACGGCTCGCGCTGCGTGCGGAACTGCGCGATGCGTCCGGGGTCGCCACGTCAGGCGTGGTGCGGATCGATGCCATGGCGGTGGACAACCTGCCGGTTGAGGAGTTCAGCGCGGATGCGGCCACGCTTCGCGGGACCCTGCTGGGCGCCGGCGTGGCCGATGTGGGCCTGTGTTGGGGTGAAGCAGATGGCGGCACCAATGCCGAACGCTGGGCGCATGTGGAGACGTGTGGCACGCAAAGCGGGGGAGTGTTTTCCGCCAGGGTGGGGCCGCTGAATCCGAATTGGACCTACTGGTACCGCGCCTTTGCGCGCCGGGGGACGCCGATGGCCTGGGCGCCGGCGACGGGATCGTTCCGGACGAGTGCGTACACCAACTGGACCCGGCAGGTGTCGATCTGCCTGCCGGGATTCACGGAGGCCGACGACCTTGCCGGGTTCCCGGTGCTGGTGTCGGTGAGTACCAACATGGCGGGTTTCTCGTACGCGGACGTCGGCGGCAGTTGGGCCAGCCTGCGGTTCCTGGATGATGCGGGAAGACTGCTGGTCTATGAGCCGCAACGCTGGGACACGAATGGGTTCTCGCAGTTCTGGGTGCGCCTGGCGTTGCTCACAAATGGCGCCTGTCTGCGGGCGATCTGGGGAAACCCGGCGGCCACCTCGCCGCCGCCCTATACCACCGATGGCTCAGTCTGGCGGGATGACTTCGTCGGGGTCTGGCACCTGGAACCGGACCTGGTCGATGCTTCGGGCTACTACGGTGCGGTGGCGAACGCCGGTGCGGTGGCGGCGGCGGGGTTGGTGGCGGGCGGACTGCAGTTCGCGGACACCAATGCCGTCGTCGATCCTCATGTTCCGCTGGCCTGGTACGTCGGAGCCCGCAACCACTTCACCCTCAGCTTCTGGGCGAACGTGGCGGCGGAAACATACGGCGGCACCCCGTTCGGCGCGCAGAGTACGGGGATGAATTTCTACGTGAGTATGAATATTAATCCACGCGTGGCCAAGTGGCAGGCGAACCTGGGCACGGCCGACTGGGCGATCGACCCCTACCGCACCAATGGGTGGCAACTGGTGACGGTCGTGCTCAGCAACGGCGTGGCGTATGGGAGCGTCGACAACGGCCCGCGCCGGCGACTGGGCGATGTGCCGGACTTTCGCCCGGCACTCGCGCCGGTCCTGGGGCGCCGCCAGGGGGGGGGCAGCCCCTTCTCCGGCCGGCTCGATGAGTTGAGGCTTTCCGCGGTGGTGCGCCCGGCCGCCTGGAGCCGGGCCGAGTATGCCATGCTGATGAATGCGGCCACTTTCTCCCAGTACGGCACCGTGGCCGACTGGGTGCCTGCCCTTGACGATGGCGATGGCGATGGGGTGCCGGACAACTGGGAGCGCGCCTATTTCGGCAGCACCAACGCGCCGGCCGGGGATCCGAACGACGATTGGGATGGAGACGGTCTGGCCAACGGGGCCGAGTACACCGCCGGCACCGATCCCACGAACGGGGCCGACTTCCTCCGGCTCGACCTGGTATGGTCTAATGAACAGGCGTGGATCCGGCTCCCCACCCGCATTGCGACCGCGACGTACCACGCAGGGCGCTCACGCTTCTACCGTCTGGAGGAAACCACGAACCTGCTCACCGGCGGCTGGGGCGGCCTGCCAGGCTTGACGAATGTGCCCGCCAGCGGGTTCCCCCTGCTTCTCGTGACCAATGGCCCGGGGCCACGCGCCTTCCGCGGCAGTGCACGGTTGCAGTGACGCGCGCCCGCGATCCGAGCGTCTGCGGCGCATGATACCAAAGTGATACGATTGCGGGTGTGCACCGCCGGCGCTAGCATGAATGGCAGATGGTTTGGAGGTTGTTCATGCCCGCCGCTCGCACGGGATCACGTATCCGATTCGCACAAGGTTCCGGCGCTGCACGCATCGGCACGCGCCTGGGACCGGCGTGGCTGGCACTGCTCGTTGTCGGGTCCGCCGCGCATGGGGCGAACCTGCTGGCGAATGATCCCGGGTTTGAGTCGGTGACGTCCGCTCTGTGGGTGACAGGGCCGGTCAGCGACAGCAGCTCCATCCCCGGCTGGCAGATCGTCTTCACCCAGGCGCAGGGCAGCGCGCCGACGAACAACAATGTGTACCGCGCGACCCCGGCGGCGGAAGGGACCAATGCCCTCGGGATCAGCGCCACCGGCGCCATGTCGCTCGAGACCCTGGCGGCGTCGCGGCCGACCATCTCCGCCGGCCGGGTATACACGATGCAGTTCGCCCTGAACTACGGCCTGCGCAGCCAGGTGGCGGGCATCGGCTGGTACAACGGCGCCGGTACCTTGGTCGGGCGCAGCACCAATGCGTATGCCGCCACCATGGGCTGGCAAACCAACGTGGTGACGGCGACGGCCCCGGCCGGCGCATCGAAGGCCTCGGCCTACTACAACGGAATTGGCGATATCTCCTGGTCGTCGGGACAGGGGCGATTCGTGGCCGGGTACGTGGAACTGGACAACTTCAGCCTGAGTACGAACAACCCGCCGGTGGTCAATGCGGGGGCCACCCAGGTGAAGCCGGTGGGCGCCACCATTTCGCTCGCGGGTTCGGCGACGGATCCCAACGGCGACACCCTGACCTACGCCTGGTCGCAGGTGAGCGGCCCCGCCACCGTGAACTTCGCGAGCCCCGGCGCGCTGAACACCACGGCCACGGGATTCAGCGCCATCGGGGTCTACCAGTTGCGGCTGACCGTCCGGGATGGAACCTACACGGTGGCGAGCGACGTCTTCATCAGCACCTCCGGAAACCTGCTGGGAAACAACGCCGGGTTCGAGTCGGTGCCGCGCTCCCTGTGGGTGGCGGGGCCGGTTGCGGATAGCAGTTCCATCCCCGGCTGGCAACTGGTTCTCACGCAGCCGAACGGCGATTCGCCCACGAACAACAACGCCTACTGTGCGGGCTCGGCGACGGCTTATCCCAGTCCGGCCGACGGCACCAATGCCCTCGGCCTGAGCGCGACCGGGACGATGTGGCTCGAAACCCTCCCGGACGCGCGCGCACCCGTCACGCCCAACACGTATTACACGCTCTCCTTCGCCATGAAGTACGCGATGAAGACCCAGGTGGAAGGCATTCGCTGGTATGACAGCGGGGGCGCCTTGATCGGCGCGAGCACCAACTCGTTCTACGCCGATGCCCTGAGCGGGAACTTCCAACCCTTTTACCTGAATGCGTATTCTCCGCCCGGCGCCGCGACCGCCTCCGCCTACTACTACGCCGTCGGGAACATTTCGTACTCATCCGGCCAGGCGAAAGACGTAGCCGGCTATGTGGAACTGGACAACTTCGCGATCCGGACCAACAACCCGCCCGTGGTGTATGCCGGCCCGCAGATCGCGGGCTTCACCAACCGGGTGACGCTGGCAGGGGCGGTGTCCGATCCCAATGGGGATGCGCTCACGTACACCTGGTCCGTCATTGATGGCCCCGGCAGCGCGACCCTGGCGAATCCGAACGCGTTGAACTCCGCCGTGACGCTCAGCACGATCGGCACCTATGTGTT
Organism: uncultured Victivallales bacterium; assembly: GCA_964635825.1. GTDB lineage: Bacteria > Verrucomicrobiota > Kiritimatiellia > UBA8416 > JAIOPI01 > CAZWQJ01. Next base: position 25,240 of record CAZWQJ010000001.1, on the reverse strand, counting down.
GCGCCTGACGGCATCGGACGGAACGTACTCCGTGTTCAGCGATGTGTATGTCGGGTACCTGGACCCGCTGGGGAATCTGCTGGGGTACAACTGCGGCTTCGAGGCCACGAACGCGCCGATCTACATCGAATCGTCCGGACAGACGGACTACTCCATGCCGGGCTGGGTGGTGACGTTCACGGTTCCGACGGTCAACCCGAAGCTCGGGAACAACGTCGGCCTGCAATCCAACGGCGGGAACAATGGGCTGTACATGGACTGCTACGCGGGTGGAGTGGTCAGCATCGAGACCGCACCCAACTGTCGCGCTCCGATTGCGTCGCCGGGATCCGTCTACAAGCTGGCCCTGCAGCAGTCGGCGGTGCCCGATGGGTGCGAGGCGGAAGTCCGCTGGTTCACGAGTGCGGGCGTGTACATCAGTTCCGGCTCGTTTGTGCCGACGGGCGCCGGATACCCGAACTACGCGCCGACGTCCGCCAAGTTCGTCTCGCCCGCGAATGCGGCATGGGCCGGGGTCTACTATCCCTCGACGGGCGGCTTCGGCATGGTGGATGCATTCTCGATTTCCCTGTCCACCGGCAATGAACCTCCGCTGGTCTACGCCGGGGGCGAGATGACGCGTGTGATGGGGGCTCCGATCGTGCTGGCGGGACTGGCGTCGGACGGCGATCCCCTCGATGTGCTGCTGATCGCCTGGTCGAAGGTCAGCGGGCCCGGCACCGTCACCTTCGCGAATGCCGGCGCGTTGCGCACCGGGGTGTCCTTCGGTGCGTTAGGCGACTATGTGCTCCGCCTGACGGTGGACGACCAGCACGGTCACGTTCTCGCCCGCGAGGTCAAGGTGCACATCGTCAACCCGACCGGCGAGCGGGTGTTGGTCTTCTGCGGCCAGTCGAACATGGAAGGCCACGGAACGCCGAATACGATCACCAATCTGCCGGCGCATCTGCGCAACGAGATCACGAACGTCTACGGATTCTACGCCAACGAGATGGACTGGATTGGCGGGTTGCCGGAAACCAAAGGTGATCGTGTCTACGATGACGGTGTCCTCTATCACTGGGCCTCGATGAAAACCAACATCGTCTACGGTGGCGTCACCAACGGCTACTACCTGGCCGGCGGAACCTATCAACCCTATGCGTTCTTCAAGACCAACTGGGTGGGGTACAGCCGGACCAGCCCCACCGACCCCACGCGGAAACCCTTCACCATCGCCAAGGGGACGACGAACCTACTGTACTGGCCCGCCGGTCTCAATCCCGGCGAACCGTGGGCGAATGCGTGGACATTCACCTCGGGCGAGCCGAACATGGTCTACGGGCCCGAACTGACGGCGGCGTGGACCCTGCATGGAAGCCGCCCGAACGAGAAGTTCTGGATCGTGAAGTATGCCCCGGGCGGCACGAGCCTCGCCGGCAACTGGAATCCGGATCGGCAGAGCGGGAGCTATGCGGGAATGAGCGAGTGGGTGGAGTGCGCGCTGGCGGAACGACCGGGCGCCCAGTTGGCCGGCTTCTTCTGGCTGCAGGGCGAGTCCGACTGCGGGTCCGGCAGCCGGTACTACCAGGATCTGACGAACCTGATCGGGAGGGTGCGCGCCGATTTCGCGGTCCCCACGCTCCCCGTGGTCATCGGCCAGATCCATCCCGGCAACCCGCAAGACCCAGGTCCGGATGTACGGTATTGGACGAACAGCAACTACGGCGTCGTGTGGTTCGGAGGCACGAACGGCATCTACAAGGTCCGAAAGGCCCAGCTGGATGCCGCCAGCACCATCCCGGGGGTCATGACGGTGAACGCCGACGACTTCCGGTTGCTGACCTTCGAGTGGCATCAGGCCTCCGCACACAACCGCAACTTGAACGGTGACGTCCGGAACAACGCGGTTCACTTCAACGTCGTCACAAACGCGAACTGGGCTCCAGTGCATTTTGGCGATGACGCCATTCAGGCCATTGGCACGCGGATGGCGCAGGCATGGCTGAGTCTCGACGACAATACCCGGCCGCTGATCGACAGCGCGAGTCTGCTGGCGGGCGGGCGTTTCAGCTTCGGATTCAGCGGCTCCGGCTCCAGTAACGCCATGTATGAGGTCTATGCCTTGCCGGACCTCACCCAGACCAACTGGACCTACGTCGGCGTTGCGACGCAATCGCCACCGGCCTCGGGCGAGTTCTCGTTCACGGATCCGAACACGGTGAGCTGGCCGCGCCGGTTCTACAAACTGCAGAAGCGGTGAATGAAGACAGCAACACGGGCGGTTTGCATCTTGCTGGCGTGCGGCGTGGGCGCGCACGCGGCGACGGTCAGCCTTCTGAATAACAGCAACCCCGGTTTCGACACCAGTGTCGGCTATCCCGCCGGTCCGGGAACGAACTCTGTTCCGGGGTGGCAGTGCTACTGGTCGAGTCCGACCGGCGCCAGCCCGAACAAGAATGAGGGGTGGCCGTCGACGCCCGCACAGGCGGGGGCGTACGGGTTCGGTGTGACGGTGAGCAGCGGCACGTTCTGGCTGGAAACGGATCCGGTGACCCGGCCGCCGGTTCAGCCCGGCACCGTCTGCACCTTCTCGTTCTGGATGCACTATCAGCCCAGCGGCGGCGGTGTCGTGGCGGGAATGCGCTGGTACGACAGCGCGGGCCGCTACCTGGGCCAGAGCACCAACGGATTCACCTACACGGCGGCATCCGGCTGGCAGGGGTTTTCGTTCGGCGCCTCGTCGCCGGCGAATGCCGACTCGGTCGCCGCGTACTTCACGTTCACCCGCGGTTACACGGAGGTGGACGGGTTCTCGATTACGATGGCGGACAACAGCAATGGCGGAGCCGGCGGCGGCCTGGCGCCCGTTGTCCGCGCCGGCCATGCGCAGACGGTCTTTCGGGGCGATGGTGCGCGGTTGGCGGGTTCAGGCTTCGACTACTACTACCGCCCGCTGACGTATGCATGGTCCACGGTGAGCGGGCCGGGGGCCGTGGCGTATGTGCCCGGCAACTCGCCCACGGCCTCGGCAACCTTCAGCGCCGCGGGTTCGCATGTGCTGCGCCTGGGCGTAACGGCCGGGGCCGCCAGCGCCAGCAACGACGTGGCGATCACCGTGCTCGACTCCACACCCAACCTGCTGCTGACGAACCCAGGCTTCGACGCCTCGCCCGGAGCCTACCTCGATTCCTCCAGCGGCCCCACGACCGACTCGAGCATGGCCGGGTGGGATGTCACCTTCACGTACACATCGGTTTCCAACAGCATCTACACCGCGGGCGGCGGAAACCCTCCCACCTATGCCGGCCCGCTGGCCCTGTTCGCGTCGGCGTTGCAGCCGGATCCCGGCCAACCGTCGCCCACGAATACGACCAGCCTCGAGACGTCGCCGACGCGACGGGCCGCCGTCGTGGCCGGGCGCCGTTACCAGTTCTCTTTCGCGGAGTCGAACCCGGGGAGCAATGTGCTGGCGGAGGTGCGCTGGTACAACGGGGCGGGGGCACTGGTCCGGCAGGATGTCATGACCCCGCGTGTGACGCAGTACTACGGGTCGTGGCAGGCGTTTGCCTTCGCGACGAATGCACCCGCCGGGGCGCTCTGGGCCGCCGCCTGCTTCGCGATGGGGCAGGGGTACACCGGCGTCGATGCCTTCTCGCTGTGGGGCTATCGCGATGGCACCAACGTGCCGCCGGTCGTTAGCGCCGGCGCCAGCCAGACGATCGGCCTGGACACGGTCACGCAACTCGCCGGCGTCGCCGCGGATGCGGACGGCGATCCGATTGCGGTGTCGTGGTCGCAGGTGAGCGGCCCGGGCATGGCTCTGTTCTCGGACACGAATGCGCTGACTCCGTGGGTGGCCTTCAGTACCAATGTCACCGGAACCTATGTGCTGCGGCTGCGGGTGACCGACGGGCCTGGAGGCCACGTGGTCACAAGCGATGTCCCGATCACGGTCCGGTTGTTCACGGGCGAGAAGATCCTGATCTTTGCGGGACAGTCGAACATGGAGGGCCACGGCACGCCGAACACGGCCTCCAACCTGACGGCGGGGCAGAAGGCGGAAATCCCCAACGTGTACGGGTTCTATTCAAACGCCAGCGATACGGACGGGAACATCCCGAGTGGGCCCGATCCCGGCGGCACGCCGGATCCTTATGGGCTCTACGTCTACGTGAATTTCCCGGGCTACAACCAACTGACATGGGCGACAGCCACGACCACCAACGGCGCGCGCTATGAGGGCGGGCACTGGCTGCCCGGCTATGGCCAGTCCAAGGCGGGGGCGGCGCTGCGGGGCGTGCCCTACGCGGGCGGCAGTTGGCACCCGTATGCCTACTGGCGCCAGCGCTACACGGGTTGGACCCGTGTCGGCCCGGTGGACTTCAACAAGTCCGCCAGCTTCTGGTACATCGGCCTGAATCCGGGCGAAACCTGGGCGAATGCGACGTCCTTCAGTTCGGGCGAGCCGGTGCAGGAGTACGGACCGGAGTTCATGGTTGCACACGTCGTGCATGCGGCGAACCCGACCGGCATCTATAACATCGTCAAGTACGCGCCCGGCGGCACGGACCTGGCCGACGACTGGAACCCCGACAACCCGAGCGGATGCTACAACGGCATGAAGCAATGGGTGGCGGAGGCGTTGAAGCAGAAGCCGGGAGCGGAGATCGCAGGCTTCTTCTGGTTGCAGGGCGAGTCCGACGCCATCTCCTCGGGAGCCGCGGACTACTACGCCAACCTGACAAACCTGATTGCGCGCGTCCGCGCGGATTTTGGGGTTCCGAACCTGCCGGTCGTTATCGCCAAGATCAGCCCCGGGAATCCGCCGGATTCCCGGCAGAATCCCGCCGACTACCCCAACTTCCCCAACCAGGTCCTATGGACAAACTCGAACTACGGGATCTACTACACGGGGAGCACCAATGGCATCAGCCTCGTGCGCGATGCCCAGGGCGCGGCGGCGGCAAACGATCCGCAGCGCGTCCGGACGATCGACACGGCCGATCTGCCCCTGCTGTCGCACGAGTGGGTGACGGCACGGACACTTAATCACGCACTGACCAAAGCGCCCGCGGTGGCCGGGGTGCGCTTGAACGTGATCACGAACCAGTACTACGCGCCGCTGCATTTCGACGACGCCGGCATCCGTACCATCGGGGAGCGCATGGGCCAGGCGTGGCTGGCGCTGACCACCAACACCGCCATCAACGTGGCGCCGGTGATCAGCGCGGGCGCCGACCAGGTGCGCATCGTCACCGACGTGGCGCACCTGGCGGGAAGCGCGACCGACGGAGACGGCGATGCACTCGTCAGCGCCTGGTCCAAGCTCAGTGGCGCCGGCGCGGTGACCTTCGGAAACTCGAACGCGCTCGCCTCCACGGTGGTCTTCAGCCTGCCGGGGACCTACGTGCTGCGCCTGACGGTGGACGACGGCCATGGGAACATGCCAGCCGACGATCTGCAAATTATCGTGCTCCCGGCCGCGCCCGCGATTGCGGCCGCCGCCACCGCTCCGGGGGGTGCGTTTGGAATGGCGTTGCCGGGGCCCAGTGGTATGGTCTGCGACGTCTACGCGTGCACGAATCTGGGCTTCAGTATTTGGAATTGGATCGGGCTGGCGACACAGGTGCCGCCCGGTGAGGGCACCTACTTGTACACGGATACCAATGCGGTCCTGTGGCCGCGGCGTTTCTACCGCCTCGAACTGCGGTAGCTCCATCAACGGGGATTCACCATGGCACCTGTGCGCGTTGTGATGATGGTAGCGCTGGCCTGCGCACTGGGGCTCGTGTCCTGCACGAAGCGTCAACCGAGTGCGCCTGTGTCCGCTCGTGTGCCGGCGGAACCGTCCCCGCCGGCTGCGGAACTTCCGCCGACGCCCACGATGCACGTCCGCCCTGACGGGGACGACCGCGGCGATGGCCGGACGCCGGCGACCGCATTCCGAACCATGGCGGCAGCCCTGAGCCGCGCGCGGCCGGGGGATGTCATCATGCTGGCCGCTGGCGCTATCTTCCAGGATTGGATCGACATACAGCCTGGCAAGGGGGGCACCGCCGGCCTGCCGCTCACCATCACATCCGATCCCGTCAACCGCGCGAAGCTAGTGGTTCCGGCCAACAGGAGTGGCGTCACGATCTACAATGCGGGCGACGTCACGATCGAAAACCTGATTCTGGTGGGCCAGAGCATGAACAACCCCAAGTCGTTTGGCGTGAATGCGATGGCGCAGGGGGGGCGATTCTCCAGGCTCGTGTTCCGCAACCTCGACGTGTCCGGCTTCTTCGAGGGACTGCAGGTGGTCAGTTGGGAAAGACCGTCCGACGGATTCAGTAACGTGCTGATCGAAGGTTGCGATCTCCATCATAATTTGAACGGGGGCGGGATGACCTACGCGCCGGCGGCGGGCGGCATGCGCGACTTCGTGGTGCGACATTGTCGGTTCCATCACAACCTCGGCGACCCGAGCGAGATGAAGAAGCCATCCGGCAGCGGTTTCGTATTTGGCGGAGTGGAAGACGGGCTTATCGAGCACTGCGTGGCGCACGACAACGGTGGCCAGGGACCCGCGCATCCGGGGCCGGTCGGCATCTGGGCCTACCATTCGAAGCGGGTGACGATTCAGCACTGCGAGTCCTATCGCAACCGGGCGCAGCAGATGGACGGAGACGGGTTCGATTTCGACATGGGCGTCACGGACTCCGTCATCCAGTACTGTTACTCCCACGACAATCATGGGGCCGGATACTTGCTCTACCAGAGCGGTGCGGAGGCCTGGTCGAACAACGTGGTGCGCTACAACGTGAGCGAGAACGATGCATCCGGATCCCCGCGGCGCATGGCGGCGATCACGCTGTCGTCGTTGGCGGGACCGGTGGGGCTGCGAGACGCCAGCGTGTACGGCAACACCGTCTACACCTCGGTGGGGGCGGCCTTCCTTGCCCCATGGGAGCCCAACGCCTCCGGTTTGCGCGTGTTCAACAACATCATCGTGACGACGAACAACCACCCCCTCGTGTGGAGCTGGAACAAGACCCCGGCGGGGATCACGCGCTTTCAGGGCAATCTGTACTGGGCCAGTGGCGGGACCGTGGACGTGGAGGGCTTCTCCTCCCTCGATGCCTGGCGCCAGGCGACCGGGCAGGAAATGCTGGCCGGAGAACCGGTGGGCCTGCTGGCGGACCCGCACCTGACCGCGGCGGGCGGCGGCGGGACGGTGGGGCGTCCGAACCGGTTGGCGTCACTCGGCGCCTACCGCCTGCAGGCTGGCTCGCCCGCCATCGATGCGGGGCTCGATCCCGCGCGCGTGCTCCGTGCCCGCTGCGATCACGACTTCTTCGGCCTGCCGGTACCCACGGGTGCAGGCTACGACATTGGCGCGCACGAGGCGGGGCCACCCCGCGAGCCGCCGCCATGAAACGGTTGGCGCGGACATGGGGCGTCAGCCTGTGCTGCGGGCTGCTGGGCTGCGCCGGACCGGCGGACCGGCTGGCGCCGGAAGCGCTTATCGCCACGGGGTGGGACCAGTACCGCCTAGGCGAATTTCAATCGGCCGTGCGGAGTTTCCAGGACGCGCTGGCATGCGCGCCGGAGTCCAGCCCCACGCAACTGGCCGCGCGGTACGGACTGGCCACGACATGGAACCTGCGTCGTCCCGGAGAGGATCCGGAGAAGGCCGCTTCGCTCTACCGGGAGGTCATGGCGCAGGCGCCGACCAGCGACTTGGCGGCGTGGAGCGCGCTGGCGCTCGCACGGATGAAGGCCCTGCCTGTCGGCGGGGAGTATCCTGCGCTGGACGTGCTGGTAGCCGCCTACCAAGACGTGATCGACCGGTTTCCCCATCATTCCGCCGGGGAGGAAGCCTTCCTCTTTCAACAGGCGGCGCAGCTCCGGCAGCCCGATGCGGAGCGGACGCGCGCGGTGCTGGAGGCGCTCGATCGGTTTGTCGCGGCGCATCCTGCGAGCCCCTGGCGCAGCGCGGCGCATGAACTGCGGGCGCACTGCTGCAAGGTGCTGGGCCGCCGGGATGAGCTTCTGGCCGCCACCATCCAGTCATGGAAGACACTCGAGGACGATCCGCTGAACCCGGTGAAGGATGAGTCGTGGGCCTACTGGCGCATCGCGACGGTGGCCGAGTTCGAGACTCAGGATTTCGAGCTGGCGCGCGAGTACTATCGCAAGCTGATTGCGGAGTACCCGCGGGAGCAGCGCGTCTTCCTGGCCCGGCAGGAACTCCGCCGCATGGATGAACTGGAAGCCGAGCTCCGTGACCACCCGGCGGATGGAAGCCGGAAGGCGGTGGCGCCATGATCCGTCGCCTGTGGGATCTTCTGCGCCGGCGATTCCCCGTACTGGTGGTGGTGCTGACGTTTGCCGGCGCCACGGTGACCATCGCCACGCGCCGGCACCAGCAGGTTCCCGAGGGCACCAAGGTGGTCCTGCGCATCGGCCACTGGCAACTGGAAGCGGGCGTGCGGGAGGCGTTCGACCAGATGGCGGCCGCCTACCAGGAGCTCCATCCCGAGGTCTTCATCACCCAGGACGCGATTCCCGAGAGCACCTATGGCCAATGGATGACCACGCAACTGATGGGCGGCACGGCCCCCGACATCATCGAGGCGGGGCTCGGCGTTCCATACAACGTGCTGCTGGGTTTTCACAACCGGTACTTCATGCCGTTGACCAGCTACGTGAACCAGCCCAATCCCTACAACAAGGGGACGGACCTGGAGCGCACGCCCTGGCGGGCGACGTACAAGGACGCCATGCGCAACAGCTACATCGACGAGCTTCAGGAGTACATGCTGGTGCCGCTGTCGCAGTACGGGACGCGAATATTCTATAACAAGGACCTGCTGAAGAGGCTGACCGGCCTGGACCAGGCGCCGCACGACTATCGCGCGTTCCTGCGCGCCTGCGAGACCATCCAGCAGCAGTGCGATGCCCGCGGGCAACCGTACACGCCGATCGCGGGCTCCGGCTATCACATCGGGATGTGGGACTGGTTCATGTGCGACCCGCTCACCTTCGGCGCCGTCCGCCGGCTCGACTTCAATCGCGATGGAACCGTGGGCAATGACGAGTTCTACGCCGGGCTCACTACCGATCGCATAGACCTGCTCTTTCCTCCCTATGCCGCCAAGTTCCGCATGCTGGAACAGTTGACCCGCCAATGCCAGCCAGGCTTCACGGGGCTTGGCCGGGACGAGGCCGTCTTCCTCTTCGCTCAGCAGCGCGCGGTGTTCATCACGACGGGGACCTGGGATGCCGGAAGCCTGCAGGAACAGGCGCGGGGCAGCTTCGAACTGGGGATCATGGACTTCCCGGTGCCCGCGGCCGATGACCCGGACTTCGGGGCGATCATCGAGGGCCCGTCGTACGAGCGCCCGATGGCCGGCCTGCCCTTCGCCATCACGCGCACCTCCAAGCATCCGGAGGTCGCCATCGACTTCCTGCAGTTTCTCAGCAGCCGCGAGGGCAACCAGGAGTTCAACCGGATCATCGGCTGGATTCCCACGATCAGCGGGACCTCACTGGCTCCCTTGTTGGAGGCGTTCGAGCCCCGCCTGGAAGGCACCTACGCCGCGATGCCGGTGACGTTGGGCGGCGAAACGATCATCAAGTGGCAACAGCTCGTGTCCCTGTTTCAAGTGCACCAGATCGGCTATGAGCAGATGGCCGCCGAGTTCGAGCCCTTCTACCGGGAGCACGGCCAGTTTGAGTACGAGGAGATGCAGCGTAACCGCCGGCGCGGGGTGATCCGCGACGAGCAGTTCCTCGCCGGCTTCCGCGCGCGGGCGCTGGCGTCCGAGGGGGCAACCGCGGCGTCGCGGCTGGCGAAGTACCGCCAGATGACGACCAGCCGCCTGCTGACGCGGGATCTCGGCCCGGCGTTGCTGCAACAGCAGTTGGATTTGGGCCCGGTGACGAACGCGGTGGAGCCGTATGCATTTGGGCCCGAGGCGATCGCCCGCGTCCGCGAGCGGTTGCAGCGAAAGGAGCGTCCGTAGCCATGGCGGGCCGCGACATCAAGTGGAGCGAGGTCCGGCACCACTGGGATCTCTATCTCTTCGTGCTGCCGTCGCTGCTGCTCATCGCCCTGTTCCTCTACTATCCGGCGGCGAGCGGCGTGTTCCACAGCTTCTTCCGCTGGAATGGATCCGATGTCTCCGAATTCGTGGGGTTCGAGAATTACCAGCGGCTCGTGACCTCGAGCGAGTTCTGGGCATCGTTCAAAGTGGCCTTCATCCTCGGCGGGTGGAACGTGGTCAAAATGATCCCGGCCCTGCTGGTCGCGGTCTGCATCCATCGCTGTCGCAGCCTGCGCCTGCAGTTCCTCTACCGGACGTTGTTTGTCGTGCCCATGGTGATTCCGGGGTTGGTGGTGGTCCTGATCTGGCGCTCGTTCTTTCTCGAGGCCACCTCCGGCTACCTGAACCGGTTCCTGTACGCGACCGGCCTCTTTGACGTGCTGGTCCACGTCGACCGGATTCTGGGCTGGGGAGGCATCTTCGTGCCGGGGCAATCCCCGGCGTGGCTGGGCGATCCGCGCCTGATCCTCGTTGCCTGCATCGTCTGGGGTTTCCCCTGGGTGGGGTCGTTCGCGGTGCTCACGCATCTGGCCAAACTCCAGGGCATCGGCAAGGACGTGTACGAGGCCGCCGATATCGATGGGGTCAACTGGTGGACCAAGTTCACGCGCATCGAACTGCCCATGATCATGGGCTCGATCTACCTGCTCCTGGTCTTCGTCATCATCGACACCATCAAGGACGCCGGCATGATCCTCGCTCTCGCCGGCATGAACGGGGGCCCCGGCGGCAAGGTCACGGTGCCCGCGCTCTTCATGATTCGCAAGGCGTTCATTGAACAGGAAATGGGCTATGCCTGCGCCGTCGGCATCATTCTCACGATCATTGTGATCGCCCTGCAGAAGCTGCTCACCTGGATCATGAGCGAGAACCGTCCCCGACTTCGGCGGGCACGGCGCGCGCCCGCGATTGCCGACGGTCGGGCGGGATCGGCGGCACGCGGGTTCGCCGGGCGCAGGGCATGGCTTCCCGCGCCTCTGCCAACCCCGACCCGCCTGCGCCTGCGGGCCCTCGGCGGATACGCGCTGCGTCTCAACAAGCACCTGACGATCTGGGCGGTCCTGGCGTTCGCTTTTCTGCCCCTCTACCTGATGCTCATTGTCAGCTTCAAGACGAACAAGCAGTTCTACGCCGCGCCGGCAGTTCTGACACAGCCGCTGCACCCGGAGAACTGGGCCGCGGCCTGGAGGCTCGTCATGCCGACCGTCTCCAACAGCATCTTCATCTCCACCTGCGCCACGGTGCTGACGCTTTGCCTGGCACTCGGGGCCGCCTACTTCTTTGCCCGGCAGCGGATGCCGCTGTCGGGCTTCTTCTGGAATGCCATCCTGATCCTCATGATGATGCCGATGATCGCCAATCTGGTCCCCCTGTTCCGTCTGCTCCGCGACCTGAACCTCCTCAACACGCTTGCCGCGTTGATCCTGGTAGGGGCCGCCTCCGGCCAGGTGTTCGCGATCTTCGTGCTGCGCAACTTCGTGGCGGACATCCCGGGCGACCTGTACGAGGCGGCGGAGATCGATGGTGCCAGCCACCTGCAGCAACTGCGCAACGTGGTGCTGCCGCTTTCTGGGCCCATCCTGGGGACGGTCGGGGTCATGCAGTTCATCGCCTCCTGGAACGAGTTCGTGCTGCCGCTGATTGTGATGCGCGACCGGGACCAGTTGCCGGTGATGGTGCAGTTACTGCGGATGGCCGGCGAATACCTGAAGTTCTGGGGCCCGCTGATGGCCGGCTACGCCATGGCCAGCATCCCGATCATCCTGCTATTCGTCTTCTCCATGAAGCTGTTCGTCCGCGGGTTGACCGAGGGCGCGGTCAAGGGATGAGATCGCCCATGCCGTCCGCGGGTGCCTTGTGGAACGAAAGGCATGGAACACGCCGGCTTGGCTTTTTCCGCCGCAACGCACGGCATTATCTCCCGGATTATCTTCCGGAGTCGTCCGCCCCCGAAAAGCGGCGATTCGTGCAAAGGATTGTCGAGAAGTCGCAAAGCCTTGTCGGAAAGCGACAACGGATTGCCGGTTTGGGCGGGGATTCGACAAGGGTTTGTATGGCGCGCCCAGCCGGATCCAGGTGGAAACACTTGCGGGCATGGCTAATCATGGTTGGTGCGTTTCAGCAGCACGCCAACCTGACGGGGATTTGAACCACGCGCGTAGACCCGCCGGCGGTGGCAGATTCGGGGCATGTGCAAAACCCTTCGCCTGTGACCCCTCGGGCGCTCAGCAGCACCTGGGCGTCAAAGGCGGCGAGGCGGACGTCTTTGCCCGTCGCCATGGCAAAAGCTCAACCAGCTTTCAGCGCGTCAGCCCGTCGGGATGCATGGCCATGATGTCGAACGCCTTCGCGTATGCTCCTTCGCGGAACGGATTCCGGGGATCGCGGGGCCACGTCCGCTTGCCTGCCACCCCATCCTTCCGTCGCCGCCTTGCCCTTGCCGCCTTCCGCCCGAACGGCGCGTGACAGGACGGCGAAAAACGCCGGCAATCAGTGGAAACCACGGAGGAACCCCGCTCACGGCACCGGTTCGAGCCACACGTGACCGCGATAGAAGGTCGGCCCCGGGGTCGCGGGGTTGGTGACACGCACGTCACCCTGCAAGCCCTGCAGATTCGTGTAGCCGGACACGCCCTGCCATGCAGCGCGGGCCAATCCCGTGGCGCTTTCCAGCGTGTAGAACCGCACCTGCTCCTCCGAACCCGGCTCGCCCAGGATCGCCTCAAAGCCCACCACCACGGCGTTGTTGGTGCCGGAGATCGTGAGCCTGAAGCAACTGGCGGCATTGGTGGGATCCGTGCCGGCGGCAAATTCGGCGCTGTCCGGCATGCCGTCGCCGTCGTAATCCACCATCCCGTCGCGTGCCGTGGACTGGAAATACAGGCGCTCCCACGCGTCCGGCAGCCCGTCGCCATCGGTATCGTCCGTGGCGCTGCTCCCCGGTGTTGCCGGGTACGCAGCGGTCCAGTTGGCCGGGTCGCGTCCCGATACCCATGGCGAAACGCGCTGCAGCGAACGCCCCGTTCCATCCGCCTCTGGCGACCAGGGCGCGCGGTCAAAGTAGATGATTTCGTCCACGATCACCCAGATCATGGGATCTTCCGGCAAGTCCGGCGCCAGCGGTTTCTCCAGCGCCAACCGCTCACCATGGTTGTCCAGTTGCCCGCTGTAGGGCCCCAAGAGGCGCACCGCGCCGTTGGTGAGACCATAGGTCGCGAGGAAGTTCGCGCGCGCGGCGACGTTGCTGACCGGGTCGAACCCCACCACCACCAGCCGCTCCCGCGGCGCCAGCGCGGTGCCAACCGGAAATGTGTACGCCAAACCGCCGTCCAGACGCCACGGCCCGTCGGCGTTCCACAGCACGGCGGTCACACCGCCGGCGTTGTACGCCTCGACGAACTCGACCAGCGCTTCCTCGCCCGTGGTTACGGGATGGTACATGAACTCGCCGATCACCACCCCGGCCGTCGGCGCCGCGTTTGCCGCCCATGGCGTCGGCGGCGTCAGCGCGTACCACCAAGGCTGGCCGTCTGCGTGGCGCCCAAGGCCCGCGCCGTTTTCCTGTCCCTCGAAACGCACCGCGTCCACCACCCGGTCCCGGCCGCCGCCAGGCAAATGGCTCAGGAAGACGGTCTCCCCCGCCTTGTTCAGCCCGAACCCGTTGGTGATCGGACTGTGGAATCCGCTGACTTCGTCGAAGACGACCCACGCCCCCGGCGCCAGCCAGTACGTCGGCGGAATCGCCCACTTGTCCAGCGCATCGCGATCATCGCTCAGGTACCAGCCCGCCAGGCTCACGGCGGAAGTGCCGGGGTTGTACAGTTCCAGCCAGTCGTTGGAGTCGTATCCCGGGTAGTTGGTGTCGGTCAGATCCGTATGCGCCATCACCTCGTTCAACACGGCCTCGCACGACGGTGCCGGATCGGGTGCTCCCGGCGACCCGTCAACGTACGCGCTGGCCCGCCAGTTTCCGCCGTAATCCAGCGCGTTGTTCGGATCATCCAGCGTCTGTGGCACGAGCGAGTGCCCGGCGCCACCCGCCGCCTCCGGCCAGCCGCGGCCGTCGTTGTAGGCGAAGCGCACCAGCGTCCGCCCCAACCCGTCCTCGATGCGCACCTCCTCGCCGCCGTCGGACAGCATCTTGATGGGGAAGTTGTAGACCCGCTGGTATTCACCGGCGATGTTCAGCGCGGGCCAGTTCGTGTAGCGACTGCGGAACGCCTCGAGGTTGGCCACCACAAGCACGTACGCACCGGGATCGAGACTCGACATGGCGCCCGCCGTGAAGTCGAACGTGATCCCCTCCGCGAACCGCACACCCGTCAACCCCGCTGCGGCGTTGCCCACGTTGCGGAGCTCGATGAACTCGTAGTCCTGTGCGCTCCAATTGGTCACGCCCGGCGGCGGGTTGCGCGGGTGGAACATCAGCTCCGACACCTGCAGCGCCGCCGGCGCCTCGGGTGCGAAGTGCGCTTCGGACAACGCACTCCATTCCCCTGCTCCGTCCCGCGCGCGTGCCTTCACCGTTGTCGCCAGCGTGATCGGAATCGGACCGGTGTACGGTTCACCCACTGCGGCCCCCGTGCCCCACTCGCGCGGGTCGCTCCCGTCCAGCGTGTAGGTGATCGTGTTGGACGCGCTCAGGATCAGCAGGAATCCCGGCGCCACCGCCCCGCCGTGCTGGCTGAAGACCGGCGGATCCAGCGGCGGATACCAGCCCTTGTCCCGCAACTGTGCGATCAGGATCGGCGTGCGCAAGTCGAAGAAGCCGCTGCGGATCGCCTCGACGTTGTTGGACCACAGGTTGGGGTAGTTGTGATCGTGCCAGCGCGCGGATTCCGCCACCACCGGCAGGCGCGTTTCGTCGGCCCGGTACTTCAGAAACGCCCAGGCGTTGCTCGGGGTCAGCACGCCAGCGTTGAAGCAATGGCGGTAGACGCGATCCGCAAAGCGCAGGCGTGATTCGGGATCGACCATGAGGGCATCGAACACGCCATTCGGCACGCTACTGTTCAGGTTGGTCAACGACGGGTTGCTCAGCGTGTAATCCTGATCCCACGAGAAGAACCGGAAGCCGCCCTCGTCTGGCCAGCGTGGGGCGCAGGCGGTCCAGTTGTGGCCGACCCCCCAGTCGCTGTTGGCGCCCCAGAAGTTCAGCGTCATGTAGTCGTGGAGATTGGTCTCGTCCACATAGCGGCGCAGCTCGGTGAGGTTGGTCTTCAACCCCAGTACCGTCTGCCACACGGGCGAAGGTGTGGTTTCGGAACGGTACGTGTAATTGGTTTCGTCCCCGCCCATGTAGATCTCGAAGTGCGGCTCCTTGGGGCTCTCGCGCAGCGTGAAGAGTCCCTCGTAGACGCCATTGATGTAGGCGTGCGCCATGCGGTCGTGCAGGCCCACATGCCCCATGGCGAGTTGGACATCGTCGTGCCAGGCCGTGCGAACCTGGGCGCCGCCGGTCTCGTAGCCGTCCTGGCTGCAGCGCAGGTTGAGCTGGTCGAATTCCGCCGCGGGCGCGAGGCCGTAGGGGTTCTCCGGGAACACCGGGTACTCGAGCCGGCCGGCCCCGTAGCGGGTGCGGAAGAACATGCGCAACGAGTTCTTCGGGAGACGCTCCAGCGATCGCTGGCCGTAGCGCTTGGCCCCGCAGTCAATCTGGAACCCCGGCACCCCTCCGGTTTCGAAGAATTCCACCGAGGCCGCGCGCTCGACGACCTTGTCGATCCCGCCGGGCACGGTGAAGAAGAACGCCGGCGCCGCCAGCAGCGACGCGCGCATCTGGGGGCCATAGGTCGGATCGAGCGTGACGATCGTGCGCATGACGGGATTGGAGATGATATCGCTCAGAAAGGCGTACGTGTGCGTCTGCGCGCGCGAGGGCTCGAAGTTGGGTTTGAACGCCCGTGCGCGCACCACGGTGGTGGACGTCACCATCAGCGGCGCGCCATACACCAGCCCGTTGGTCGCGTCCGGGAGCGTGTTGTTCAGCGTGTAGCGGATGACGGCGTTCTCCACCGGGGTGCTGAGCGTCACCGTCACCGGCTGCTCGTAAAACCCGCGCGACGGCGCAAACGCCACCGGCGGCTGCGCATCGCTCTCGCCCAGCACGTTGCGCGCGCCCGGCGTCGGCAGGCTGAAGAAGCGCCATTCGCCGCTCACGCTGGGGGCATAGCGCCGCACCTCCAGCTCGCACCCCAGCAGCAGGTCGTTGAACAGGATCGGCGGGCGGCTCACGTTGAGCACATGCACCGCCAGCACATTCGTGCCCGCCACGAGCAGGTCGCGGCGGCCCGAGAGATCGAACTCCGCCCACGCCACCGCATCCTCCGGGTCGCGCTGGCCAAGCGCGGGCGAATTCCACACGGCATCGGCCGGCGCGTTCTCCGATTCCAGCGCCGTGCCGTTGAGGTGGATCACCACGCCGTCGTCAAATTGCAGCCGCAGGAGCAGTTCATCCACGGTTGCCGGGTCGTCCAGCACGAACGGCATCCGCACGTACGCAGCCATCGTGCGCAGGGGTACGGTCGTGCGGATCAGCGCGGCGTAGTTCGAGGGGCTGCTCTCGTAGCCGACCGGCTGCGCCACCCGAGCCCAGGCGCTGTCGTTGAAATTCGTGCCCGTCCAGACCGCGTCCAGCGTGCCGTTGGTCGGAATCAGCAGGCGCAGCAGCGTGTTGCTGTTCACGGGGAAGACGGCGCCGGTGTCCGGCCGCAGGCCGAAGGACACGTTGGCCGTCTGCGCCGGATAGGCGGGGCGGTACTCGGAGGCCACGGTCCCGTTCGGCCGGTAGAGCCCGAGGTACTCGCCGTTGCCCGACAACTGGAAGCTGGCGTGCAGCTCGCCCTGCGTCACCGCCACGCTGCTGTTGTCCGCGTAGACCAGCGCGAAGCCCTGCGCCGGAATTGTCCAGGTCGGAAAGACCCACTTCGACGGCTTGGCCGCGTCGTCGGTCAGCCGCCAACCCGCGAGGTTCACGGCGCCGTTCGAGGTGTTGTAGAGCTCAATCCAGTCCGCAGTCTGGCCCAGCGCGTTGGTCAGGCCCCCGTCGTTGACGGCCATGAATTCGTTGATGACCACCTGCCCCGGGGCGGTGCCGGCAGACGCAGCCAGGAGCGTCGCCGCGAGCGCGCCCAGGCGCAGCCGAAGCCTCCCGGCGAGTCCGCCTCTGTTCTTCGGGCCATACGCGCTCATTACCCGCTCCGGAATTCGAGTCCCTGCAGCGAGTCAGAGCGCCGATTCGCTCCTGGCTCGTCTGGCCGCAATGTTAATCAAACCTGTTCATCCCCGATTGTAAAGGCACGGTGCCCTGGCGCCAAACGAACTCGCCGACGGTGTCCGGCGGCAGCGTCACGGTCCCGCGGCAAGCGCCCGCGTCCGTGAACTGGAGCGCCACCTCGATGACGCCGCGCGGATGCGGCATGCGGGTAGCGAGGCGGCGCAGGGGGCCCAGCGCGGGGGCGATGCGCACGCGGCGGAAGCCCGGCCCGGCGGGGCGAATGCCGGCGACCGTCGCATGCAGATGAAACAACGGATGACTGCCCCAGGCGTGGCAGTCGGAACGGGCCGGCTCGTACATCTCGTACGGCGTGCGCAGCCCGGTCTTGTCCAGAAGCTCGTTCCAGTGCGGCAGGTAGTCGAGCACGAGTTCGCCCCGCCCGAGTTGGTGAAACGCCTCGAAGAGGTAGAACATCCAGAACATGGGCTGTGCCTGCGCGAGTCCGGATGTGCGGCGCAGGGCGTCCAAGCAGGCGGGCTGCGCGCCGGCGGGCACCGCCCCCGTGAGCAAGGCCATGATCGATGCATGCTGACTCCACGCCGACCGATCCGGGTCATCCGCCATCAACGCGCGCGCGCCGTCCCAACAGGCCGCGGTGACGGCACGCACGATCGCCGCCGCGCGTCGGCGACAGCGGGCTGCCAGCTCCGGCTCTGCGGCCCAGTCTTCCAGTTCCGCCGCACGTTCCAGCGCAAGGGCGTGCAGAAGATTCACGGTACTACTCATCCCACGCATGCGGTCGGGAGCATACAGCGTGTCGAGCCATTCCGGGACGGTGTCGAGGAAGGCCCACCCCGGCGCATCGTTGAGCAGGCCGTCCGCGCCACATAGGGCGGCAAAGGCGTCGAGGTTGGCGCGCACGCCCGGCAGGCACGCGCGCACAAACTCGCCGTCGTCACGCCACCAGAGGTAGTCGCGCACCATCATCACCCAGTACAGCGGGAAGGTACTGATCAACTGCGCCGAGGAGGCGGGATAGGACGAGTTCGTGAACCCGAACGCGCGGCGCGACCAGTCGAACAGCTCGATGCAGCGGCGCGCCAGCCGTGCGTCCGCGGAGAGCGTGTAGGTGATCAGGTTGTGGAGGCGCGTGTCGCCGACGTACAGTGCCTGCTCGTAGTGCGGGCAGTCCATGAACGTCTCGTGCGCGCACATCTGCAAGCCGCGCAGGCAGAACGGCACGACCCGCTCTACGTCGGGCCGGTCGCAGGCGAAAGACGCCTCCATTTCCAGCGGATAGCGCGTCTCGCGGAACGACACCGCCTCCACCACGAGCGGCGCCGCCGCGGTGCGCACCGTGACGAGGATCAGGCAGCCCGACCGCCACCAGCAAGCCGTGTAGGCACGGTGCTCGCCCCCGTCGTTACGGAAGCTGTCGCGGGGTCCGCGGCAATACTTCCCAACCACCTCCTGGCGCTGCCCCTTGTGCTTGGACGCCTGGCTCAACGGGCGCTCGAACAGGGCCTCCGCCCAGACGAACGACACGTCCGAGCCCGCGCCGCCCGAGAGCCTTGCCTGGCTGTAGCCGCAGTAGTAGTTCCCAAGATCCCACAGGATGGAGACCGTCGTTTCCGCGGGTACGCAAACGACACCGGTGCCATCCAGCAACCGCTGCCACGCGGGCAACTCGGGATGCACGAGGCTGGCGGCGGGTAACGGAGTTTCGGCATCGAGCCCCCCGGCGATGACCGCGAGGATGCGCCCCGCGCAGCGCTCCGCGCAGCGCTCCGCGCTCACTTGCTCGGGAAGCGGGCTGGGGCGCAATTTCCAGCCTTCCCGGACGGTGTACCACTCCGCGCGCGCCAGGGGGCCGAATACCACGCAGGGGGGGACCCAGTCGGCCGGCGCAAACCAGCGGTCGCCGTGAATCGTCTGGTGCGCGCCCACGAGGTGGGCGGGCAGTTCGTCCGGGCGGTTTTCGAAGGACCACGCCCCGGTGCGGTCGGCGACCCGCCAGGCGCCGCGGCCGGTGTCAAGGAGGGTGCCAAAGTCGCCCTCCGCCGCCAGAATGAAACCACCCCGGTGGTGAAGCTGCACCTTGGGCGCGGCCTCGCCCAGGGACCAGACGGTGGCCTCCATGCAATGCGCACCAGGCTCCAGCTGAAGCCGATAGGACGCGAAGCTCCAGTGTTCGACATCGCACCGATCCGGCCCGCGCGAAATCAACTCTCCGTCGAGGTAGAGTTCATAGCGCTCGTCCGCGCTGACGTGGATCGTCAACGCGGCGGCGCGGCTGACACGGAACCGGTTCTCGAACTGCAACACGGCGGTTTCCTGTCCGCCGTGGAGCGGATGCCAGATCCAGGACGCCGACTCGATGGCATAGCGCGGCCGCAGGTTGGCCTCGCAGTCCGGCCGCACCACCGGCACTTCATCGCGCTTCGTCATGCTATGCCAGGGGAAAGGCGTCCGGGAACGCGAGGTTGCCGATGGCACGCTTGCCTGCGGGACGGTCCCGCAGCCGGGTCAGGTTGCGGATGAACGTCTCCACGTAACGCGACATACGCCCCAGCGTCTGGCGGTCGGCCGCGAACACGCCGCGCTCGATGCCATATTGCATCAACAGGTAGCTGCTCCAGTCCCGCGCGAGCAGGATGTACTCGGAGAAATCCGTGTAGGCCGTGTGGATTTCCTCGAAAAGCCCCGGATGCATGACCGCCCGCGCCGTCTCGATTCGCGCCACGTGAAAACGGGCGTCCTCGTACGCGGCGTATTTCATGCGGATCAGACCTTCCAGCAACTCCGCGGTGGGGTTAGCGATGGCATACGGGAAGTCCGGCTGGATGAAGCCGTCGAACAGCCAGTAGAGCTTGGTGGTGTGCGGGGAGGCGAAGGGCATGCGGTTGTGGATGCCGCGCCCCCACTGGATGCCCTCGCTCGCGAGCCGGTCGGCATCGAGCAGCGCGTCCACGACCACCTTGGGCTGCGGCGCGCCGAATTCCCTTTCCAGCCACGCACCCACCAGTTCGGCGTCGGTGCGCGGGTCGTCCTTGGCCAGCTGCTCGAACAGCCACGTGTTCATGCGGCCCAGATTGCCCTTTTCGGGGTCCAGGGTCCGGTCGTTGTTCTCGACGTTGATCGGCAGCGAGACGTAGCCGGCGAGCCCGTGGTTGCGCGCCGCTTCGTACCCCTGGCGGATGTGCTTGATCTTGCACCAGGGCCACGGCTTCTGGTGGTACAGCTCGAACGAGATCTCGATGATCTGCTCGCGATCGGCCGGATACTGGCCAAGCACATGGGTGATCGGGCTTCCGTCGTGGATGTCCATCCGGGTGGACTTGTACATGACCGGCACGTCCGGGGGGAGCGCCGCGAAGAGTTTCGGCAGGACGTCGGACGGCGTGTTGTGCGGCTTGCCAATGCGGCACAGGTAGTCCGTGGCGTTCTTCAGCCCCGTCAAGGCCTCGGTCAGGCGGTGTCCGTCGCGGTAGTACTCGTCCGGAAAATTCCGCCACCAGAGCCGGAAACAGACCTGCGCGCTCGATCCCGCTTCGCGGATGCCTTCCCGGGCGGCCTGGACGTTGCGAGCGAGCCGTTCGTGAATCGGCATCTTGGCCTCGGGCACACACCAGTAGGCACTGGCCGTGTCCCCCGTGGTGATGACGAACATGGCCACTTCGGGGAAGGCCTGGGCGATCTCGCGATACTTCGCGCGCATCAGGTCCCAGGTCACCGGGTTGTCCGGATCAAGCAGGGTGTGCACATCCTGGGTTCCATCCTGCGTGGGGCGCTTGAATACGCCGACCAGGTCGGGGTACTCGCGCTCGAAGGCCAGCGGCAGCATGGGTTCGTAGAAGTGGATCACCGGCTTCAGGCCGAGCGCCAGGGCGCGCTCGATCATCGCGCGGATGTGACGCCGCAGTTCCTCGATCCAGACGGAGTCCGCCCCGCGGCGTACGGCCGCCACCTTCGGATACGCATCGAAGTAGATCGGAAACTCGTCCATCTCGCGGCCGGTTGCCGGGTCGCGCGCGAACCACAGGTGCGAGCAGGGGCCAACCGAGTAGATGACGGCCATGTTCGAGCCAACGCGAGCCGCCTGTTCCAGGGCGTTGGGAGAGGGGGCGTAGTGGATGCGGTACTTGAAGTTCATGGCTGCTGACGACACTCCCTTTGCTTCGACGTTTGGACGGAGCGATAGACGTAACAATCCCGGGTTGAGACGTCAAACGGCACTGTGACCTGCCTGTGCACGTCGCGCATCATTGGCCCGCCATCGGAACGCCAGGCGAGCCGGCGCAGGAGGGGCGCGAGCGTGGGGAACAGGGCGCGGAACTGCGCGTGTTTCTCGCGATAGCAGGCGTGGCGCGCCGCATCCGGCTCGAAGCGGCGGTCTTCATGGACAAACAGCGCCGCGGCTTCCGCCGCCGTCGCGCACACGCCGGTGGCGAGTCCTGCCAGCATGGCGGCGCCCAGCACACCGGCTTCGGTGATGCGCGGCCGGATGATCGGCACGCCGAAAATATCCGCGCGCACCTGCAAGCCCTTGTCGGCCTTCGCCCCGCCGCCGGCGGCAATGAACGCGGTCGTGTCAATGCCCAGGCCGCGCAGCGCTTCGATCCCCTGCACGAAGTGGAGTGTGGCCCCCTCGACAATCGCCTTCAGGATTTCGCCGCGCGTGGTATCGGTCTTGAGCCCGACGATCACGCCGGAGGTCTCCGGAACGTGATGCGGCGGCGGATCGAAGTGCGGCAACACCAGCAGGCGCGTCGGTGCATCGGGAAGCTCCGCGTACAGATGTTCATAGATGCCCACCCCGGCGGGCGGCTGATCGGCCGCCGCGAAGGTGTCGCGAAACCACTTTGTCAACAGTCCGGCCTGGTTGTAGAGGAAGGAGACGTACAGCTCCGGCAGCACGTGGTGCTCGATGTTCAGGTTCGCGTGCAGCATGCGCAACGGTTCGGCGGGCTTGCGGTAGATGGGCGTGATGCAGTCAAAGGAGCCCATGCCGTACACCGCGCGGCCCGCGCGGATCCCCCCGCATCCCAGCGCATTGCAGCATTGATCGTGTCCACCGGCCACGACGCGCACCCCCGGCGGCAGCCCCAGCGCCGCCGCCATGTCCGCGGCGACGGCGCCGATGACCGTGCCGCCGGGCACCACACGGCCAAGTTTCGCGCGCGGGATTCCGCTCCAGTCCAGCAACGTCTCGGACCAGTCGTTCCGCTCGAGATCGAACAGCAGGGTGCGGTTGGCGTGCGAGTTGTTGGTGACCGGATCGCAGCCCAGCAGGAAGGCGATCAGGTCGGACCAGAGCAGAAAGAAGTCCGCGCGCCGGTAGACCTCCGGCCGATGCTCACGCAGCCACAGCAGTTTCGGCATGGAGTAGTTCGGGCCCAGCAGGTTCGGATTGATGGCGTAGAACCGCTCGCGCCCGATGGTTGCGCGCAGCCGGTCGATGTGCTCCCGCCCGCGTTCGTCGATGCAGAGGATGCTGTTGTCCAGGATCTGCCGGTCGCGGGTCACCGGCACAAACGCTTCGCCGAAGGAGCTGACCGACAGCGCGGTGACGGGGTCATGCCGCGCCTGGGCCGCCACCTCGGCGATCACCGCGCGGGTGTGGCCCCACACCGCGGCGGTATCGAGCTCGGACCAGCCGGGCCGCGGGTGCAACATGTCGTAGGCCCGATAGGCCTGCGCCAGGCAGACGCCGTCGAGACCGAACACGCCGGCCTTGCAGCCACTGGTCCCCAGATCGATGCCGAGCAGGCTCACAGGTCTTGCACGTCGTAACGCAGATATCGGGTGAATGCCTCACGCACGGCAGCGGCGTGGTGGCCGAAGGTCAGGCTGACGTGGTGCCGGTAGCCCGCCTGGCCGATGGCCTGCAGTTTCCGCTGCAGGTCCGGAATCTGCGCCACGCCGGCGCAGCCGAAGAAATCGGCGGCGATTTCGTCGTCCGTCATCGCACCCTCGCCGAGATACACCTGCAGGCGGCCGTCTTCCGTCTTGGCGCTGGCGTAGGTCATGGGCGACGACTTGATGCGGCCCTGGTTCGGCCCCCATCCGCAGCCGCCCCCGAGCGCCTTGGCGAACATGGGGTGATCGATCACCTTGCCCTTGGCGGTCATCAAGTCCTGCGGCACCGGCCCGCAGTGGAAGAGGATGCACTTGTCCGGGTGGTCGCCGTAGTTGTTGTTCCAGTCCAGGCAGGTGGCCGGCACGCCCGAGGCCAGGCGCAGCGCGTACATCATCACGGCGTTGCACACGTCCACCTCGCAGGCCGCCGGAGTGCCGCGGTTGTTGATCTCGCTCATCAGCAGACAGGGCGCGATCTTCAGTTGCTTCTCGAGTTCGATCCAGCATCGGAACGCGATGGCGTCCAGGCCGAACTCGCTGATGATATCGTCGATCACGATTGACAGTTTGGCCATCTGCGTTTGCGCCGGCGCCGGCACCGTGGAGCAATCCGCGTAGCCCGAGAGGAACTGCGCGCGGGTGCGGACGCGTTCATCCGCGTCCGGCATTCGTTGGACCCGGTCGATCACCTCGGAGAGGTCGAGCGTCTCCGTGGTGATGCCGTAGCGCTGGAGCGCCAGCTCATCGAAACGCACGGTCTTGAACGCGGTGGTGCGGGCGCCGATGGCGCCGACGGTCATGCGCCGCATACCCTTCACCACCCGGCAGGTGGCGGCGAACGTCCGCAACTGTGCGGCAAAGGCGTCGCTGTTCGGATGCGTGGTGTGGGGCGGCAGGGTGGTGAACGGCAAGCCATACTGGTAAAAGACATCCATCACGGAGAACTTGCCGCAGAACGCGTCGCGCCGGTGCTTGAAGCCCATCTTGTCCAGCTCGTCCGGGTAGGCCTGCACGAGGATCGGCGTGCCGCAATCCTGCAAGGCGGCGATGGCGCCGGTTTCGTCGCCGAAGTTCGGCAGGCAGAGGATCACGCCGTCGTATTTACCCTTGTTGGCGGCGAGAAACTCGGCGTAGATCCGCCCTTCGGAGGTGGCTTCGACCGCGCCAAAGCGCGTACTGGCGGCATCCAGCAGCAGCGCGCGGTGCCCCGCCTTTTCCACCGCCTGCTGCAGTTCCTGGCGCGCCGCGGCAATCAGCGTTTCGGGGAAAAAGCCGCGGTTACCGAAATAGAGGGCAAAGGTTAGCGGTTGCGTCTTCATGTCGTCTCCTGCGGTTTGAGCACGGTGGCCGAGTTCTGCACGTCGAGATCGTCGCGAATCACCGTGAGCATCGCCTCGTAGACCGCCGTTTGCGCGGCGGGCACGCCTTTTTCGAGCGTGCGTTCGTAGGGCTGCCGGATGGCCGTCGCCACGTTGATCTTGGCCATGCCGTGCTGGAGCGATTGGAGGATGTACTCCTTGCGAATGCCGGTGCCGCCGTGCAGCACGAGCGGAATGCCGGTCGCGGCGTGAATGCGTTCGAGCTGCGGGATGCTCAACCGCGCGGCGACTTTCTGCTTCCCCTTGGCGGCGGCGGAAATGGCGCCGTGGATGTTGCCGATGGCCACCGACAGCCAATCCACGCCCGTTTCGGTCACGAAGCGCCGCGCCTCTTCCGGGTCGGTGAAGCCCTTCCCGGAGGCAAACAACTCCTCGTAGGGCGGCAGCGGGCCGGCCTCGTGGCCCAGCACCGCGCCCAATTCCCCTTCCACCGGAACCTTCGCGGCGTGGGCCACTTCCACGATCTCCCGCGTGCAGGCGATGTTCTCCGCGAGGGGCAGGCGGGAGCCGTCCACCATGACCGATTCGTAGCCGGCGGCGAGGGCGCGCGCGATGATGGCCTTGAAATCCACGCGGCGATCGTCCTCGTCGATGACGGGGACATGATCGAGGTGCAGGCGCGTGTGGCCGGGGCGCTTGCACGTCTCGTATTCATCCCGCACGGCTTCCAGGCTGCGGGACTCGAACTTCTCCCACTCGAGCCTGGCCACCAT